>JBBSJE010000004.1:0-74119 GCA_038257535.1 Polyangia bacterium
CCGCTTTCATCTGTTCCACCTGGGCCGCGCCAGCTGAACCTGCGCGACGTTGCCTTTCGGCCCACAGACGCTCCGGTTTCAGGGAACGCGGCCTCGCCCTCATCCGACAGCCTGGCGCTTGCGCCGCGAACAACCTCGAACAAACCGGAGTGATGCATGCCCCACGGCAGCTTGTGTTTGGTTCTGCACGCGCACCTGCCGTTTGTGCGCCACCCGGAGCATGAGGATTTTTTAGAAGAAGACTGGCTGTTTCAAGCGATAACGGAAGCCTACGTGCCGGTGTGGAGTCGGCTTCTGCGGTTGCAGGAAGAAGGCGTGCGCTTTGGGCTAACGATGACCGTGTCGCCCACATTGGCGGCCATGCTGGACGACGCTTTGTTGCGCAAGCGGCTTCACCGTTACTTGGATCGATTGCGTCGCCTGGCAAAGCATCAGGCCCATCAGCATGGCGATGGCCTGCAAGGCCGCACAGCGCACAAAGTGGTGCAGCAATGTGATGACACCGAAGCGTTTGTTGCGCGCTTCAAAGACGACTTGCTGGCGCCTCTGCGCCAACTACAGAACGGCGGACACCTTGAAATCGCCACCTGCAACGGCACACACGGCCTGCTGCCATTGATGAGCACAACCGCTGGGCGACGCGCGCAGATTCGTGCCGGAGTGGACGCACACGCCCGCAACTTCGGGCGGCGTCCGCGCGGCATGTGGCTGGCGGAATGCGGCTACGAACATGGTTTGGATGAAAGGCTTTCTGAAGCTGAATTGGAGTTCTTCTTTGCCGAAGCGGCGGCGATCGAGCGCGGGCGCCCCCGCTCCCCGGTGGGGCTTTATTCGCCGGTGAAAACGTCATTTGGCTTGGCGGTGTTTGCGCGGGACCATGAAACCGGGCAACAAGTGTGGAGCGCCGATCAAGGGTATCCCGGGGATCCGGCGTATCGTGAATTTCATCGTGACTACGGGCACGAAGCGGCGTGGAACGAGATTCAGCCGTTCTTGCCTTCGGATGGGCGACGCCGGCCCTTGGGTTTGAAATTTCACCGCGTGACGGGACGGTTGGTGCCCTTGGGTGAAAAGGCGTTTTACGATCCGGATGCGGCCGAAGCGCAGGCGCGGGTGCATGCGCGACACTTCGTTGAAAGCCGGCGCAAACAAGTAGAAGCGCTGGCGGCCAAGTTCGACACAACGCCGGTGATCACGGCATGCTACGACGCAGAGCTGTTTGGCCACTGGTGGTACGAGGGCCCCGTGTTTCTTGAGGAAGTGCTTCGCTTGATGGCGCAAGACGATGCGCTGCTGGCAAGCACGGTCACGTCAGTTCTGGATGCGGGCTTCGATTTGCCACGCCAAAACATCGCCCCCACCACCTGGGGCGCGGAAAGCACAAACAAGGTGTGGCTGAATCCGGAAACCACCTGGGTGTATCCGCTGCTTCATCAGGCCGAAGCGCGCATGCAGAAACTGGCGCGCGTGCACGCCCACGACGATGGCATGGTGGGGCGCGCGATGAAACAACTGGGGCGTGAGCTGCTGCTGGCCCAAAGCAGCGACTGGACGTTTTTGATCACGCTGGGCACGGCGCCTGAATATGGGGCTGCCCGGGTGCGCGAGCACATCAACGCGTTTGATCAGCTTGCGCATGGACTGGAGAACGACAGTTTGCGCGAAGGTGATCTGCGGGCGCGAGAGGAGCGCACACCCATCTTCCCTGATCTGGATGTATCGGACTGGGTGTAGTCGGCAGGGACGGTTGGCGGCGATCCGTTAATGTCGCTGGGGCCGCACCCACCACAGCGGTCGGTCAACCAACCCGCTAGAGGGTGGCTCCCGGTGCTGGTCGGCCACCGGATCCGCGGGACGACACGGTGGCAGGTGCTGGGCTAGGCCCTTGAGGCCCGACGACAGCGCGAGCGCGGCGCCCGAATCCAACACCCTAGGGGCAATGAGCAATAACACCCAACGCCCGTGAATGACAAAGCCGCTGATCGTATGGGCACCGCAGGTGCAGGGGTGCTCGAAATGGCCGGTGCTGCGCAGTTGCGCGTAGGTTTCGTTCCAGCCCACGCCCACGCAGGGCGCTTGGCAGAAGGCGTCCCAGAAACAAAGCGATGCACTTGGCTCAGGCAGCAACGCGGCTCGGTCATCGTCAAACAGCGCAACCGACTGCGCGCCCACCCCTTGGCGAAGCGCTTCGACTAGCGCCTGCACGCGTTTGCGTAAGCCAGGCTCATCCTTGCGCCAGCGCGTGCGGCTTTCCATGAACGAAGGCTACAACGGTTGTGCAGGGGGCGCGATTTTCTCACCTGGGAGAAGGCGTTGGGATGCCGTTCCCGTACCGATCATTTGTCGTCTTCGCGCAGGTATGGGGCTTCGGCCCTCGGATCCGCCGGGGGTTTTCGCCGCAAGGCACGCCAAAGCCGGGTGAGCATAAACTCATTGGTCGAGCTCCACAGCGCGGGCCCCATGAACAGAAATACGATGACCGCGAAGCCCCCTGCGTAAAGCAGAATCTCCCAGCTCCAACTGCTAAAGGGGTCGTTCATCGTAAAGTTAGTTTGGCGCAAGTAGGCAGGCGGCGCCAAGGGGAGCGATCAGCTCAGTATTCCCACTTGGCCCCCACCTGAACCCACCGGGGCGCATTGGGACGAGCGCCGAAAGGTCGGTACGAAACTATGGCAGCCTCATCCAACAAATTTCGCACCTGCAAATAGATCTGGGAATTGCCTGGCAAATTGGTGTGAGCTCCCACGTCCACGACGGTGAGGCTGTCTGTGCGCAACGCCGCCTGTTGGCTGGGAGGCGCGTCCTCCATGCGGCTTTGATGAAGCGCTGAAAGCGTGAGCCCCCACCAGGGGCGCTCCACACCCACCGTCAAGCTCAGTTGATGCCTAGGTACATACGGAATGGCATCGCCTGCGGTGACCGCACCGAAGATTGGGTCATTGGAAGAAAACGTGTCCAAAAAACGCGCGTCCGTGAAAGTGTAAGCTACCATCGCGGGCAGTTTGATGCCGGCGAGCTCAGCTGCCGTTTGTGCGAACGTTTCAACGCCTCGTATGCGTGCAGCCCCTGCATTTGTTTGTCGCCCCACATCAGCGTCGAGACAACCAGAAGACTCTGTGCAGATGGCCGTGAGATTGGCGTACTCGTTCCAAAACCCGATCGCTTCGGCGCGCAGCTTATGAACTTCGTAGCGTAAGCCTGCCTCGAAATTGGTGCTGGTTTCCGATTGCGCGGCGACGTCGCGCGGGGACGCCGGTGAATACCCGCGGTGAACCCCCGCCACCGCCCCTAAACCACGCCACAGCTGATAATGAATCCCCATGCCCGGCAAGACGGCAACGTCATTGTTCTTGATGTCGTTTCCGCCCGCACGAGGTTCGTATCTTGCACGAATGACCTCCAGCCGCGCTCCAGGTCGAATCGTGAGCCGCCCCATCTCAAGCTCGTCTCCCGCAAACAGCGATAGCGCCAGGGTTTGCATGGTGTCATCAGCCGTGGTTGCAGCGGGCACGCCAGGAACCAGCTGCAGCACATTGTTGTTAAAGAAGTACGCGCTTTCTTGGTGCACTCGCGACGCTCTGTCGTGGTGCAGGCGCGCCGACATCTCGATTTCGTTGCGGTAATCGCCCAGGCGGGTGCGCCAATGACCTCGGCTCTGCACGCCTTGCGAAACGAACTGTCTATCATTGGGCCCAATGAGAATGTTTTCTGACGGGAAGCCGGCAGGAACCTGATTTCTAAGCGTGTCGTAGAACATCTTGTTTCGACCGGCGGTTGGGTTTCTCAACACGTCGGAGATGGACGCGCCGCTAAACCCGTTGACCTTGTTCCACACCCGCGAAAGATCATGTCGATAGACCACCGTCACCACATCAAAAGACTCGCTTTTGGCTTCATGTCGCAAATCCACCTGGGTGCGATCCCAAGTCATCCGATCAAGCTGGCTGGCCGCATATCGGCGCAAAGGATTTAGGCGAAAGTCTTCCGTTGTTAGCCCCAAATACGTTTCGTTCGAAGCTTCATTCGAGAACCCAAACTTCGCCCGCAAAGTGTGTTGCGTGGCTGCCCCTGGGTTCAAGATGTAGCGCGTTTTCAACATCCACTCGTTGCGGTAAAATCCGGTGTCCCCGCCGCCATCTAGCTCCTTAAAACCGTCCGTGCGCAGGTGCACGCCCTCGATCAGAAACCCAAACCGCTGCCAGCCGGCGCCCACGTGCGCGTGGGCTTTGCCATACAGGTACTGTCCACCCGCAACATCAACGCCACCTGCCCACCCCGTGGGGATGTCTCTTGTCCGCAGGTTAATCGCACCCGCCACGGTTTGCGGCCCGTGCGCGATGCTGGCGGCACCTTTGACCACTTCCACGTCCGTCATGCGCGTGATCAGCGGGAAAAAATACGCCGCGGGGGCCGAATAGGGCGCTGGACCAAACAGCACATCGTCTTCCATCAACGTAATCTTCTTGCTGCGGTCCGGATTGACACCGCGGATGCCCACGTTGGGGCGCAGACCGACGCCGTCTTCTTGGCGCGTATAAACTCCGGGCACCTGGTTCAGCACCGCATGGGGATCGTCGTGATTCTGCCGCTCAAGATCTTGCTCGCCCAAGGCATGCGCTGACGCCCGCTTTTCACGTCGACGGCGCTGCCCAATAACGGTGAGACCTGTAGACTCGGCCTTGACGGCTGGACCTGGTTGAGGTGTTGTCTCCTCGGAAGCCAATGCCGACGCCCCTTCGACGCTCTCACCTTGTGCCCAGGTGACGGCTGGGAAGATCAGAAACGCCAGGGCAATGGCAAGCAACAACCAACGCAGTTCAAATGACTTCATGAAACAGGGTTTAGAGAAGGTGGTTTTGAGGTGGGCGCAGGAAGGATCCACCACGCGGGTTTCAATGTGTCAACCAGCTTGTCGAGGTTCGCATTTGGGTCGATCAAGCGTTGCCCCGGGCGGCCATTGAGCGACACCCACGCATCAACCCGCACTTCAACGTCGGCGAAACCCTGTTGCCGATACTCGTGCGCAATGAATTTTCCTAATTGCAAGATCATGTCGGGCTGCGACGACATCTCGCGCTCCTGCGCCTGAGTGAGGTAACGCCGGGGGCTAATGTGCCAGGTGCGGTTGGCTTGGGGCGAATGCACAATGTATGTGATGGCCCCATTCTTTTCGCGCACCATCACACGCCAAGAAAATCGCATACCCTGCTCGTGCCAAAGCACATTGCCGCCGTAGAGGTGCGTGCGCAACGGCATGACCAACTGGAGCGCCCCATAGGCCGCCGCCAAGGGTAGTAAACGCCGCGCCCACCTGCTGGGAGCAGCGGGAATGCCATGTGCCTCCAACCGCGTTGGCAAGGTTCTGGGCCGCCACGCGGCGGGCAAGCGATGCGTGAGCCATAGAGCCACTCGGCGTGGCCAGCTTGGGGAAAAGAAGATTAGCGCCGACGACGTCATGATGAAAGGAAACATGCCGATCGGAAACAGCACCCTTGTCATGGTGTGAAATGCCAGCACCACCAGGTAGGCGGGCAACCGTGTGCGACGCCAACTTAAAAACAACACAATGGTCGTGTCGAAGAGAAATCCGGCCCAGCTAAATGCGTACCAAGCCCACCGTTGCCCCAGGATGGGACCTATCACAGGCAAGTCAATGCGCGACGAAAGCCAAATCGACAGCGGCTGAGCATGCAGCAGCCAATCGGGCTGCGCTTTGGCCATACCGGCAAAAAAATACACAATGCCAACCTGGATACGCAGCACGTAGCCGTACCAAGCAGGAAACGTCGTGACCAAGAGTTTCGGGTTGCGTCTGGCATCTAGCGACCACGCGCGGTGCAGAGGCAAAAAGCAAAGCAGAAAGGCCAGCAGCACAACGAGGTAGTAATGGTTGAGGTAGTTTGTAACGTCGATGAGTTCAGCGTAGGAAAATGCCAGCATGAAACCCACGATGGCGACTCTGTAGAAAAGCCCCAGCGCCACAAGCAGCGCCAGCACAGCCATGCCCAAATAAAGCGCGTACATGCCCCAGGGCGGCAAAGGTTGCACCCAGGGGGCAAAGCTATATTTGAAGAAGAAGCGAGGCTCGACAAAAAAGTCTTCGATCCAGCCCGACAGCAAAAACCGCACACTAGCAAAGCACATGAGCGTCCCGAAGATGATCCGGAACGCCGCAAGCGCCGCCACATCCACGGGGCGCCAAAGGAAATCATTCATGCGGCCAACAAGGCCGCTAGTCATTGTCTCCCTCAAGATCCATCGGGATGTTGAGGTTTAGCTGAGTCACAAAATCGCTCTTCAGCAAGCGGGAAAGGTTCACGATGTGGTTGTAGGCAATGTCCACCTGAGGCCGTTCAGCCGCGATGGCGGTCTCCAACGTGGGGCTAGCAAGCGCATCAAAGGCCGCAATGGCGGCTGCCAACTGAGTGGTCATGGCGGCGGCCGTGGTACCCAAGCCGCGTGACCACATAAGATCCTCGAAGCCCGCCCCTTCGCCATTGGTGCCACAGCCCCGCAACAACTTTGAAAACCCCTCCAGGTTGGCCCTGATGTTGGATTTTGTGGTCTTGGCCATAGGCGATTCAAAACTGCTAGAGCAGCTAGCACAGGTATTTAGCCCCATGGCGACGGCCAGCTTCATGTCTTTGGTCTCACGCGCAACGTAAAACGTGGCGTCGCTGACGGCGTTCAGAGCCATTTGTTGCGAACCGAACACGCCCCCCCGAGGGTCCTGCAACTGCGCCAAGAAGTTTCCCGACTCGGGAGCCCAGGCTGCCACCAGTGCGCTGGCTTCTGCAACCAACGTGTTCGCCAATACAGCCGCATAGTCGGCCCGCCTTTGATTCAGCACTGTCGCATCAATCGCGGCCCACTCGCTGGTGAACTGCGTGTCTGTGGCGGGACAGCCATGGTCCTTGCCCTCTACAAACAGCAGAGTCTCCAGGGCATCAAGGCCTCGCAAATAAAACAGTGCGTCCAGGATGGCAGGGTTCGCGTAGTGTTGCCGTACCAACGCGGTCTCCACCCCGCATCGGCGGGTGGCGGGCCAAGAATAGATGCGATCGCGCAAGTCCTGGCCACCAGGACGTTTGGTCACCGCGGCCGGGCCAAATTGGAACACCTCAAGCTGCTGCCACGTGGCCATCGCCTGTCGCCAAGTTTCCTGGGCGGCCATTCGCTTGAGTCCGTCGGCAGCGGCCGATTTCCACAGGTCAATCGCGCTCTTGTGAGCAACGGTCAGGCTTGCAAAGCTGCGCTGAAGTTGCAGGGCACAGGCTCCAGCAGACGCCAACACATCTTGCGCGTTGGTTGGCGCAACACCATCGGGCAAAGCCCCCACCTCTATCGCTGATGCGTCGAGCGGCATCGCGTTGCCGTTGTCGTCCCCTTTGCATGAAACGGTGGACGCCAGCAACCCCAAAGCGATGAAACAGAGTCTATTGTGCATGCTGAACTCCCGCGCAAAGGGCCCCGCTCCACACAAGGAGGCGGAGCCCGATTTCAAAGTCCGTTATCGGTTTGCTTTGAAGGTCTCTAGGTCAGCGTCAGAGAAATTGTAGACGCTCTTGATTTTGTTCATGACCGTATCCAAACGAAGGATGTTGCCGGCCGAATCGGTGATGAACTTGTACGGTGTGGCGTTTGTAACCTTCACCTCCGTGCCCGCTGGAACGGCGAAGAGCTCAAGCACGATCTCGTCGATCTGGGCATCCGTAATGGTGCGGTCGGATGCAGGCAAGCCGCGCAGTCCAAGGGTGAAACCAATGCCTTCGCCAAGCGCGTGCAACACAGTGTTTTTTTGCGCGTCGGTCATTGCGGTGGCCAGCGCGGTTTTTGCAATGAACACGTAGTTCCACGTGGTGGCAACCAAGGATTTCTCCCAACCCAAGCGAATGCGGGCCAGCGCTCCCGTCAATTCGGTTGCGCAAACTGAGGGATTGGCGGCGGCGGCGCGAGCGGCAATGAAGTCGCGCTTGAGCTGTAAGTAAAGGCTGTTGGAATCAGTCGTGACCGAGCGCCGTTTGGCGTACTTTGCCACCACGTCGTCCAGCATGGCGTCGTTGGGGAAAGCCGGGGCGCCGCCCATGATGGCCAACATGCGATCAACATCCGCCGGAGTGACTGTGGCTTGGCGCGAGATCTCGGCCATTCGCTTGTAAAGCGCTGCGGAGAAGAGCGCCTTTTCAACCATCTGACGCAGGTCAAGACCTTTGGCGTTGAATACGTGCGCTGTGTAGAGCCCTGGCGAAACGCCTGGGCTGAAGGTGGCGTTGTCCGAAGCGACAACGTATTCATCGAAAATGGCGCCTTCCGCCTCGATCTGAGCGGCGTAATAGGCGGACGTGATCGTCTTGAGGCTGTTAGCGCCGTCACTAAACAGGGCGTCCAGTTGCGGACGCGTCACCTTCGCCGTGAGCACGGTCTCAGCATCTTGCATCGCTTTGTTCAAGGCTTTGAGCTTGTCTACGAAGGCCTTCTCGCCCGCTGTGTTCGCGGCAAACATCGCTGCGGGATAGGTGCTGGGATCGGCCGGTGCGCACGCAGAGTTCATTTGGGCCGTGTCACCGCCGCCGTCGCCCACGTTGACGTCAGTGGGGCTCACATTGGTGTCGCCAGGCGCATCAGGCAAGCCGCCATCGGCCCCGGGCATCATGGAGGCGTCCGATCCAGATGCGTCGGGCGTGCCGCTGGACGTGTCATCGTCATCGCATGCGCTTGTGGTGAAGGCCAAGAGACTGGCGGCGAGCAAGAAGGTTTTTGTTTTCGTTGTCATGGATAGTGAACTCACTGAGTGTTGAAAAACCGTCGTTGGTGGCAAGAGCGACCACCGCGCGAATGAGAATGATTCTCACTATCGTATCCAGAAGGGACTTGTCAAGTGGAAGCTTGAGCACCTACGCGGCTGGGTGGGGGGACCGCCCCCCTACCCCCCTACCCCTCAAGCCGGTACGTCAGCGGCACGCGCACTTCCACGCTGCTGCCTAACACGGCAGGAGGTGGAGGAAAGGGCTGCGCGCGATGCACCGTTTGCAAAGCGGCGCGGCTCAAAGCGCCCAGTTCGCCGCCCTTCACCACGCGTGCCGAAACCAGCTGGCCGCGATCGTTGATCACAACGCTTAGCCAGATCACACCTTCAAGTTCGTCTTCTTCAGCTTCGGGCGGATAGAACAGATGCGCTTTGATCCGACGGTCTAGGCTGTCGGTGATGTAGCGGGTCACCAAGCGTTCGCGCTCAGAGGCCGTGAGCGCCGGCGGTGTGGGCGCGGCGGGTATAGCGACGGTGTTGGTCAAAACGCCACCCAGCACACCACCTGAAACGCCACCTTCCACGCCGCCCGCCTGTGCACCTTCCGGTGCAGACGGCTCCGGCTCCGCTGCCGTTTGAGGCTCTGGCTCGGCTTGCGCCACTTGCGTGGGTTGCACCAAATCGGGGCGCGGACGCGTCTCCACCTTGTGTTCAGACTTGGACGCAGAGGCCTTCGGAGGCGGAGGAGGGGGCGGCGGCGCCACCAGCCGCATGTCGGACCACAGCAGCAACGACACTTTCACGGGCGCCGACGCGATTTCGTCTACGTGCCAGAATGCCTGCGCCAAGCCCCAGCCCAAGACCACAACATGCAGCACTCCCGCCAGCGACCAGCACAGCACCGCGCGGGTGCTGGGTGGGCGCCGACGGCTGGCGTGCAGGAAGGCTGAAAAAGCGGGCACCAACGCCGCCGGCTGTGGCACCGGGGGTGAAGATGGAATCGCTTCCGTTTCGGCCGGAGTTTGCCTGGGGGCTCCCGTTTCCAGCGCCTCTGTTTCCAGCGCCTGTGATTCGCCCGCCACAGCTTGAAGGTGATTGAACGCTTCGCCCGAACAACACGTTTGGCATGGCCCGCGGGGGGCCTCGTCCAACGCCGCAGGCGCAAGCTCAAGGCTTGGCTGAGAATCGCGGGGCGCCAAAGAGGAGGTGGACATAGAACTTGGCACGGATCAGGGAGGACGGCTGCCAGTGTACAGATACTGACTATCGTTCTCAATTCCAATCGACACCCCAACGAAAAAACTGAACGACAGTCGCCGTTTGCCCAAGGCCCACCCGCGCCCAGTGTCGAGAAACGAAAAAATCGTTCACCTACGTTGACCCGTATCAGGGGTCAGGCACGACAAATACTGAAGCGGCCTGTTGGCCATGCTCATCGCCACCCGGAGATTCCCCGTATGTATGCAGTTTCGGAGATTCGACCAGCCTCAAGGGCTGCCCTACCCCCGGCCCCAGCCATGCTGTTTCTCGTGCTGAGCGGATGTTCAGGAATCATCTCAACCCCATCGGACGAACCACCTCAAGGTGGACCCAACGACCCGCCCAGCAACGTTCAAACGCCCGTTGGGGAGGCTCCCGAAGGCCCTGAGGGCAACAACACGCCCATACGGCGGCTGACCAATGAGGAATACAAGCGCACCCTGGCCGACTTGCTGGACATAGAGATGCCGAGCATGAATTTGCCCCCCGAGGAAGAGGTGCGCGGGTTTAAGAACAACGCCGCCGCTTTATCCTTCTCACCGGTCTTGGCCGAACAGCACCTGCTGATCGCCGAGGAGATCTCGAAACGGGCCGTGGTCAACGTTGCGAAGTTAACAGGTTGTGGAAGCGAACATGACGAAGCTTGCGCGGAAAACTTCATCACGAAGCTGGGCCAACGCGCGTGGCGTCGCCCTTTGGCACAAGCCGAAAAAGACGCTCTGCTTGTCCTGTTTCAAGAAGGTGCAAAAACAAACTTCGCCGAAGGTGCACGTTTGATCGTTCAGGCGCTTTTGGTCTCGCCCCACTTCGAGTACCGCATGGAGCAAGGCGAAGTGGCGGGTGACGGGCGCATGCGCCCCACATCATGGGAGATGGCTTCGCGCCTTTCTTACCTTTTATGGGGCAGCATGCCCGATGGGGAGCTGTTTCAGGCCGCCCGAGACAATCTGCTTGTCAGCAAAGAGCAAGTGTTGGCGCAAGCCGAACGGTTGCTGAAAAGCCCGCGCGCTCACGTACCCACGCAAGAATTCTTCAAGCAATGGCTCGCGCTTGAAGGGGTACAGAGCGTGACCAAAGAGACCAAGGCGTTCGCCGGTTTCAACACGGCCGTGGCCGAAGCGCAGGACAAAGAGATCGCGGCCTTCCTTGAAGATGCGTTTTGGTCGGAGGCTGGCAACTTCAAGAGTCTGTTTACCAGCCGCGACACTTTCGTAAACAAAGGCCTGGCGAAGTACTACGGCTTGCCCGAGCCCAGCTCGGATGCATTCGAGAAACGCAGCTTTGCCGACGACCAGCGCGCGGGCATACTGACCATGGGTGGCCTTATGGCCAAATTGGCCGCCCCGGATCAAACCTCGCCCACCTTGCGCGGGGTGTTTGTGCGCGAACGGGTTTTGTGTTTTGACCTGCCGCCACCACCTGTTTCGGTGGACAACGTTTTGCCATCACCGACTGGCGCCACCACCACGCGACAACGCGCGAACGACCACCAAAGCGATCCTGCGTGTTCGGCCTGTCATGTGATGTTTGACCCCATTGGCTTCGGCTTCGAGCGATTCGATGGCGCCGGTCGCCTCCGCGACGCCGAAAACGGCAAGCCCATCGATGACTCCGGGGAGGTGATCGAATCGGGCATAGGTAAGTTCAAGGGGGCGGCTGATCTGGGCCGCAAGCTCGCGGCCGATGAGGGCGCTGCCCGATGCCTGGCCACCAACGTGCTGCGGTTTGCCTTGGGACGGCTTGAGACCGACCACGACAACAAAGCAATTTCCAGCATGAAAGACATGCTTTTGGCAAGCGACAAACCCCTTTCGGCGCTGTTGCCCACAATTGTGCAGTCAGACCAGTTCCTCTTTCGTTCGCCCAGCAAAGGAGTGCAACAGTGAAAATTTTTGCCCGTCGTCAGTTTCTTCGTGGCACAGCCGGGGCCACCATCGCCTTGCCTTCGCTGATTTCGCTGACCGGTCGCAGTGGCCGCGCGCAGGCAGCCCAAAGCCCCAAGCGTTTCATCGCCATGGCCACCGTATTGGGCTCTTATCCCGAAAGGTTTTGGCCAAGAGCCCCTGGGGCGCAGCCGTTCGCCCCCGACTACCGTCCAAGTCGCCACTACGCCACTGGCACGGGTGACGGTGAAACAACCGATTTCGAGCTGCAGGAAATTGGCAAACCCCTTGAGCCTCACAAGCGCGATTTGATCTACGTTGAAGGCCTTGATCGCATCAACAGCAGCGGCCACGGAGGCTACTGCAACTTGTTGACCGGCGTTGCCTCGCCGGTGCCCAAAGAAGAAATTGGCGGCGCCACAAGCTTGGATCAACTGATTGCGCGGAAAATTGGCAACGACACCAAGTTCTCTTCGTTGCAAATTGGCGTGCAGAATTCAGGCACGGGCAAATATGCGTGTTTGTCGTGGTACGCCGAAGGCAAACCCGCCCCAGCCGAACCCAACCCGCTTGAACTTTATAAGCGCGTGTTTGGCGAGGTTCCTGACAGCAAAGGCGACAACAGCGCCTTGGAAGCGATGATTGCACGCCGCAAGTCGGTGCTGGATGCGGCCATGACTCAGGCCAAAGACCTTCAGCAAAAGTCCAGCGCGGCTGACAAAGCGAAGCTTGAAAACTACTTTGACTCCATTCGCCAAGTGGAGATGCGGCTTACCCGCATGAACAATTCCCTGGGATGCAGCAAGCCAGAGGCGCCTGCCTTGGGACCATACAAAAGGGAACCTCCGGTGGAAGATACACCGGAAGTGGCGCAAGCGCAGCTCGAGCTGCTGACGTTGGCGTTTGCCTGCGATCTAACCCGCGTGGCAACTTTTCAAATTGGTCATGAGGGGTCGAACATGACGTATCCCTGGCTGCAAGTGCCCATTCGCCATCATGATCTCTCGCACACCAAACCTGATGCGGCTGACTATAAACGAAACTATGACTACATTGCCGCGATTGGCAACTGGCACGCCCAACAACTGGCCGCGATCATCGCTCGGCTCAAGCAAATGCCCGAGGGTGAAGGCTCCATCTGGGACAACACCTTGGTGTTGTGGATGAATGGGCTCACTTGGGGCTGCTTTCATTCCGATGTGCAGCTTCCCGTCATGTTGGCGGGCAGCGCTGGTGGCCATTTTAAAACGGGGCGTCATCTGCGCTTCTCACGCGAAAAGGACACGCCCATTGCCACAACCAACGATCTGTTGGCGCAAATTCAAAAGGCCTACGGAATCAACGAAGCGACAATCGGCAACCCCAGCTTCCACCGACGCGCCATGGACCGCTTGGTGGGTTAGGTTAAACCAAGCCCAAAGGCGTATAATGCAGTTATGCGCATCCTGGTTATCAGCTTATTCACAATCAGCACCCTTGTGGCGGCCTGTGGCGCCAAAAAGGGTGGATCCGGCGGCCTCGGCGATGGAGGTGTGCCGTCAGATGCTGCGGGTGACGGGGGCCTGGATCCGTTTGGTCGGAAACCTTGCACCAGCAACGGCAATTGCGCCGCCACGGAATTTTGTAGCGTTGTGGGTGAATGTGCAGCGTCTGGCAGTTGCCTTGCAGCCGGAGACTGCTCCGCCCCGCAAACGTGCAAGTCGTCGCGAACATGTTTGGCGCCTGAAGCCTGCAAACTAACAACCGACTGCCCCACCGGCCAGGAGTGCAATGCAAGCGGCGCCTGCGTTATTGGCAGCATGTGCGGCCAAAACAAATTTGGTTTGACCAAAATTGCACCCAATCTCTTGATCCTGCTTGACCGTAGCGGCTCAATGAACGGCGATGCAGGGGGAGATTCGCGTTGGAACGTGGCCAAGAAAGCTGTGGAAACGGTCACAAAAGCCTTTGATGGGCAGATACGCTTCGGCCTGGCGACCTATTCCAGCTGCCTGGCCGGCGGTTGCTCGGCGGGCAGCATTGTCACGCCCATCGCGGACAACAACGCCAGCGCCATCAACAATTTTCTCGCTATGACAACTGACAGCGGCAGCCAAGACGGCAAGGCCTTAGATGGCAATGGGAAAATTCGTTACCTGTGCGACAGCGGTGCGCCGGAGACGTCGACGGGCAAGGCGTTGAGCGCTCTGGTCGGGGCGCCAGACTTACAGGATCCTCTGCGCGCCAACGCCATTCTGCTTTTAACCGATGGCGAGGAGAGCGACCAATGCGTGGCCGATTGTAATGGTTCGTGCGGCGCGAAACGTTTGTTGGATCAAGCAAAGTCGGTGAAAACCTTTGTTGTTGGTTTGGGAGTCAATTCAGCAACGATCGACCAAATTGCCAAAGCGGGTGGAACCAATGCCTCGGTTTCGGCAAATAGCCAGATGCAGCTCAACGCCGCTTTCTCACAAATCGCGTCCGAAGTGGCCACCTGCGAATATGCCCTCGACAGCAGGCCTCCTGATGCGACCAACCTGTCGGTCTTTTTCAATGATGTGGCCGAACCGCTCGCGCGCGATGACGTTAACGGATGGAGCTACGATCCGGGTACGAACAGGGTTACGTTCAAAGGCAAAGCCTGTACGGACATCAAGAACGGCACCGTCATTGACATTGATGTGGTGTTCGGCTGCCCCCAGCCCGTTGTGCTTTAGGGGTGCTGGCGCTAGCGCTCAGTCAACCGCCGTTGCCAGAACGCCGGCTCGGAAGCCAAGTGCGACAGCGCCGCAAGCACGCCCTCTTGTTTGAGCGTTTCGGCGAACGTCTCCGCCCCACAGAGCGAAACGTTGTGCCTGTCGTCTCCCGCTGCGAAGGCATGCAAAGTCTTGGCGAAACACGCGTGCGCCTCTTTCGTGCCCAACAGCGCTTGTGCCAGTTCTGAGGCGTTTGCGAAGTTTTTCTTCGTGTCATCAACGGTGCTGAGTAAGTAGCCTGAGGTGTCCAAGGTCTTCTTTGACAAGGGATCAACCGTGCGGAAGCGCCCGATGGAATCGTAGTGTTCAAGGCCAAATGCCAGTGGGTCCATAAGTTCGTGGCAAGACGCGCAGGCAGGACTTTCAAAGTGGGCGCTCATCCGCTCGCGATTGGTCAACTGGCCATCCGGCTCGGGATTAAAGGCGTTCACGTCGGCCGGGGGAGCTGGCAGTTCATCGCACAGCAGTTTTTCACGAATAAACCGACCTCGTTTAACAATGTCGGTGTCTACATCTTGCCCGTGACCTGCCAAAAACGCTCCCATCGTTAAAAACCCAGCACGAAACTCACCGGGAGCTTCAGTTTTCGCCCACTTGGTGTCTGAACTGCCCCCCGTCAAACCATAATATCCCGCCAAACGCTTGTTGGTCACCGTGTAGGGTGCTGACAACAACGCCGATAAGCTGGCGTCATCCGACCATAAAACTGTGTCAACGAAACGCCGGAATTCCTCCACCATGTCATCGCGGATCGCTGACGTGAAATCGGGGTGGATCATTTCGTTTTTCGTGACCTCAAGCACCAGATCGGCGTGCAGATTTTCTTCAAAATACCGCCGAATGCCCGCCGCCGTCTTTCCTGCAGACAACAAACGCTTGGCGTGCGCACGCAGGGTTTGGTCATTCAACTCACCATCCTGGGCGGCCGCCAACAACTCCGCGTCGGGAGGTGCATCGGTAAGGGTGTACGCCAATGCTGACGCTTTTTCGTAATCCGTTAAGGCAACAACACCCGCCTTCACCGCGGTGGCATCTCCCAATTCTGAACGGAACTGCGTGTTGTGCGAGAGCAAGATGGCGTTGAGCGTCTCTTGCCAAGCACCTTCGTTGCCTGCCAGCGCCTTTTCTTGCTTGAAGAATCCCACATAGGTAGCCACTTCATCGTTGGTTAAAGGCCGGCGAAACGCCTTGGCCCCCACCGTGGCAACGGCTTTGTTCAGGCATGCGTCGTTGTAGCCTTCGCTTAAGCAAGGCTCAATGCGCCCCGGTTGTTTGGCAAGGTGTTGCGCCACCAAATCCATCTGGCCCACCACGTCTTGCACGTGGGGAAACGTCATCTCAAGCCGTGAAGCCACGCTGCGAAACCCCAATGTGGTTGACAAAGATTTTTCAAGCGTGCTGGCCACCAGAGGAACGTTGGCATCAATGCTTCGCAGCGTGTTTTGCACTTGCGCAGGCGTCAGCTTCCAAAACCGCCGCGGCAGCATTTCACAGTTGGATGACACAACCTCTTCTTCCCCTCCCGTCCCGGGCTTGCCACTTTGCCCCCCCTTCGAGCCAGACCCAGGACCTTCCGTGGGCAGATGATCACCAATGGTCCCCGAACATCCTGCCACGAGCCCGGCCACGCCAAGCCTGAGACACCATGCGTTGGCTTTGGAAACAAGCGATGCGCGGCTCATGTGAACATCTCCGACAGAGGGCCTTTGTTGATTCTGGGATCACCAAATGTTTTGAGGTCAGCGCCCACGGCATGAGCCACAGATAGGTAAAAGTCGGCAATCGACCGCGCGGGAGCCTCTTCACCAATTTTAGGTTTCGATTTGGCATCGGCGGGCGTCACCATGGTGGTGCGTGGATCGTTGCTGACCACCGGGGCCGTTGGCAGTTGAATCAAGCTTCCCGTTTTCAGCTTACCCCCCAAGCTGCCAATCGTCATCACCACGTAGTCGAACTGGCCACCATGGTGCTTGCCTCCGCTGGCATTCACAAACACAATCAAAGTGCTATCGGCCAACGTGCCTGCACCATCGGGAAGCGCTTCAAGCCGCTTGCGAAGGTGCACTACAGTTTCGGCTGAGTGGTTGTAATACGCGCGGTGATGCGCCTCTGTGCCCTGGCCGTGCCACATTTGATGCGTGCCCGGATGCATAACTTCACCATTGTCTTTGCTCCATGACCCCAAGAACGGAAGGTCATTGCTGTTGTTCGACATCGTGACCACGCGAGTGAAGCCACACGACAAGGCCTGCACCAACATATCGGCCACCGCTTTTGCGCGGGCGGGGTTTTTGTAATTTCCGTCCATTTGGGCAGCGGTAGGGCCTACAGGGCCTTCGCAGTTGGCCGTGGTTTTCCCCAGGCCCGCGAGCTTGCCCTCAATTTCGCGCAGCGATGTGAGGTACTGATCCAATTGTGCTTTTTCAGGCCCAGCCAACCGACCCGCGGCCCTGTTCAAGTCACTCACCACGAAATCAAGCACGCTCTTTTTCTTGCGCAGGCTTTCGGCGAAAGCGGCTTGCGCCGCGGCGTCATTGCCCACGGTGGTGTTGCCAAAGATCTTCGCAAACGCCACCACCGGATCTTTTTCCGCCGCGTAGGGCGCGTTGGCGCCATCTGCGCTTGGGGTGCCCGACTTCTTGTCGTACCAAACATACTGGCTTAAGGATCCTATCGGCGTATCCGTGCCAATTTTGGCCGCGATGGCGCGGTCAAGGCTAGGCCCTGGGGGCGCCCCCTCGTCCTCGCCGCCCGTCGATGAATCTGCCGCGGTCAGAAACCATTTGTTCCCATGCAGGTGATGCGAAAACGGGTTGTACATATCCTGCACCACAGAAACTTGCGACTTGATCGCCTCTAGCGCCGTGTACCCGCCCATGCTGAGGCCCCCCGTTGCGGTCGGCCGCATCGACGTGTGAAGGCCAGCACGATCAACGAAGAACAAAACGCGATGCTTGGTCGTCGCAGCCCCCAACGCAGGGCGTAAAATTTGCCCCAACATCGGGGTTAAAAGCCAACCGCCCGCGCCCAACCCCATGGAAGCGATGAACTTTCGTCTACCCAGGTGATGCATCACTGGTCTTGTCGGATGCCAGCGGCCGATAGGATCAAAAAAAGATAAGCAAGGAGCCGGCAAAACGGGCGAGGGAACTTCCCGCCTTGCTGGCCGGGTGACAAGCTAAATCCATGCCCATCCGCACGCGCCGCTGGAACGATCCCGCTTTGCCGGATGATGGCTTTCGGCTATTGGTCACCCGATACCGGCCCCGAGGCGTGTCAAAAGCCCAAGAGACCTGGGACGCTTGGTGGCCCGAACTTGGTCCCAGCCGCGAGCTGCACGCCGATTTTTGGGGCAAAGGCGGCGGCGCGCCTCTGTCCTTTGCAGACTACAAATCCCGGTTCTTGCACGAGATGCAGGCCCAAACGTTTCGCCTGCGAGCGCTCGTCGAGCAGCACAAAGCCGGCGACACCCTCACGCTTTTGTGTTCATCGGCGTGCGTTCAAGAAGACCGTTGCCACCGCAGTGTGCTCAAACGGCTAATCGAAGGCCGTTAGAGCTTGAGCTCTTCGCATCGGGCCATGCGGCCCACGGGCGCACCCGCCACAAACCGGCCAAAACGATATTCGGCCTTCGCGATCACGGCGCCTTCTTCACTGTACTGCGCCCATTTTCCCGCTTTTTCGCCGCCACGGTAGACGCCTTCGATCCATACCTTGCCGTTGGGGAACCAAGCCAAATACGTGCCCTCGGCCATGCCCTCGCGAAACAAGCACATTTGGCGGCGCGCTTTGCCATCGCTTTGCAGTTCGGTCCATTGGGCGTTGCTGCCATCGGCCGAGCGACACCAGGTCTCTTTGCCCGCAACGGATTTGTCGCCCACTTTATCCATGCCCTCTGGGCATTCCCGCTTGCCCTTGCAGCCCGCTGCCGGGGCCAGCAGCGCCACTGTGAACAAGAGCTGATGCACGCGTTTCGGAAAATACACCTTGGGTTCACTGTTCGGCAGTGTCTGGCGCCAACTTAAGGGCAGCTCGTTACCGCAAGCTTGATTTGTAGGACTTAGAGGAGGTGGGGGCCATGGTCACCAGGATGAGAGGGCGCTATGGAGCGAACATTTCCTGTAACGCGAGCAGTGTGGATCGAAGAGTTTTCGGTGATACCGCCCCTATGCGTTTCGCAAGACGAATTTTGTCAACCGCACGTAGTTGATCCACCAGGATGAGGCCAGCTTTTCCAGCGTGAGTGACGGCGATGCGGAACGGCGCGGGAAACCCTTTCGTGGTCATGGGGGCCACGATGGCCGTTCGCAAGTGATCGTGTATGTCCGCGGGAGATACGACGACGCAGGGACGAGATTTCTTGATCTCGCTCCCCACAGTGGGATCGAGGTTAACCAGCCATATGTCGCCGCGCTTTACCATTTGAGATCAGCATCGTCATCGTTGGGGAACTCCCCCATGACCAAGACGTCCTCCTGCTTTTGTGAGATCCGCATGGCGGCCTCAGCCCATCCGGCGCGCGCAGGCCGGGGCGGTTTGCGCAGCACGAGCGCGTCTCCTTCAATCGCCATCTGCACATCACCCTCGAAATCCATCTGAGATAGGATCGGTTTTGGCACAACAAACCCATATGAATTGCCGATTTGCCGGAGGCTCACGCGCAAAGTCTTCATGTGACAACAATGTTATTCCGAAGAACGTCACAGGTCAAGCCGTTCAAAGAGCTGCGCAGAGCCCTGCGTGAGCCGCGCTCGCCAGATTTGCGCGTGGTTAGCGGTCAGGCGCGCCCACAAGCTTCGCCACCAGCGCGGGGCTCCCGTTAGGCGCATCGCCTGAATCGGCAGCGGCTTGCGCCACGGCGGTTCGCACAGCCTGTACATGCGCCTCGCTGAACACCTTGGTGCAGTGGGCCCACGCGGCTTGCACACGTGAAGCCCCCGCCACCGCATCCGGCGCGTGGCTCGCCAATGCAATCAAGCCGCTCGCCACGTCTTCGTCGCTTGGCCACTGTGTTGGCGACACTTTGGCAGCCAGCGTTTCATCTCCCGCAGCGGCGCTTGCAAGGCACAAAAGCAGGCCCAAATTCTCCTCAGCGGCGGCGCTGCGTCCCGCTTCGCTGCTGTGCAGATCAGCCGCAACGCCGGCCGCTTCCAAGATGTCGCCTCGGTCCCAGTAGTACGGAACCAAACGCACCAACGCAGGCGCAAACGTGGGATCCATGTCAGCCGAACGTAGGTAGGCATCAATGGCCGCCACCGGGTTGTTTAGCGACGCGCGCAACAACTCGCCCTCGCGGTAAAGCGCGTGTGCCCGCTCCCTAGGCTCGGAAAACACACGCGAGAGCCGATTCCAAAGCGTTGCCGCGGCGGCGTGATCGCCCAACAGCTCTTGCGCCAACGTGAGCCTTTGCAGCGCCGACAACAACGTGGGCTCAAGCCGAACCGCGTGTTGCAAATGCGCCCGTGCTTCGTGCGGCTTGCCCAAAGCGAGCAAACACGCCCCCATGCGCTCTGAAAGCGCGGCTCTGCGCCCTGCCGATTCCGCCGCTGGGTGTTCAAGCAACGGCTCTAGCAAGCCAACCACCGCCGCATGATCTTCGCGCATATAGGCAAACTGCGACAGCGCCTCGCGGGCCCCGCGGTGACCGGGATCCAATTGCAGCACCTTGTTGTAGCTGGCTTCCGCAAACGCCTCGTCGCCAAACATTTCAGCAAGCTCGGCTTGCCGATAAGCCAACAACACGGGCTCGATCACGGCTTCGGCGTCAGCCTTGGTGGCCAACGCTTCGTAAGCCCGGCGCGCTTCGGCCCAGTCGCGCAAGCTGTAGGACAGCTCGCCCAAAGCGGCCAAAGCTCCCGCATGATTCGAATCCGCGGCCAAGGCTTCACCAAGATCGGACAACGCCGATTCGGGATCTTTCTGTGCCACCGCAAACTGCGCCCGCTGCACAAGCCACTGGGCTCGCAAAGCGCCCGTGACCGGTTCAGCCAGAGCACGCGCAAAGCGATCTTCCGAGGCGGCCGCATCCCCCTGTTCGATCGCAACCTGCGCCAGCTTCATCCACAAGCTTCCGCGCAGAAGTGGCGGCAAAAGCACGGGGGCTTGCAGAAGCTCAAGCAGCTTCCCAGACGACGCCGTCCACGCGGCCACATCGGGAAGATCGTCGTAAAGCTGAGCCAGATGCGTGGCTGTTGCCTGGTCCAAGGGACCACGCTGCGCGATGCGCTCGAGCCACGACAACGGCCCCTTCCCTTGTGGCCCTTCCAGTTCGGCCAACGCCAAGTAGGCGTCTTTGTCCATGGCGCTCAGCGGGGAGGCATCCGCCTCGCGCGCCAATCGGCGGTTGGCCTCTTGAAGAACCGCCGCCACATCGCTGTCGTGTCCCACCTTCTTTGCGAGCTCAGCGCGCAAAGTTAGACCCGGCGGGGGCAGCTGCTCCAAAGCAGTGGCTTGCAAAACCGAATAGGCGGCCACATCGCCAGCCTCGCCTTCCAAACGCGCGCGTGCACGTTCAACCACCAAAGCAGGCTCGTCGGCATCATTGCCCAAGCCGGAGGCAGGCGCCAAAGACGACAGCTCAACGGAATTTTGATCTGCCCCTGGGTCAAGCAAACCGGCGTCGCCCAAAACTTCATCGGCTTGTTGCCAGGCCCCCCGCGACAGCAGCAGGCGGCCCAAGGTTTCGGCGGCTTCCACGAATGCGGGATCGGATTTGATAAGCTCCCGCAGCTGCGCCTCGGCGCCGGCTACGTCGCGTCCGGACCGCCACAACGCGCGGGCAATTTCCAAACGCAGCACCTTCGGATCCAAATCTTGATCTGTGGACACCTTCGAATCGGCACCCGTGACCAACGACAGCAGGCGCTCAAGCGTTTCGAGCAGTTCGTCAAAACGTGATTCGCGCCGACACAGTTCCACCAACCGCCGCAGCGTTTCGGTATCGTCAGCGGTGGTGGCCAACCGGCGGCGGTAAACCGCCAGCGCCTCTTCGGATCGGCCAGCGCGTTCGAGCGCCGCAGCCAATTCCGACTCCACCTCGCGGTGATTCGCGGCTTGTGGGTCAAGGTTGTCAACCCGCTTTTGCAAGGCTTTGACCAAGGCCTCGCTCTCGCCCGCAGATTCCAGAACGTCAACAAGCAATGGCAGCTGCGCGCCGTTGGGCTCTTGCACCAACGCCAGCTCCAGATGCTTTTCGGCGTCACTGAGGCTTCCAGCCAAGCGATCCCAGCGCGACAAACGCAGATACGCGTCCGCCAGCTGGGCGGATGTCAGCGGCGACTGGGCATGCGGGCGCAGGGCCACTTCAATCAAGCGCCGCGACAGTGCCGCGCTTTCATCAAAACGACCTGCGTCCCAAGCGCGCGAAGCCAACCACAACAAAGCCAGCACGTGCTCCCCGTCAACCTCAAGCGCGTTGCCATATGCTTCGTCGGCCTCATGCAAGCGCTCTGGCTCTTGCGACAGCAAACCACCCAACCGGGCGTAGGCGTCGCGACGTTCGATCAATTTTGTGGCGGCCGCATGCTGGGCCAAAGTCTCGATCAACGCTGTCGTATCGCCGGCCTGTTCATAAAGGCTTTCCAAAGCCCGCCAAGGCTCTGGACGTTGCGGATCCGCTTGCGCCGCAAGTTTCCACGCTTTCGTGGCGGCGTCCTTGTCGGCCGCTTGATCAAAGAGTTGCGCGGAACGAATCACGAGATCGGCAAGCGCCGCGGCGGGAAGTTCGCCTGGCGGCAAACACAGGGCTGCATCAAATAGAATTTCTGCCGCGGCTTGGGTTTGGTTTTGCTGCAGCACCAAGGCAGATAGGTTTTGTGCCAGCATCAGCAGCAAACCCGCGGATGGATTGCGCTCAAGACCGGCTCGATAGTCCTGCTCGGCTTCCGTCGCATGGCCTTGGGCCTCGTGCAAAAGCCCCTGCATATAGGCCACTTCCGCGTGCAGATCTTCCAGTTGTCCGGGTGGGGATTGGCGATAGCGGTCCAGGGCCACAAGCAGCGGTTCGGGAACCGCAAGCGTAGGTTCAGATTCAACCCGCGGCGCCTTGAGAACGTCTTGCGCCCAAGCCACAGCCGCACGCGCCCCCGCGGCCGTTCCCGTGGCGGCGGAGGCGGCCAAGGCGCGTGCCACAAACCCTTCATCGCCCGCGCGGGCCGCCACATCGCGTGCACGCCCCAGCACCGCGGCAAAGCCCGAGGGATCCACGATGCGCTCAAGCGCCCGCTCGAAGAACACCAGCACATCCGGCAGATCGTCGGTTTGCGCCTGGGCGGCCAATTCGTCGAGCGCGCCCAAATGCGCCGGCGACGCGCGCAGAACGTCTTCCAAAGCGGTGCGGCCCCGGGCCCTATCGCCCAGCACACGCCCCAACAAACCCGCGCGCTCCACCTCAAGGTCAAAGCGTGCGCTGGGATCGTTGCTGGCGCCCTGCTGCGATCGGCACGCCAAGCTGGCCGTCAACAACAGTGCGGCCGCTTCTTCGCCACGGCCCAACCGCGCCAGCGCGCGCGCCCGGCGCTGGAGCCACGGCACCGACTGGGGGCTGCGTTCGATCGCGCGGGACCAATGCGCCTCAGCGGCAGCATCAACGCCCGCGGCTTCTTCACATTCGGCCAGCGCAGCCAAAGCTTGCGCTTCTTGCATGTAGTCGCCTTGCTGCGAAAAGCAAAGTACCGCACGTTCGAAGGCATTGCGGCCCGCATCGAACTTTTCCAGCGCCTTGCGGCTTTGTCCCAGGCCGAACCAGGCGTCCGCCAAGGTTTCGTCAAGCACCACCGACTCAGCGAAGCGCTCTGCCGCCCGCGCCGGCTGTTGCATCTGCTGCAAGAGCACCTGCCCGGCATCCATCAACAGCTTCGCCCGCGTGGTGGGGTCGGGCTCTTCCAGTTCACGCCGGCGCAACAGGTTGAGCCAATCGGCCCAGCGCTTTTGTTCGCCATACAATTGGCGAAGCACGTCCAAGGCTCGGGGATGCGCCGGGCGGGTGGCGCGCACGCTTTCAAGCAAGCCCATGGCTCGATCGACCTGGCTTGCTTTCAAATACATTTCGGCTGCAGCGGTCAAAGCGGCCGCCGCCTCCATCGACGGCAAAGGCTCGCTGGCTTTTGCCAATCGTTCGTAAAGCTCCGCCGCCTGCAGCGATTGTCCCCGTTCAGCGGCCGCAACGGCACGGGCCAACAAGGCGGGCCCAAATCCTGGGTTGCGGGCCAACTGCGCGCTGGCGAGCTCTTCGGCTTCGCTCAGCGTGGACCGAGAGGCAGACAACAGCTGCAACAGACGCGTTGCTACGAAGGTGTTGTTGGAATGCAAGGTGGCGGCGCGGCGGTACAGCGTTAATGCCGCACGAACATCGCCTGACGCCAAAACTGCTTCGGCATCCGCAAACAAGCTGCGCCCCTCTTCGTAAGCTGAACGTCCACCGCTGCGGGTGCCGCTGCCGCCAAATGCGAATTCCTCTAGCTCATCGTCTTTGACGCTTTTGGCGGGCCGGTACTTTAACAACAAGCGTTCGCCCGCATGCCCCACCGGCAAAAGCGACAACTCACGCCGGGACGGGATGCGCCATCCGCGCGCGGGAAACACGTCGAACAAGGCCATCGCCAGGGGATCAAAAACAATTTCAGTGGGGCCCTGGAGGTTCACCGTAGGCCGCTGGCCCGCAGACGTGGGTGAAGCAAACGCCGCCCCACACACAGCCCGCAGCAAAGCGGTCACAACCTGTGGTGCCGCCAAAGGCACAAACCCATGGAGCCGCAGGTCGTAACAGGCCAGGCGCAAAGTATCCCCGCCCACCACGCGAACGTATCCAGAGGCGGTCAGCTCCGCAGCGTGGCCCCCCACCCGCACGCGCGCGCCCAGAACGAAGCCATCGGGACCAAGCTCAACAATGGGACGGTCCAAACCGTGCGCCGCCAAAGCCGCGTTTTGCAGCAGCTGAACAATGTCTTCCGCCCCCAGCGACAGCGTGGCTTCTGAAAGCACGCAGCGACGATGGCGAAACCGCCCGGCGCCCCCGGAAAGGTCAAAGGGAAAGCGCAAATCGGGAACGTTCATGCTGAGGTGATCGATGCGTCCCAACACAGACAGCGAAAGCCCCTCAAGCACCAAACTGCCCTGCCCGCCCTCAATGCTGATCACGAGTGGAAGCGTTGGCCGCGAGCGGCCAGCCGCAGGGGAAACAGCGCCGCTGGCCTCAAGCGCCTGATTCACGTCGCACCGCCTTCGTTTGGCTTGGCTCCGTAAAAGTCGCGCCCCCGACGGCCGGCAAAAAACACCAAAATGAGCCCCGAAAACGCCAATCCAAACACCCCTGTCATCACAGGCAGCGCCACCGACAGCGCGCGCAAAGCCGGCAAAAGCACGTCCGCCACGGGCGACGCACCGTCACCCGCAGCAACTTGCGCCACCACATCGGGCGCCACCCGCATGATCTCGGGCCGTAGCACGGTCAAACCAAACACCGTGTTGACCACGTGATAAACAACGCCCACCCAGGCCGACAACAAACCCAACCAGCGCCCGTTGGGATCTAGCGAGAACACCGCAGCGGCCACGTAAAGCAGAAACAGTGCCACCACAACCTGCAGGCCCGCGTGCAGGCGAACAAGGCCCGCGTGACGTTCCCGCACAGCTTGAGAAGCCAGTTCAACGGTTTTGGCTGCGGCGTCTTCCGCCGAAACCACAAGCGCCGTTCGCGTGGTTGACGTGGGCTGGTCGTCGGAAAACACGAACAGCCCCGTTAACCCTAGACGGGCTGCGGAAATCAACATGATCGCCGCAACCAGGACCAACCAAGCGGGTCGGTGCTGGGGCGCCCTGGTCATGGGGCCGTCCGCACCCATCAATCAGATTCCGAACGGCGAAACGGGTGTGCAGGGCTTGTATGGGATCAGGCCCTTGTTGCCATCGGGGTAAACAAGAATCTCCTCGTTCACCTCGATGCGGTTGCTTTCGTCGATCTTGCGGCACTGCTTGTGCGCCCACTCGTTGATCACTTGATAGCCTTTGACGGCACCCGCCATTTGCATTTCACCCTCTTTGGCCTTGTCGAACTCTGCCTGATCGGGGTCTTTGCGTTCTTTGAGGTAAACAACGACGTAGGCGCCGGCCACATCCACAGGACCATGGAATGGCTGCTCTTTGTTCAGCGTCCACACCGCTTTCGACAGCTCGGCCGATCGGCCAATGCCCTCAACGTTGATGCCGTCGCGCGAGAACAGACCCGTTTCTTCCGCCCGCGGCGTTTGCCCTGCGGCCGCGCCCGAGGCAGGCAACTCGCCCGTGGACGGAAACACATCCTTTAATGATTTCTCTGATCCCGGGGCCACCGCTTGCTTGGCCTTGGTTAGCGCGGCCTCTGCCGCTGCCTGCGCCTTGGCCTGCGCTTGCGTGCGCCGCAAGGCTTCTTCAGCCAACTCAAGCCGAACCTGGTCAAACGCCAGATCGCCTTCGCGGGTGGCAAGAACCTTCACCAAGTACGCCGCGCCCTCGCCCAGCTCTGGCCCCACAAGGGCGCCATCCTCAGCGGCCATCACTTTGGTTGAAAGCGCCTCGCCCAAGTTCGCAGCGCCCTCACGCCGCCACGCGGCCGGTGCAAAGCTGGCACCCGACTTCGGATCGTTGGTCAACCGCTTGGCAGCCATTGCCAGAGGCTGCTTGTCAGCTGCTGTGGCGAGCGGCTGCAGCTTCGCAACAGCTGCGGCTTTGTCGGCCTCGGTGGCTTCGCTGGTCAGCTCAACCCGCACAACCTCAAGCTTGCGTTCCTTGGGCAATTTTGAGAACCGGAACGCTTTGTCTTTTTCGTAGCTGGCTTTAAGCGCCTCTTCGTTGGCCGTCGCATAAGCCGCAATCTCTTCCTCGGTGGGAATGACTTCAGCTTCGTATCGGCTGACGGGGAAACGCAGATACTCCAAGTTTACCTGAGTGTTGCGGTGCTCCCATTCGGCCTTCACCTCGGCGGGCGAAACCGCCACGCCCTCTTTCAAGAAGTTGCGCACACGCTCGGCTTGCAGCTCGCGCTGCTGCATTTGCAGAAAGCTGGCTGGCGTAAAGCCGTAGTAGCGCACAAAGCGCGTAAAGTCGTCATAGTTGAAGCCTGCTTCGCCCGAGAACTGCTTGGCGCCACCAAACAAGAGAAACTTGCCTTGGGCGACAAAGTCTTCGGCCTCTTCGACGCTTACCGACAGCCCCAGCTGGTTTGCCTTCTGCGCGAAGACCTCTCGATCGATCAAACGATCAAGAACCACCTCGCGAACGCGGTTGCGCTTGGCTTGGTCCAATTCAAAGCGATCCCCGCCGGCCAACAAAAACGCCTGCCGGTACTCCTGCGCGGTCACCTCTTTGCCCCCCACCTTCACCGCGTATTCGGCCGTGTTGCCGGGGCCCCCAAAGCCACCCACGGACTGAGGTCCGAAGCTCACGACGAAAACAACAATGATGATGGCGAACAGCAAATAGATGAGCAGGCTTCGGGAATGTTTCCGCATCTGCTCGAGCATGTGGGTCTCTTGCCTCCAGTGGGTGTTGGGGGCGCGACTCTACCAGCTGCAATTCCCGCCGTCATCCCGCTTGGTTGCTTTGCGGCAGATTGCCTATGGCCAAGCCCTCCGCCATTCCCGACGCCCCATTGCCGCAACAGGTCAGGCGCGCGAAAACAGTGGCTCAGGAACCTTTGCGCGGATGAGGCCGTGTGATAAGAGAGGGCCTTGCTGGCGGGGCTGACTTTTCAGTGGTCATTGCCCCGGATGGCGCCCAGACTTCCCACCGGAAATAAACCATGCTGCTTGACTGGGTCTACGGGCTCTTCTCCAACGACCTTGCCATTGACCTTGGCACTGCCAACACCCTTACGTACGTCCGAGGCAAGGGCATCGTCTCGAACGAGCCGTCTGTGGTGGCGGTTCAGCGCAACGGCAACGGAACAAAAAAGGTGCTGGCCGTAGGGCGAAGCGCCAAAGAGATGCTGGGACGCACCCCGGGCAACATCACGGCCGTACGTCCCATGAAGGACGGCGTGATTGCCGATTTCGAGGTTACGGAAGCGATGCTGCGTTACTTCATCACGCGCGTTCACAACCGGCAAACCTTGGTAAAGCCCCGCATCGCCGTGGGCGTGCCTTCGGGCATCACCGAAGTGGAAAAGCGAGCCGTGCGCGATTCGGCATTGGCCGCGGGCGCCCGTGAAGTGCATTTGATCGAAGAGCCCATGGCGGCGGCCATCGGGGCCGGGCTGCCGGTCACCGAGCCTTCGGGCAACATGGTTGTGGACATTGGCGGCGGCACCACCGAGGTGGCCGTGATTTCTCTTTCGGGCATCGTCACCTCACGATCGATCCGGGTGGGTGGCGACAAGATGGACGAAGCCATCGTGGCCTACATCAAGCGCAAGTACAACATGCTGGTGGGCGAGCGCACGGCCGAGCTCGTGAAGAAGAGAATTGGCAACGCAGCGGCATTTGGCGACGTGGAATCCATGGACATCAAAGGCCGCGATTTGGTGGCGGGCGTTCCCAAAACGCTGGTTGTGAGCAGCGACGAGATCCGCGAAGCGTTGGCTGAACCGGTGATGTCGATTCTTGAAGCGGTGCGCTCGGTGCTGGAACGCACCCCGCCCGAGTTGGCCGCCGACATTGTTGACCGCGGCATCGTGTTGACCGGCGGCGGGTCGCAGCTGCGCAATCTAGATTTGTTGTTGCGAGAATCCACCGGCCTGCCCGTGATGGTATGCGATTCGCCCGAATGCGCTGTGGTGCTTGGCACCGGCAAAGCGCTCGATGAGTTGGACCTGTTGCGGGAGATTTCCCTGCAATAGGGACCACCGTCCGCGCTCTCATTTGCGATGACCGGCACACGACAAAAACTGCGAGAAGTGGCCGTGGTGGCCGCCACCGTGATCGTATCTTTGGTGTTGTTGCGCCAAAGCGCAAAGAACCCAGGCGAACTTTCCACCTTGGATCGTGGCATTCTGCATCTGCTTTCGCCCATCCAAGGCGCCTTGTCATCCGTGGGCCGCAGTGTGGGCAATCTGGCCGGTCAGTATGTGGATCTTGTGCATGTGAGGGCTGAAAACGAAACCTTTCGGCGCGAAAACAGCCGCCTGCGGGCCGAGTTGTTGGAAGCCAAACGCGGCGCCGCTGAAAGCCTTCGGCTGCAAAGGCTGCTTGATCTGCGCAACGCTGTGGCTTCGGAGACCATTTCCGCGCGCGTGGTTGCCATCGACACATCGCCTTACTTTCGTGTGGCCCGCGTAACTTTGGACCACGGCGAGGGCACCTTGGCGCGCGGCATGCCTGTTATCACGCCCGAAGGCATTGTGGGGCGCATCGACCGTGTGGCCGGCTCCACCGCCGACATTCAGCTGGCCGTGGACCCGCGGTTTGCGCTGGATGTGTTTCTGCCCCGCACGCGCAGCCGCGGCATTCTGCGCGGCAAAGCGGGCGAAAACGGCTATCGCAGCGTGGTGGAATATCTGGCGCGCGATCAAGAGGTGCAAGTGGGTGATGTGGTGGTCACCAGCGGCCTGGGCGGAAACTTTCCCCGTGATCTGCCGGTGGGAAAGATCAGCAAGGTGCTAAGCGGCAGCGGTTTGCACCAGGAAGTTGAAGTGACGCCCGACGTTGATTTCGTGCGTCTGTCGGAGGTGCTTGTGGTGGTGGCGCCCGCGCCCGCTGCAGATCCCGAAGCAGGGGCGCGGCGCACGGCGCCTCCCGCCCGCGGCGTGGCGGTGTATCGATGAAGGGGATGCCATGAGAATCGCCGTCACCGTCTTCGCCGCCATCGTTCTGGTGCTGCTGCAATCCACCGTGTTGGAACTGGCGCCCGTACATATGGTGACGCCTTCGTGTGGCTTGCTGGTGGTGCTTTACGCCTCGTTTTCTGAACGCTGGACGCTGTCGTCGGCAGCTCTGTTCGCTTTCGGGCTAGGCTATTTGTTCGATCTTGTGTCCGGCGCACCTTTGGGGGTGCATGCGTTTGTGTACCTGGTGATGAGCCAGTTGGCCCGCGTGTTGTCCACGCGCGTGGTGATGCGAGGTGTGGTGCTTTCGGCGGGAATTTCGTTTGTGGCTGGGCTGCTCTCCGGGCTTTTGATTGTGATGTTGCGCGCCCAGGTCAACCCCGAAGGCGGCTATGACGGTTTGGGCGAGATACCCTTGGAAGCACTGCTAACGGGATTGTTTGCGCCCCCCATCTTGTGGATTCTCAGGCAGCTGGAAGGCCGGCTTGATCCCACGCGTTTGCGCGTGGGGTTGGCCCGGCGGCGGCGGCGCTCGCTGAGCCACGCGGCCACGCAGCGATAGCCCCCGTGGCGTTAGACCTATGGAGATTGCAGGACAAAATGCCGAGCTCCCCGAAATTCGGCGTCGCACCCGAATGTTCGCCGTGTTTGTGCTGCTGGCATTCACGGGGCTAGGCTCGCGGCTGTTTTATCTGCAGGTGCTTGAAGGCGACGCGTTTTACAAAGTTACCGCGAGCAGCGTGATACGCACCGAGGTGCTGCCGGCTTTGCGGGGCGAATTGCGTGACCGCCGCGGGCGTGTTTTGGTAAACACCCGCCCCTCCTACAACGTTGAGGTTGTGCCCTCACGCATCGACGAAGCCACCTACCGACAGCTCCTGTCACTGTTGGCCGATCACAACGAAGACCTGCCCGACTGGGAAACGTTTTCGCAGCGTGTGGCAGAGCGGCGCGATCGCCCGTATTCGATTGCCACAGACGTTTCGCGCGAAACGATGTCGCAAATTGAAACCAACATGGATAGCCGCGGCGTAAGTCTGCGCACGGAAGCGCGCCGCCACTACCCCAATGGCTTGCTAGCCGCGCACACGCTGGGCTATTTGAACGAGGTTTCGGCCGATGAGCTGCGCACGCTGAAAGAGGAAGACTACCACCCGGGCGATTCGATTGGGCGCACCGGAATTGAAAAGCAGTGGGAGCCGTATCTGCGCGGCCGCAAAGGCATGCGCAAATTCGTTGTTCCTCGCCGCGGCATTGACCCAGTTGACATGCACATTGGCGATCTGGTTGAGGGCCCCACACAGATTGATCCTGTGCCAGGCGAGAACTTGATCTTAACTTTGGACATCGACGTACAAAAGGCAGCCGAGCGCGCGCTGGCCCCCCACCGCGCCGCCGCCGCGGTGGTTTTGGACGTCAACACGGGTCGGGTGCTGGCCATGGTGTCTCGCCCCACCTACGACCCCAATGCGCTTTCGGGGAAGCTGTCGCCGGAAGCGGCGGCGCGCTTGTTCAACGATCCGTTTCGTCCGCTTCGCGATCGCACCTTGAGCGACACCTTCAACCCTGGATCAACCTTCAAAGCCATTTCCGCCATCGCCGCTTTGGAAGATGGCGTATTGACATTAGAGGATCGGGCGAAGTGCAACCGCTTTGTGCAGGTGGGCCGTCGCCGCTTTCGCTGTACCAAAGCGCACGCGGTGGTGAACCTTCACACAGCGTTGATTCAAAGCTGCAACGTGTTCTTCTACGAACTGGCCATGCGCCCAGGCATGATGAACCGGCTGGCCCGCTACTCGTCCGACTTGGGTTTGGGGCTGCCCAGCGGATTGGGCGTCAACGGTGAGCAGGGCGGCTTCGTGCCCACGGAAGAATGGCACCGCGGGCGCGAGGCGTTTCCGTCTCAACAAGGCTTTATGATTGGACACGCGCTGAACACGGTGATTGGCGAAGGCGCCACACGTGTTACGCCCACGCAGATGGCGCTTTTGTACGCCGCCATTGCCAAAGACGGTGTGCTTTGGCTGCCACAGATCATCGAACGCATCGAATCGGCTGATGGCAAGATCTTGGAAGAATTTCCGCCCCGGCAGCGCAGCCAATTGGCCATAAGCCAAAACACGTTAAGCACGGTGAAGAAGGCTTTGGTGGGCGTGGTGAACAATCCCAAAGGCACCGCATACAAGGCGCGCTCCACCCGGGTGTTGGTGGCGGGCAAAACCGGCACAGCCCAGGCCAACATGAGCCGCAATAGCAAAACGGGCGAGCTGCCACCGCTTTACGCACGACAAGATCATGCGTGGTTTGCAGGTTTTTCCCCCGCCGACGATCCGCGCATCGCGTTCGCGGTGTTGGTCGAGCACGGCGGCCATGGCGGCGACGTGGCGGCGCCGGTCGCGATGCAGATCGCTGAGCGTTATATGGACATCATGAGCGAACGCGAGAACGCCGACGCGCCCGTGGAAGGCAAGCCCGGTTCCGTGGCCAAGACCAACGCTGCACCAAGGCCATAAGCTTATGCTGAAAGTATTTTCTTGGCGCAAACTCGTTTTCCGCTTCGACTGGACCTTGGTGCTGGCGGTGCTGCTGGTGATAAGCCTTGGCCTTGTGAACCTGTGGGGCTCGGTAAAAGATCAGCAGTACCAACTCTTTGCGCGGCAATTGTCGTGGTTGGGTTTGGGCTTGCTGCTGTTTTTTGTGATCGCCTCGATCGATTACCGCGTGATCGCTCGCTACGCTTATGTGCTTTATGGCGCGGGCGCGCTGCTGCTGGTGGCCGTGTTGGCCACCGGCAAGATGGTGGCGGGCGCTCGGCGTTGGCTTGATGTGGGGCCTTCGTACCTTCAGCCCTCGGAGATGATGAAAGTTGTGGTGATCTTGGCCTTGGGCAAGTACCTCAACGACACGCCGGTGCTCGAGGGTAGAAGCTTTCGCCATCTGGCGGTTCCCGTTGTCATCGCGGGCTTACCCATTTTGCTGATCGCCGCACAGCCGGATTTGGGGACCGCCATGATGGTGGCGCTGATCTTCGTGTCGGTGATGATCACGGCGCGACTGCGCGCCAAAACCGTTTTGGGTTTGGCGGTGATCGCCATCTTGGCTTTGGCGCCCATCTGGGAGTACGCGCTTCACGACTACCAGAAAGGCCGGGTGCTGGCGTTCATCAACCCTGCGCTTGATCCGGCCACCGCGTGGCAACCGCGACAAGCCATGAACGCGGTGGGCTCAGGTCGCTTTATCGGCAAGGGGTTCTTGGAAGGCACGCAGATTCGCTTGCGCAATTTGCCAGCCTTATGGACCGACTTTCCCTTCGCAGTGTGGGCAGAAGAGTGGGGATTTTTGGGCTGCGTGGCCGTGCTGGCCGCTTATGCGTTTTTGATTTTGCGCGTGTTGCGCATCGCCTCCGAGGCGCGCGATCGCTTTGGCGCCGCAGTTTGTGTGGGCGCAGCGGCGATTGTGTTTTGGCAAGTCACCGTGAACATTGGCATGGTAACCGGCACCCTGCCTGTGGTGGGCGTGACGTTGCCGTTGATTAGCTACGGAGGATCCAGCGTGCTGACGGTGCTTGTGTCGCTGGGGTTGGTGATGAATGTATCCGTGCGTCGCTACGCGTATTAAGCGACGTTTCGAAAAAAGGAAACCTTCCGCATCGGCCGTTCGGCGAGTTCTATGCCCCTACATCATAAGTAGGGTGGAGACCACGGTATGACCGCATCGGGCTTCCCGACGACGCGGGCGTGCACATCCATCGGTCAGAGGCGGCCCCCTGCATCGAAATTGTAGGGAAAAGAATTCGTCCGTTGTCGAACCGCGCAGAAGGTTCTTTCATAGAATGCGACCGCTTTGGCTTACGGTCAAGGGGGGCTTTTTGTTCCTCCTCGCAAAAGCGAAACTTTGTCGGAAATGGCATTGAGACGATGGCCTACGGGCTGCGCCAGGGGCCCGTTCATATCCAACGCGTCTTCGGGACAAACTTGCACGCAAAGCGCACAGCCGGTGCAACGAAGCTCGTCTAGCTCGAAGCGCGCCGGCGCGAGTTTGCCCGAGCTGCTCACCTCCGCAACCACGGTTAGACATTGTGAAGGGCAAACGTGCGTGCACAGTCCGCACGCCACGCACTTGAGTTGGCCAGAAGCGGTGGTCAGCAAACGCAGTCCACCGGTCAAGGGAGCCACGTCGTCAGCGGCCGCGGGTGCTTCGTCGGGGGCTACAGGTTTCTCTAGCAATTTTGCATAGGTAACCCCCAAGCTGCGCAACACGCCCGCCAGATCGCCCAGCAGCCCCGCGCGGGGTGGGCGTGGCACAGGTCGCTTGCTGATGCTCATGGCCACGCCCCTTGGCTGCTGACGCGCCAAACCGCGGCGGCAACCAAAGCCAAGACTCCCAAAGGCATCACCCGTCGCCAAACAAGGTCCAAAACCTGGTCGGGCCGTGGACGAGCCACGCTGCCGCGGGCCAACATCTGCAGGCCACAAGCCAAAGCCACTTTCGCCATCCACCCCACCCAGCTAAGCGCTACCACGGCAAGGCTGGGCAGCCATTCTGTTGCCAAGGCCAAACCAGGGAACCGCCAGCCGCCGAAGAACACGGTCACGATCAAAGCGCTTGAAAAAACAGCGCGTGACAGTTCTGCCCAGCGGAACACAGCCGCTCGCAGCCCGGCATACTCCACCAAACAACCCACCATTTCGCTGCGGCCGTCGTCAAGGTGAACTGGGTTACGCGGCACGCCCACCACAAGCGCCATCCACATCACGACAAACGCGAGCAGATGCGGAAGGCCCCAAATGCCCCACTGCCAGGGCCATTCCCCCTGCGCATCGGCCAAGACAAAGAGATCCAAAGTTCCCGTCATCACGGCAACGCAAAGCACGCTCAACCCCATGGGAACCGCAAACGCCACCGTTTGAAATAAAGCGCGGAGGCTTGCCAACAGCGCCCAGTTGTTGCGCGAGGCCCAGCCCGCCATGGCCACGGAAAACGCTGACGCCAGCGACACCGCCACAAACAACAGCAAGCCGCTGTCGTGTGGCCACACCTGCAAGCTGATGTAGCGATCACAAGCAAGCGTAGAAGGCGCGTGCCAAACGTTCGTGCACAACGGCGCGGTGAGCGGGATCAAGCAACCCAAGACAAACGCGCAACACAAAGCCCAGATTGGCGCCAGCACGAACATGCGGCGGGTGGCATGCGCAGGAATGGAATCGGCCTTGCAAGCCAACTTGCAAGCGTCGAAGAGCACCGTCAGCATGCCAGTTGTCCAAGCGGAAGCGGTGGCTTTGGGGGATCCCGAACGGCCCACCGAAGCGGGTGACGCCAGACGTTCGAAGCCCGCCAACATAACGGCAAGCGACACACCCGACACGAACAGTAACGCAATCTTGCCAAGCGATTCAAGCAGCAAGGCCATCATTGTGTCCCCTGCTCTGCGGGTTCGCTTTGCGGCATGGCCACGCCTGCCGCAAGCATCTCGCGGCGAATTTGCGCCAGTGAATCAAACCCCAGTTCGCATCCCAACCGAGAGCTGATGTGAGCGGCGATCTCCCATACCGTCAAGGCATCACCAAGAGGCGCGCGCGCTGGCGCGAAGCCCTGACTTCGCCCGCGGTGGTTCACAAAGCTTCCATGCGTTTCCGCCCACGTGGCCAGCGGCAAAACCACCTCGGCCTTTTCGTGGACCGGCACGTCGTACGAGGAGACGAACACGGTAGCGCCGATGGGGGCCGCGGCGTTTAGCGCACGCTCCAAAGCGTCGATGCGTTCGGCCCCAAAAACCAACACCGCATTGACTACGCCTGCGCTTGCGTCTTGTGGCAGATGCGCCACATCGCGCGCGACCGGTCCCAACAGCAGCGCCACGCCCGCTGTGTTCGGGTTTTTGTCTGGGTGTCTTAAGATGGCGTCCCCCTGGCCTTCACCATGTTTGGCCCAGTACACATGCTTCAAACCCCAAACATCGCGCGCCAACTTTGCCACCGCAGCCAGGCCTTCGCTGGGCAGCTCTGCGGACACCACCACGCCCAAGGTGCGAGCTTCCACGGCTTGCTGTAGCAAATGCGCCATGTGGTCAAGTGCCTTGTCCCAAGCGGCCGGCTCCCGGTTGACAAGCGGAACCACCACGCGCGCGGCAAGGTCGGGCGCCAAGGCATAACCATCGTCACACAAAAAGCCGCGCCCGCCCCGCGCCCTCAGCTTGTGAATGCGTTGCTGGGACTCATCAAGCCACACGGGGCAGCCCGTTGCACACCCAGGACAAATCGACGCACGAGACTGCAAAGCCCAAAGCGGAGGTTCACCAGGTTTTCGGGCGCCGGAAAACACACCCACGGGACACACGTCGGCAAAACTGCCTGTGTAACCAAGCGGATCGGCCTGGTTCAAGCGAACGATGCGAGGTGGGTGTTCCTGCAACGCGAGCAAAGGCTGCTGTAAAACTTCATCGGCAAAGCGAACGCATCGGGTGCAGCCCACGCAAAGCTCAGGGCGCTTGAGCCAGGGGTCAGGGTGGGCGGGCCCAAATGCCGCGTTCGCCAGTGAACTCACAGGCACCGGCGCATGAGCGGCGACTTGGCTTTGCAATTCGCATCTACCAGATTGCGGACACACCGGACATTGCAAAGGGTGATGAGTCAGCAGCACCGACAAGGCTTGCCGTCGCTGCTCTAACGCCGGCTCGTCGTGCGTGAAGATCTGCATGCCGTGGGTCACAGGCTCAGTGCATGCGCGCACCACCCGTCCATTGGCGTTGACCATGCACGTGTTGCATGTGGCCGTAGGCTTCAAACTTGGATGGTGGCAAAACGCGGGAACCTGCACGCCCGCTTGCGCACAAGCCTGTGCCACTTGTGACAACGCGGGCACCACCACGTGCACGCCGTTAACCTGGACGTGGCAAGAGTCCTGTGGCGCTAGCGATCGCACTCGCCCCCCACGATGTTGAGCAACGCATAAGAAGGCACAACGTCGGCCAGAAAATGCCCCGGAAGCACGTGTGCCAAAACTGCGGCGTTCATGAAACTGGGAGACCGCACGCGACACTTCACCGGACGCGCGCTGCCATCGGAAACCACAAAGAACCCGAGCTCGCCATTGGCGCCTTCCACGGCGCTATAAACTTGGCCAGCCGGCATGGGCGTGCCGAAGATCGCTTGCGCGTGGTGCAACAAGTGGTTACTGGGATCGGTTTTGATTGTGTCCTTGCTGGGCGGCGACCACGCGGCCTCGCGATAACAAATGGGGCCCGGCCGCAGTCGTTTCAGCGCTTGTTCCACAATGCGCAACGATTGGCGCATTTCCTCCATTCGCAGCGCGTACCGATCCCAGTTGTCGCCATGGCTGCCCACCGGCACATCAAAATCGAAGCTGTCGTAGCACAAGTACGGCGCGTCTTTGCGCACATCCACAGCCACGCCACTGGCGCGCGCCACTGGGCCCGAAAGCCCCCAAGCTCCGATGAGGGCAGGCTTTATACAGGCCACACCCACGGTGCGTTCACGAAACACGGGGCTATTGCCCAGAAGCGCTTCGCTGTGGCTCAAAGTTCGACGAACCCTTGGCGTCCAAGCGTGAAAGGCGGCAGGCCAATCAGCGTCAAGATCGTTCGCCACGCCACCCAGTTGAATGAAGGACGGGCCTAGCCGCGGCCCGGATACAGCTTCAAGCAACTGCCACAGCTCTGCGCGCGCCCGTTGCAGCCAATGGCATGCGTTTGAAACGCCCAAGGACAGCGCTGTGGTGGCCAAGCAATTGATGTGGTCGGCCACGCGCGCCAGTTCGCTGACAATCACACGCACCAGTTGCGCACGTTCAGGAATTTTCTGGGTGACGCCCAACAACGATTCCAGCGCCAAGGCAAATCCCACAGCGTTAAGCAAAGGCGAAACGTAGTTAAGCCGCTCAACCAAAGCGAAGCTGTTGGCGTAGGGGGTGGATTCGGCTTCTTTTTCAAACCCGCGATGCGAAAACCCCACTTGCACATCCGCAGCCGCAATGGCCTCGCCCTCCACCTCCAAGACGATCCGCACGGCGCCCCGCAGCACCGGGTGATCAGGCCCCATGACCAAGGCCAAAGTGTCCATGCCCGCCGCCGGCATGTCTAGCACCAGGCGGCGTTTGGGCGCGCGTTTCTTCAAAGCCTTCATGCGCCGGGCCCAGGTTTCGTCACAGAACTTTTGCGCAGCATCGGCTGACGGTGCTGCTTGTCATAATCCTTGCGCAAAGGATGCCCAACAAACTCTGCGTACAGCAAAATTCGGCGAAGATCCGGATGCCCCAAGAACCGCACGCCATAAAGATCAAACGCTTCGCGTTCAAGCCAAGCCGCACCAGCCCACAAGGGTGAAACGCTGGACACGGTCAGCACATCCGGCGGCAATTTGCATTTAAGCGCCACGCGTGGGGTTTGCCCCTGCTGCGCCAAGAGCAGTACCAACTCATACCGTGCATTGTTCTGTATTGCGGCGTGACTGTTGTGCCAATCCACAACGGTAAGGTCGATCAGTTGATCCCACCCTTCGGCCGCCGCACAGGCCGCCGAGGCAAACCACCCGTTTTGAGAAACCTCGAACCACTCGAAACCTCGCGCGCTTCCGCTGCCCGTTAGCCGCGCGCCAGCGGACCTGGACAACGTCTCCGCAAGTTTTCCTCGAAGCTGCAGTTGCGGGCTCGTCATGGCTTGGGCTTAAAGGACGTGTTGTAAGGTCGGATCGCCACCAGGGCCGCAGCGGTGCGCGGTGGCTGTCCCGCGATTTGAGAGCGCAGGGCAGACACCGCCCATGCAAACTGCTCCGGACGCGGCGGGCAACCAGGCACATAAACATCAACCGGCACCACTTGATCCGCTCCGGGAACAACGGCGTAATTTTGATACATGCCGCCCGTGGCCGCGCAGGCGCCAAACGCAATCACCCACTTGGGATCACCCATCTGTTCGTAAATGCGACGCAACGTGGGCGCTTGTCGTTCGGTGACTGTGCCCACGACCACCAGAAGATCAGCCTGCCGAGGCGATGCTTTCGGCAACGCCATGGCCTGGCGGTTTGCCGGAGCGGCGGCGGCCGCAAACTCAAGCCCACAACACGAGCTCAAAAATGGGTATTGATCCAGGGCGTGTTGTTGCACCCATTTGAGCAGCGACTCAACACGCGTGGTGTGAATCTCGAACGTCATGCTCAGGCGTTCCACTCTGCCGCGCGCGTGCGCCGCACAACAAGCCAAGCCACGGCCGCCACGGCCACAAATGTGGCGCCCGCAGCGAAGAGTCGCAGCCCACCCGGGCACGTCGAAAGCGAGCACGCGGCACGCGCTGGCTGCCCCAAGTAGACGGCCCAGGGATAAAGCGTTACCACAGCCACGTCGAACACCAAAAACGCAAGCACCAAGGGATACAAACGCAAGGCAAGCGGCGTATGTGGTTCACCCGAAACGGCTGTCGCCTCGGTGCCGGGGGCCCGCACCCCGCCCCAGCGGCCCGCAAGCGCAGAGGCCAGCAAGCCCAGGCCGCCGAAAAACGCCACGGCCAGCAAAACCGGCACATACTCCCGAAGCCACATTGCTTTTAGCGTAACGCAAAACCGGGAGATTGGCAGGAACGCCCTCCGGCACCCTCGGGGCCACCCGAAAATCAAGGGTCAGGCCCGCCTTGGGGCAAACTTTGACACGTTCGGGGTTTGACGTGGGGCCGGCACGATTTATACCTGAGGCCCATGATCACCTCTCGACCTGGCTCTGTTGTTGGCGCCTGCCCTTTGTCCCCACGGTGGTCTCGCCGTCGAAAGGCGGCCGTCACCTGGTTGCTATGCGTGCCTTTGGCTTTGTTCGCATGTTCCAAGCGAACCCCCGACGTCAACAGCGCGCGTGCCGCTGACAAGGGAGCCGGTTTGGCCACCACAAACCCAAACCAGCCCAGCGCAGCGGCCGAAAAACCCAAATCCAACGACGGGGCCGTGGATGAAGCGCCGCCGCCTGGGATAGACATCTCCGGCTTGGATTCCTTTGAACGCAAGGTGTTCGTCCGGGTTGTGAACACAGAAGCTTCAGCCTGCGGCAAAGGGCACAGCCTGATTCATTCGGTGAAAAACGACACCGGTTGCCGCAAGTCGTTTTACGCCACCCGCTACGTTGCGCGGTTGGTGGAAGCGGGGTTTACAGATTCGGAAATCGGCGAGTCACTAGAAAAGCGCTACCGCAATCCGCAAGTTGTGAAGGTGGATGTGGCGGGCGCGCCGGCCAAGGGCAGCAGCAGCGCCCGCGTCACAGTGGTGGAATTCGTTGATTACGAATGTCCGCACTGCAAGCGCATCCAACCTGTGCTGCGCCAAGCGGTGGACGAATTCCCGAATGAGGTGAAGGTTGTGATGAAACATTACCCGTTGGGCCAGCACACCAACGCCCGCTTGGCGGCCACCGCCGCTGCGGCCGCTCACAAACAAGGCAAATTTTGGCCCTACAGCGAGAAGGTTTGGGAGAATTCAGATTTTCTTACGCCGGCGCTGCTGGAAAAATTGGCCAAGGACGTGGGGCTGGATTTCGAAAAATGGCGCAAAGACGCTGACGATCCCGCCACCTTGGCGGCGGTGGAAAAAGACAAAGCGCAAGGTGGCCAGTACGGCATTCGATCCACCCCCACGCTGTTTATCAACGGCAAGCTGTTTACCGATTCAAGAGACATTGAAAGTCTCCGAGACTGGATCACGGAAGAGCTTGGCCGTTAATCCATGTCGCACCTCCACTTTTGCCGTCGTCAGTTCAGCCAGCTCTTGGCGCTTGGCTTTGGCGGCTGCGCCACAGGCGGGAGCGACGAGGGTGCGAGAATGGGGGAACGCGTGGGTGGCGTTGAGGTGGGCCGACCCGCGCCAAATGTGACGCTCAAGGGCCTTGGCAGCAAACCCACAAGCTTGCAGGCGCTCCGTGGGCACGTGGTGTTGCTAGACATCTGGGCCTCGTGGTGCGAGCCCTGCAAAGTCGAGCTGCCCATGCTGGACGACATCGCTTCGCGCCTTCACAGCAAGAATGTGGTGGTGGCGGCCGTATCTATCGACCAAGAGGTCGGCAATGTGCGCCAATTCTTGAGCACGCGAAAACGTTGGAATGTGCGGTTTTTCCACGACCCGACGGGCCAGGTGGCAGAACTGTTGGCGCCGCCGAAAATGCCCACCTCCTACGTGATCGATCGAGAAGGCGTGGTGCAACTGGTCAACGCTGGATTTCAGGCCGCGGACGCCGCGCGCATCGAGCGCCGTCTGGTGGCCCTGTCAGCGTAACGTCACATTCGGCGGCGTTGTGCACCCGTGGGGTTTTAGATAAGCCCACATCCTTCCGATCAGCTCGGGCGAAGTGGCCCGGTATCCCCTCGCAGGCGCGCGCCTTTGCAACCCTCGCCAGCGTGCACGTCTCGTAACAAAGCTTAGGTTGCTGCTCGGACTCATGGTCTTGTGGCCAGCCTCAGCGCGTGCGCAGGCACCCGCAGCGCGTGCCCAGCCCCCGGCAGCTGCGCAGCCCTCCGTGCGCCCCATCGCCCCCAAAGCGGCCGTGCCTCAGCGCCCGGCTTCGGGGACCAAGGTGGCGCCAACCGCTGCTCCGGCGCTGCCGGGACAAGCGGTGCGCATTCGCGTGTCGCCAAGTGGTCGCATTGAACCTGTCACCCCGCAGGCTCTGCCTGCATCCGCCAAGCCCCCTGCCCCGCGCCCCGCCGCCGCTGCGAAGCCGGCCACGGCGACCAACCCGCAGGCCGCGCAAGCACCGTTGAAGGCTCCAGCGAAAGCCATGCCGCCGGGAGCCCCCTCGCAGGCGGCGCCAAGCCATGTGCCCACACGAGGCTTTGACAACCCATTTTCGTTTGTTCGTTTGAAGGGCCCCACGCCCCCGTCCCTGGTGGAAAGCCTGCGTCGCATGGGTGTCAAAGCCGCGCCGCCGTCCGATGCAAACACCGCGCAGGCCAACGCTGGCAACGCCTTGCCAGATTCCCCTGGCGTCGATGCGGCCGGCAAGCCCGCCTCGCAGCGATTGCCTACCATCCCCGCGCCCGATGCCATCGTGGCCAGTGTGGCGCGCCCGCATTTCGTGGAAGGCGACCTGGAAACGTTCGTGATGCGCCCCATGACCCGCCGCAACTTTTTGGGGGTGGGCGCAGGCGTGGCTTCAATTCCCAACGACGCCAACGCTTTGCTGAACACCTTCTACCTCACCATCGAGCCCCAGCTTGATGTCGTGAGTGAAAAATACAATTGGAAGCTTGGCCTGGGTGCACCCTTGAACCTGCGTTTGCTCGACACACGGGGGCCGTTTGAGCAGTGTTTGGCACAGGCGCGCACGATTCGTAACATGGGCGGCGATCAAAATGCCGTGTCGTCTGGAACCAGCACCTGCCTGCTGCAAAACCAAGATAAGGTGACCGAAGGCATAGGTTCGCTTCGCCAGGAAGATTGGGACGAAGCTTCCGATTACGCGAAGGTGGTGCGCTACTTTACCGTGGGCAAACCGGAGGGTGAGTTTTACCTCAACATCAGCCGGTTGTTCGACCAATCGCTTTCGCACGGCACTGTGGTGCGCGACTACAACGCCAACATCAATTTCAACACCTCGCGTTTGGGCGCCACCTTGGACTTCAACCGCGCCGCCATTGGCATTCAAGGGATCGCAAACGATCTGGTACGTCCCGACGTCTTGGGGTTGATGATGTTCCTGCGGCCGTTTCGACCTTTCTCCAACAACGTGCTCCTGCGCAGCCTTTCGCTAGGCATGTCCTACGTCCACGGCGTCAATCAACCCCGCCGGCTGCTGTATGAAGCGGGCTTGTTTGCGCCTGCCTTTGACCAGCCCATTCCTAAAGTGGATCCACAGTTGAACATGATGGGTGCCCAATTCGCCCCGATGAATGTGATGGGCGTAGATCTCGAAGCCAAGCTGTTGCGGCTGTCGGAAAATGATTTGAAGGTTTATGCCGACTTTCAAAAGATGCAGGATTTTGGCTCTGGGTTCACCCTGGGCACGCTGTTTCGGTTTTCGCAGGGTCAGCCCGCACGGCAAGCGCTGCGGGCACGCGCCGAACTGAATTATTTCACAGCAGACTTTCTTCCCAGTTACTTCGATACCTATCACGACATCTTTCAGTACCAGTACTTGCCGGCCACGTATCAAGCGTCCAATGGGCTTTGGTATAGCCCCACGAAGCTGCAGTATCTGGACGCGGCTCGCGGAGGCCAGCCGCGCATGGGGGCTTACTTCGAGCTCACACATTCGTTGATCGACAAGTTGACTTTGAGCGTGGCTGGGCGCGTTTGGCGCCCGGTGGGCACCGCCAAAGATCCTGATTTCGATGGCTTAAGCTTTCCCGACTATGGCCAAGGTTGTCAGGACAAAGGGGACGGTGATCTTGATTGCGGCAACCGATCCGTGCGCATAGCCGATCGTGGGTTTTCATCCCTGCGGCTGCGCGCGGAACTGCCGCTGCGGAAGTTTCTACAAGCCTTTGCCAGCTACGAAATATTCTCGTCAGGAGATGAAAAAGGCCTGGGCGTGTTTCGCTTCAACGGCGACAACGAGGTTTTGTTTGGCGGCGCACGGTTGATGCTGCTGCCGTTCTTGTTCTTTCAAGCCGAAACGCGGCGGTACTTCTTTTTACAGCGGGTCACCAACATCAATCTCGAAAACGCAACCGTGCAGCAAGATCAGAGGTACCACGCCAACTGGACCTTCGCGTTCACAACCTACGTAGGCTACGAGTTTTGACGACTGGTGCGCCCTAGTTCCCGCCCGACGTGCGGGTCCATTTGCGAACAACACCCAAGGTGTCCACGTCCTTAGGCATGTGCACGCCATGGCCATCGGAGTTCTCTCGCCCGGGCGGCAACAGTTGCCAGAAGAATCCCAGCAGGCCCCCCGTCGACGCAAACAAGCGCTCAAGCCATGCGTCGTAGATCAAAGCGCGCACGCTGTCTTCACTGCCTTGTCCTCGCGCCGACAAGCCATACTCGCCCAGGTAGGCCACCTTGCCGCCCTCGCGCGCGATCGCGTCGTGGCGTTCTATCCAAACCGCAGCGTCCAAACCTGCGTCCAAGCCCCACGCCCGGGGGTAGAAGTGGTAACTCATCAAGTCCAGCGCTTCGATGGCTGCCAAGCGGTGGTAGCTTGCGCCCATCCGGCCCGACACCGGAAACAAATTCGACAACGAGGGATAACGCTCGGGCGCATCGTCAAAGCCTTCGCCCCCGTCGGCAATGAGGTGGCGCGGGAAAGCGGCCTTCGCGACTTGGGCCATATACGAGACCGTGTCGACCATCGCCGTGGTGCCCACGCAAGCTTCACAGCGCAGCTCGTTGGCCAATTCCCAGGCCATGATGGCGGGCTCGTCGCGATAACTTATGCCCGTAAACACATTTATCCGCATTGCCAACAGCTGCACGTACTCCACCCACAGGGCTTGAAAACGCCGGTCGTGGAAAAATGCGTCCTTGGGTTGGCCGATGTACGCCCCTAGGGCCGGCAGACCACCGTACTCGGGCCAATTGTTCGTGAGCGTGAGGATCACGCGAATGCCCCGGCGCTTGGCTTCGGCCACCGCACGATCCAAGCCCCGGAGCCCCACCTCGCGAAACGCGTCGGGGCCGCGACGAATGGCAGAACGGTCTAAGGTGTCATTGAAGGCCCACATACGTAGAACGGGGAGCCCCATGCACGCTACAGATTCTAGAGCCTCCAACGCCATGCTCTCCGCGTCCCGCTCGCCCAGCTCGGCGTACGTGAACAGCTGCTGCAAATAGTAAAGGTTGGTGCCGCCCACGCGAAACGGCAGCCCGTCGAGCGTCAACGCGGTGCCTTCTTTGCGCACGAAACCCCGCGGCACAGGCATGGGCGCACATACGTTTGGGTGATTGTCGCTGTCTTTTGCGGCGTCGGCGGGCCATGTTGCGGGGGGCAATGCCGCTTGCGGATCTCTCCCTTGTCCGGCGCAAGCCATGATCATTGTGGCGCTGCAAAGGGCAATCGTGTGGGGCGCTGGGCGCACCCTTGCCATTATGGCGCGGTTTCCCTCGTCCGGCGCGCCTTCACGTTTTCCGCACAGAGCCGCTAGTTCATAGGCTGGGCGCGTGGCGCGCCCTCTTCTACGTGCACCTCGGTCATGGCACACTGCCGAATCGAGAACTGTTCGGCGCCGAACTTTTCCAAGCCCCACACCATAGCGTCTTCAAGGTCGCTGAAAACCGCCGCGGGTTCTTCAGCGCCATCGGGCACAATGCCAAAGCGACAAGTCATAGGGTCACTGCCATAGCGAAGTTTTCTGCCAAACACACGCGAAACTTTCATGGCAAAAACACAAAATGAATGACGCAGGTTTGGTAAAAACCTCTTTGATGCCCAACGCCAAAGACAAAGTTGTCGCTGAAACCAAATACTTGCGCCTTGTTGAACGCGATGGATGGTCCTTTGTGCAGAGGCCAAACGTCACCGGTGTTGTGTCGGTTGTGGCGCTGACGGACGAAGACGAAATGCTGTTCGTTGAACAGCTTCGATGCCCGCTGAACGCACGCACGATCGAACTGCCCGCGGGATTGGCCGGGGACGAGCCCGGATTTTCTGACGAAGATCTGGCGCAGACCGCCGCGCGTGAGCTCAAGGAAGAGACAGGATACGAGGCCGATCACATCCGGTTCATCTTGGCTTGTCCCACGTCGCCGGGGATGACCGATGAAGTGGCTTCGTTCTTCTTGGCCACCGGATTGCGAAAAACCGGCGCAGGTGGCGGCGTTGCGGGAGAAGACATCACGGTGCATCTGGTGCCGCTGGACGCTGCGCACAAGTTTTTGATGGCCTGCGCGGCGCAGGGCAAGCCCGTGGCGGCCAAGGCCGTGGCGGGGCTGCATTTTGCGCTGATGGCGCGCGCAGAAACCCTGTGACCCCCTGTGACCCAACGCTTGGGTGTTTCAGGTAAGTGGTTGACATCTGCCCGCAAAAAAGGCCGGCGCGGGAGATCCCAGGCCGGCCTTGCGTGCAAGCTTCTGCGCTTATTGGTACAGGAACACGATCTCGACCCGGTTGTTGCGTGCGCGTCCCGTGGCGTTGCGGTTGTCCGAGATGGGCTCTGCGCCGCCCTGCCCGCTCACCACCAGACGGTTGGGTGCCACGCCGCGGGACACCAAGGAGTTGTACACCGCTTGCGCCCGCGCATGCGCCCGCGCCAGCAGCGCGTCCGAGCGGCCGCGGCTGTCGGTGTGGCCCACGATCTGCACAGGGAAGGTCGGGTACTTATTGACCAGCGCCGCCACGCGCTCTATCACCGCTTCGCTGCCAGGAACAATGGCGGTTCCCGACCCCTTGAACATGATCTTCGCGGGAACGTGAAGCACCAGGCGCTGCAGTTGGCCGCGGGCCTCACGGCGCACCTCAACCGACTGAATTTGCGCGGCGTCGCCTGCCAATGATTCCGCTTGCGTGCGGCGATCGTTGGCTTCGACCTCTTTGGCGAATTCGGGCCGGGCTGCTTCCGTGGCAGCGGCCGCGCGTTGACGAGCCATATCCGCGCTGATGCGTGCGGCGTCGAGCTGATCATTTTTCAACTCTTGTTGCGCACGCGCTAGCATGTCCAAGGCGGCCTGGTAGGGGCCCGAGGCCAAGCGCTTGGCATCCACCGTGTCTGCTTCTTTGACCGAAAATTCAGCTGCCTTGACCTTTTCCAACGCCTCAGCGCGGTCTTTTTCAAGTTGCAGTTTTGCCGACATCGTTTGTTTTTCGGCGGAAGCGCTGTCCCGTTGCTTCTGCAGTTCGGACGTAAGTTGCTCGCGCTCTGCTTTTTGCGTTTGCAGTTGCTCAAGCAAAGCCACTTGCTCGTTCAAGGCCTTGAGCTGCGTTTCCAAACGGCCTGCGTCGTCGTCGGCTTTCACCCGCGCGCGCTTGGTTTTCTTGATGCGATCCTTGGCCTGCGCCTGCTCAAGCACGGCCACGGCGTGTTTGACCTTCGCCTGGCCATAAAGCGCATCGTGTCGCGCTTCGTCGAGATCGTTGTCCTTCCAGTGCGTGGTGGCATCGTTCAGCAAGCGATCCGCACGCTTCATGATGGCGGGCGCCACCACCTCCGCCTGCTTGGCTTGCGGGTCGGCGCGCAGCCGCTCGAAGGCCGCCAATTCGGGAGGCTTGGGAGGCGTGGCGCAAGCGGCGGCCAGCGACACCAGCCCCAGACCCAAAATTTTAAGCGAAAGCTTGCGGTTCATTTTGAAGTGACCTCCAGCTTGGCTTTCTTTTGTTTCGCTTCATCGATGGCCACCTTCAGCTCTTCGATGCGCTGCTGGGTGGCTGCCAGTGCGGTTTCTTCCTGCCGCGCCTGCGCCATCAACTGACCGGCAGTGATCTGCTCGCGAATCATGTCGGCCTGCGCGTCGCAACGGTCAAGCACCTCGCGCACCTTGTCGTAGTTTTTCTCGGACCGGAGCCGCCAGGCCTCGTCCAACCAGGTGTTCATCACCGCAACCTCTTCAGCGGCAAGCCGCTGTTCGTCCATACGTTGCAGGTCCGTTGAGTTGCGGCGCGACCTATCGATCATGCTTTGCAGATCGTCCGCTTCGCCAGCCATGGCCAGCTGCCCCACGGGGCTGGCGCCGGCGGCCAGGGCCAGCGCTCCAATCCAACCGAGTGTCCTAAGGTTCATATTCAGTCTCTCCTATGAGCTTTTTCGTGAAATGATAAGAAACGACCCTAGGAGCATAACCCCTCGACTGCAAGCGCCAAAATGGCGCACCAGGGGCCGCGCGGGGGGGTGCTAAGTGCCTGGAATCAAATAATGGTTTAGGCCGCGCCCCTCTTGACGGATGCGCGCCTTCGGTGCATACCTTTGCCCCCGGACGTTGGGGGCAGGTGAGGAGAGAGGGGTTGGGCCCAACCTAGGATGGTGAGCGTAGCTCAATGGTAGAGCATCGGATTGTGATTCCGAGGGCTGCGGGTTCGATCCCCGTCGTTCACCCACACTGGCAAGCCTTGGCTTACCAAAACACCACGTAGAGCATCAGGGTCAACACCACCACCAGACCAGCAAAGAGTTTGGCCCCCTTGGTTGTAGTCATGTTCATCTGGGCGTTCACCGGCAGTTGAACCGGTGTGGCCAAGGGTTTTGCGAGCGTGATGGCGGCAAGCACGGCCAGCACGATGCCGAAACAGATGGCCATGCGGTTCAAAAACGCCACCTGAGGCAACGCCAGCTTGAGCGTGCCGTAAAGCACGGGGTTAAGCAGCAGCCCCACGGTGCCCACCATACGGGGGGCCTTGGGCACCAGCAATCCGAACAAGAAGATGGCCAGAATGCCCGGCGAGATGAAGCCTTGAAATTCTTGGATGAACGTGAAAATGCCGCCGAACTTTGGGCTGCCTAAGCTGGGCGCGATCAGAATCGCGATGAGAACAAAGGCCACCACGCAGATCCGACCCACCTTCACAAGTTCGCTAGGTTTGGCGTCTTTTTTCATTTTGCCGTAGATGTCCATGGCGAAGATCGTGGATGCCGAGTTCAACATCGACGCCAATGAACTCACCACGGCGCCGAAAATGGCGGCTAGCACAAAGCCTAAAATGCCGCTGCCAGGCTTCAAGAGGTTGCGCAGCAACGTGGGGAATGCGGCGTCGTAGTCGTAACCCACCAAGCGATCGGACACCCTAAGGCTTTTTCCGCTGGCCGCGTCGATGTACGCCTGATTGGCCCAGGCGATGTCTTGCGGGGTTGAAACGTCGGCCAACGGCTGGCCCACCAATTTCGCATTGTGGCTCAACATCTGCTGCGCCAGCGCCGGTTGCAGCGCTGCAAACCTATCGGTGAATTCAAACACCTTCGGCTCTCCGCTTTGAAACGATTCAATCATCGGGCGATTTTTCACGTCGGCCTGCAAACGCAGATCGCTGCTGAACAAGTTGAACGCCAGCATGCCGGGAATCACGACCACGAACGGAATCACCAGCTTCAAAAAGGCGGCAAAAATGATGCCCTTCTGCCCTTCAGCCAATGACTTCGAGCCCAAGGTGCGTTGGGTGATGTACTGATTCAATCCCCAGTAAAAGAAGTTGGGGATCCAAAGCCCAACCACCAACGCCGACCACGGAATCTCGGGATCGTTTCCGGGCCTCACCATGTGCAATTTGCCCTCGGGCAAGGCGCCACTGTTAAGCTCCATGAACCGCGCCCAGGGCCCCGCATGGGTGAGGCGTTCCAGACTGGCGTGTGGGTTGGCCGCTGTGGCCAGCAAGGCTTGAGGGTCAGCGGCGCCCAAGGCGGACATCGCCAAATAAACGATCACCACGCCGCCAACAATAAGCGCCGCCCCTTGAATGAGATCGGCCCAGGCGCATGCCTTAAGGCCGCCAGCGAACACGTAGACGGCCGCCAGGGTGCCAATGATCCAGCAGGCCACGGTGATGTTGCCCAGATCCAAACCCAACACCACTTGGCCTTGGAAAAACACGCTGATCACTTTGGCGCCTGAAAAAATCACCGACGCCGTGGGCACGCCCACAAGGATCACCATGGTGCTAATCGCCATGATGGTGCGCGCAAACGAGTTGTATCGGTATTCGAGGAACTCGGGAATTGTGAAAATTCCGCTTTTGAGGAAGGCCGGCAAAAATACAAATGCCACCACAATCAGGGTGATGGCCGCCATCCACTCGTAGCTGGCGATGGCCATTCCCAGCCAATCGGCGGCCTTGCCGCTCATGCCCACAAACTGCTCTGTGGAAATGTTGGCGGCGATTAACGAGAAGCCCACCAGCCACCAGGTAAGGCCCCGGCCCGCCAGGAAGTAATCCGCGGCGCCATTTTCGCCCTCGGTTTGTTCGCCTCGACTCATCCACAGCCCAATTCCCACAACGGAAGCAACGAACGCGAGAAAGATCAGAAGGTCAATGAGATGCATTCAGGGGTCCTCAATGGGCGCGAACGGTTTGAAAACAGCGCAATGGGTTATGAACGCCACGGGGGCGGCCGGCGAATAAAACCGTAGTCCCGGCAAGATGACAAGAGGCAGAGCAACTTTCCATTAGCTGGCTTCACCGCCGAGCGCAATCCAGCAGCAGCGCGTATATTGCCCCGCCTGGCGCCAAGGAGGGCCCCAACATTCCAACCGAGACTTCCGCCGTGGTCGAACCTTGGCCCAAACGCCTACTGGGGTTATGCCCTTTGCTGGGGGCCGCTTTGGGAATGGGACTGATTCTGATTCCGCTGCTTGGCCAAGGTTGGGGCTCGACTTCTGCCGCCTTCATCAGGTCGCCCGTTTTGATTCTGGTGTTGCTTGAGTTCTTGCACCTGGCCTTCATCACCACGCTGTGGTTGAAGTACCGGCCAGTGGCGCTTCCAAGCGACGCCGACCTACCTACGTTGACCGTGATCATCCCGGCCTACAACGAAGGCCCCATGGTGGAGCAAAGCATTCGGTCCGTGGTGAAAGCCAACTACCCGCACGACAAGCTGGAGATCCTTGTGGTGGACGATGGCTCGCGTGACGACACGTTCTTTCACATGGAAAAGCTGCGCAAGCAGCACCCGCAGGTGGTTCGCTTGATTCGTTTTCGCGGCAACCAAGGCAAACGGGCGGCGCTACGGCAAGGGTTCGAGAACGCTCGAGGCGACATTGTGATCACAATCGATTCGGACAGCGAAATTGAGCCTGACACGCTCAAAGCCTTGGCGGCCCCGTTTCAGAACCCGAAAGTGGGTGGCGTGGCGGGCTGGGTGCGGGTGCTCAACGCAAAACCCTTCATCGGCCGCATGTTGGATGTGCAATTCACGCTCAGCTTTGATCTCTCCCGCGCGGCGCAATCAACCTACGGCGCGGTGTTTGTTTGCCCAGGCGCCCTGTCGGCGTTTCGTCGCCAGGTGATTGTTCCGCACATGGATGAATGGGTAAACCAACAGTTTTTGGGACGCCCCGTGGGGCATGGCGAAGACCAGGCGCTTACGAACATCGTGTTGCGCGCGGGCTATGAAACAGTCTATCAGCGCAACGCCGTGGTGTGGACGCTGGTTCCGCAAACTTACCGCCAGCTGACGCGCATGTTAACGCGATGGGATCGCAGTTATGTGGTTGAGGGCTTTTCGTTCGCGCGCTTCATGTTTCGCAAGTATCGCTCGGGCAACCGGCTTTTTCCCATTTTGGGCTTTGTCGCCAGCACGTTTCGGCTTGTTTACGTGTTCGTGGGCCTTGTGGCCATTCCCGGCGCTGTTTTGCGAAGGCCAGACATGCTCTTATTGGGACTGGGCGCCGGATTTGTCATGGCGGTTGTCTCATCGCTTTACTATCTGCGCGCGCAACCAGGTCTACGATTTTTGTGGGGCGCCGTGTATGCAGTGTTCTCGTTTGTGGGCCTGCTGTGGATTCTCCCTTACGCCATCCTGACGGTGCGCGAAGAGGGCTGGGGCACGCGTTAAGGCACAACCTCAAGTACCCGACCAGACAACACCGCGCCGCCGGCGTCGTCGTGATCCACAAACCCCGAAGCCACAAGCCCCCGCGGCAAACCTGCGTAGGCAGGTCGCTTGCGCCGCAAGTCCGACAGCGCCGTGGCCAGAGCACCTGAGCGCGACAAAAGATCGGCCACCAACTGCCTTTGCGCGGCCACCCGGTCGGCCCCTAAAGCCACATCCACATGGGCCGGCAGCAAGCTGGCTTGCCCGGGCGCCGTGGGAACCTGGGCCGCGAGATCGCTTGCAATCCGATGCAGCAAAAGTGGATGGCCCCCGGCGATCTGCGCCACCGCCGTTTGGGTTAATGACGACAGATCAGGCAAGTGTTGCCGTATAATTTCCACGCGCCCTTCGTGGTCAAGCGGCTCCAGGAAAATGGGACGCGTCACATTCCGAAAATAATTCGACCCTGGCAGCGACTCGTCGCCGAACAAGGTCCACAACGCGTAAAGCGGGGTGATGCCCGAGGAGGTTTGGAACACAAAGCGCAAGGCCGAAATGAACGGACCTTTCCAAGTCGCGGCGCCCACCTGGTCAACTTCGTCAAACAACAAACAGATGCCCGGCGTGTGCACCGCCGCCTGAGCCAGCCGCGTGATGAACCGCTCAAACCCGCGCGGGGTCATAGACTGTGACCCCGGCCCATCCCATTCGGGCTCGTTAGCAAGCGCGCTTGCAAGGGCGGGCTCAGAAGAGTTGGCAAGGCCCCCACGTATGCGGGACGTGAGCTCGCCCAAAAACGCGTAAAAGCCCGCTTCTTCGCGATAGTCCGAGGCCAACGGCAAGCCGATCACGCAGGTGGTAAGGCCCCTATCCTGCCGAAGTCTGGCGGCGAGTTGCTCAAACAAAGTGGATTTGCCCATGCCGGGGCCCGCCACCACAGACACGCCGCCCTCAAGGGCCAAACTGCCCTTGCCCATAGCCACTGGCGACGGAAACAAGCGCTCGATCTCGTGAACGCCTGGGTGCCTTTGCACATAGCGATCGCCATGGTCTTCAAAGCCGGGGGTGGGCGTGTTGGTGTCCATGCGAAGCTCGCTAAAACCCCATCAAAGAGTCTGTTCGCGACGAGGCCAAAATTCGCCTGACGATCGACTCAGGGAAAATAAATGCGTCGGGCTGGTTTTGATCGCCCTCCGTTTCCAGAATGCCGATCTCAGCCAACATGCGAATGATATAGCCAGAAGCCTCTACCGACCTGCGCTGCATTTCTTCTTGGCTAAACAGTTTAGCAAGACCCGTGGCCACGAATTGTTCGCGCGTCACCTCGGCCGCCACTTGTTGCAACTCGGCCACCGTCATGCGCCCCGCGCGGGCCAAGGCTCGAAGCAAAACGCCAGCGGGGTTGTGAGGGTCTCCGATCTCGGATTCCACCCACACGCGCAAGGGCGCACCATCTTCCTCTTCACGGCGTACGGCCGCGGTGGCACCCTCCACGCCGATTTCCACCGCTCCCAAACTGCCCTGTCGGGCGCGCTCCGGATCGTAAAGCTCCAACACCGCCGAGCCAATGCGCCGCACGAGAATGGGTATGCCTTGGGCTTCGCGAATGATCAGCGCCAACGCGGCGTCGGTAAACCGGATGCCTTGGCGCGATCCCAAGCCACGCATCATCGCGTAGGCGGCCTCGTCGGGAAGCCGGGGCACAAACACGCTGGGAAATGCCCCCAACAGAGACTGCGACGACAGCGTGGTTAAGGGCGCCCACAACAGCGGGTGCAAAGCGCTGCAGAAAATCACGCCCACCCGATCGCCCCCTTGCACCATATGAACATCGTTGAGCACGGCCCGCAGCCGCCCCACCAACACAGACACAACATCCACAGCGTTGCCAATGCGCTCAGGCGTAACCCCAATGGCTTGTTCCACTTCGTCGAGGATTAGCAACAGATTCACAGGACGATCGCCATTGGCCTTGCGGCAGGCCGCAACCAGCGACCGCATCCACATGGCCAACAGGCCAGCTTCAATTCGCTCCTCGGGCCCGGGTACCGAAGGCAACTCAATGTCGCCATGTATCGTGCGCGCCGAATGGCGAAACTGTTCGCAGATGTAGCGCAAGATGCCGTCGACCGCCTCAGATGGATCTGTCGCGGATGACACTTCGTGATGAAAGCCCGCCAAGTCCACGTAGGCGTAAGCTCCCTGTAAACGCCGCGCCACCTCCAGCGCCAAAGAGGATTTTCCAAACCGGCGCAGGCCTGTGATCGTGGTCCAATGCCCAGCTTCACATGCGGACAGCAAACCCGAAACCAAACGCTCACGGTTGAAAAACTGGCTTGACGACACCAACCGCCCGCGAACCTCGAAGGGGTTGCCCCGCAAGGACGTTTGCTCGATAAGATCAAGCAAATCGCCCTCGGTACGGATCCAGCGCAAACGCTCGTCGGATATGGGCAGAATTTGCATGGCCTTGCGGGGGCCGCGCGCCGCCCAATCCAAGATGGCACGCACCGCCCCCAGATCGGGGGAAGCGCCTTCGTGATGGCAAAGCACCGCAAGCTCTGCTCCTTGCACCCGCGCGGCCAACGCCGCCCGGGTTACGTCGCGAGCGGTGACCACCGATCCCACCTCAGCCCGAGTCATGACGGCACGAAGCCCCCAGCGCTCCCACGCCGCATCGGTGGGCAAGTTCACAAGCAACGAGCCCATGCGAGAGGGAAACAAGAAACGCTTGCCATCAGCCGCAACCGACAACCCCATATTCAGAAGGTGTCCGCGAAGCTCTCGTCGCCATGAACCAAACGCCCTCAGGGCGCGCCCCATGTGCAAGGACCACAATAGCCCCACCACCAAAACGATGAGACCACCACCAGCGCCGTAAGCCACGCGCCCCAGCCGCTGCCAGCGCGACTTCAATGACCCCAGCAAAGCACAGTCGAAACGTTTTGAGGCGCCGCCGCGTTCGCACAGTCTGCACGTTTGAGCGTCGAGCCCTAAAACGTCGCAAGGACGCTCGCCACGCACGCGGTACCAAAACCACGCGGGAAACGGCAATGCCTGTGCATGCCGTGCGGTTTCTTCGGCGACGTCGCCGGTGGTGGACATACGCCACGGCGCCTTGGAGGTGTCTTCTCCCGCGGCGCTGGCCACCTTGGCCACCCGCAACAGATTGTCCGAGAAATTTTGGATTGAGCCCACGCGCGTTTCGCACAGGATGCGCAAGGTTTTGGTGGGGCGGAAGGCTTGTGATTTGTCCACCTGTACCAAAGTTTGCGCAGACGGCGGACGTGGGTATGAACCTAGCGCGCGCGCTTCATCCCCCGACCACAAGGCGCGGACGTAATGCGCACAGGCCTGCGTTAGCAGCCCCTCGGCCCCGGCTTCAGCGGTTGAAGATTGTGCAAACCACGTCGCCAACCGATCCGCCATGGGCTGTGGCAGGGCGCACGAAGCGGGCGTGGGCATCACCCGCAAACTGTGAAGCGCGTCCAGACATTGCGCTTGCATCGACCCCGGCAGCAGCTTCGCGCGTAGGGCGTCCACATCACGAAGCCCCTTGGCGGTAAGTTCGTTTAGGTCTGGCAATCGCTCGCTGAACCACAGCGAAAACCTTGTAGGTTCGTTGACGCTGGCCCAATGGCACGACACCAGCTTGGCGAACGCCGCGTCGACAACCTCGTCCCAATCAGCCTCCCCAACCGTGCTTTGTGAGGAGGGAAATTCGCGCAGCCAGCCCAACACCGATTTGGGCTTTACCTCTGTGCACGGTTGCACCCAGATCTCATGCACGCGCTGCCGAACGATCAAAGAAGCGCTGCTCTCGAGAAACGTTTGCAGCCGCCGGGCCCGCTGACATTCGCGAACGCCGGGTCTTTGTTCGCACCCCGCCACGTGCCGAAAGCTCTGCACCAACCTTAACGCGGCCGATTGGCTGGGCCCGGCCGCAGGTCCCCGTGAAGACAAAACGGATTCGGCCTCAGAAACGAAACTGGGCTCCAATTCGGCGCCTGAGTCAAACCAATCGTCCAAGGCGTTGGCGCCGCCAGCGCGCAGTTGTTTCAAGAAGCTGGGCGCCACCGCGCGAACGGCCTCGACCAATAGCCGTCGGTACGGCAGCGGGGGTTCCCAGCGAGCCGCCCCCATCAGGCGCCTCACCGTGGCGCTGGGTCCCCCGCCGAGCGGAGGCGCCACGGGCCAAGCGTCGGACTCGCCGGACGACCACTGCGCAAAACTGCCTAACGCCGCACGGGAATCCTGCCAGCTTTTTACCAGCTCACCAAGCCCACGGGTGGCGTCCTCCGAAGCGCACGCGCCCAGCGACGGCAGGGCGCTGCGTCCATCCAACACCCCAGCCACCAGGGCGCCCGATGCTGTACACAGCGCGTCCCGTTCGTCGTCGCTCGTTTGCAGCACCCGAAGGGCGCTCTTCAGCTGCCGGTTCGACTTCTGAAGGTCTTCCGTGCACTGAGTTCGCAAACCCTCAACGGTTTGATGCTGTTGCACGCAAGCGTTCAACTCCTGCGTTCTGGCCTCCAGTTGCCGGCGCTCAGCCGTGCAGACGAGGGCCGGGTTGGGCGTGGTGGGCTCCGCAGCGGCGCTTGGCGAGAGCAACGCGAATGGCGCAGCGAGACCCGTCAATGAAACAAAAACAACCAAGTGGCTGGAGGTTTTGGGCATAGAGCTGTCGGCGCAAGGCCAAAGGGGGGCTTTCAACGCATGAAAAAGGCGCGTCAAGGCGGCGCGCAGGAGGCTTTGACCCTAGCATCTGAGGTTAGATTGTCCTTAGGATTTGACGCGACTCTTCCGAAGTCACAGGATGCCTGTGCCTGCAACACCCATGACTCCGTTTGTCGCATCGTTCTTCGCATGTCTCCTCGCCGCCTCCGCGGAGGCGGCGCCACGGCCCGATAGCCAGGTGGTGGCGATCGCAAGCTTGGAGTTTGATGGCCCACTTCCCGGGGCGGCGCGCACGGCGTTGCTGGAACGGTTGGCGGAAGGGTTGAAAACCGGTGACCTCACGTTGCGCGGCGACGCGCGTGCGGCGCGCGACAAAGCCTGTGGGGATTCGACCTGCTACCGCGAGTTGGCCCGCAAACTCGGTGTCTCGTACTTGGTTGTGGGCAAGGTGTCCGAAAACCAAAAGAACTACGACATTGAATTGGAGCTGATTACCGGCGCCACCGGCCGCAGCAGCGGCAATCACCGCCAGCGTTGCCAGATCTGCGGCTTGTCCGAAGCCGCTGAGCGCATGTCGCTGGCGGCATCGGCCTTGACCGAAAAGCTCAAGATGTTGATGCGGGAGCCAGGTCGCTTAATGGTGCGTGCGCGCCCGAACAATACGGTGGTGACCGTGGATGGCGTGCTCAAAGGCCGCGTGCCGCAAGAAGTGAACTTGCCAGCGGGGCGCCACAAACTTGCGCTCGAAGCGCCAGGCTTCAGGGTGGTTGAACGCGAAGTGGAAATTGTGCCGTCCATCGATCAGGCGATGGAGATTGATATGATGGCCATCCCCTCAGAGTTCCCTTACCGCACGGCCGGTTGGGTGGCCGTGGCCACCGGCGCGGCGTTGGTGGCCGCGGGTGTTGTGACCATGGTGGCGTTTCACGGCAACGAGGTGGGATGCAAGGAAGCCGACCTCGACCCGGACGGCGATTGCCCCAAGCTTTACAAAAATGGCTGGCTAGGTGCGGGCCTCTTGGCGGCGGGCGCCGCGGCGGGTACCGCAGGCGGCTTTTGGTTGTACTTAGGCAGCCGCCAAGGCGACGCCAACACGGCCGCCACCAGCATGCATCTGGGATTGCAGGGCCGCTTCTAGCCCTGGGCTTTTACTTCAGCTTGGATTCCAGCTGGCGCAAGCGGTTGGTGACGTTGGGGTCCGAGGGCGCTAGACGACGCGCAAGTTCGTATTCCACCAAAGCATCGCGGTAGCGCAGCAGCTTGAAATAAGCGTCGCCCAACACCAGACGTGCCGAGGCTGATTTGGGGGCAAGCTTCGCCCCTTGGCGTGCATACTGAAGCGCGTCTTCGTAGCGCGCGCGTTCAAAGGCCACCTGTGCAAGACCGGTCACCGCTTCGGCATTGGTGTGATCGGCGGAGATGGCTCGGTTGAACGCTTTCTCGGCGTCATCCAGCCGCATGCCCCGCAGAAGTGAGAAACCGGTTTGCGCCGCCTGACGAGACCCGCTGGGATCTCGATCGGCTTCGCGAAACGACGCCGGGGGCTCAGGCGAGGCTGGTCGCGCCGCTGGCCTGTGTACCACGGGCACGTGATCGCGTTTGGCAGGTTTTGCTGGCACTGCCAGCACGGTTGGGCTTGCCGGATCCGCCCGAACCGCCGCGGCTTTGTCTTCAGGATCCAAGCTTGTGATGACTTGGTAAAGCGGGCGTGCTGCCGCCGCTTGCCCCCCACCCCATTCGTTGTCTGCCAAACGGCGCAATCCATCGGCCAAGCGAGCTGTTTCTTGGCCATCTTTGTCGATTTGTGACAGGACTTTCAAGGCACGCCGCGCTTCCGAAACACGCCCGCTGCGGGCGGCAGAAAACAACTCGGCGGCGATGCGGATTGGGTTTTGCTCACCGCCTTCCCTCAACTGCCAAGCCTCTCTGTTGCCAAACGCCGCGGAGTCTTCCGGCGACAGCCGAGCCTTAGCAAGCAAGGCCGGATCCTCTGGCATAAATCGCAGCGCGTCTAGGTACTTCACCCGCGCAAGGTCGGGCAGATCCACCTGTTCCAACTCTTGCCCCATCGCTTGCAGAGCGGCCGCATAATTTTCCCGTAGCAACCGGGCTCCCGGCGAAACGCGCCCCAGCGCGGCCGCCTCGGCCTCTGCATGTTGGATGTGATCCAAGGCTGACTCGCCGATGGGTGTGACATAATGCAGACGTTTCACCGCTTGGCTTGCCCGAACAATGAACGCGGCGACCGCGGGCGTTTCGTCGGTGCCTGTCACCTCAACGCGCACGGGTTCGTACACCACTTGGGGCTCGCGAATCACACCCAGGTACAAGGCCGCGATCCCCGCCACCACAGCCACCCCCGCGGTGCTCACGAAGATCACGCGGCGCTTGCGCGACACCGGCGAGGGCATGCGTTCGGCCAGCGAGGTTCGCCAAGCGGGATCCACCGCGGGCACCTCAAGATCATCGCGCAAGGTTTTAAAACCCGAGGCGATCTGCGCTTCACAGAGCAAGGCTTCAACTTCGGCCATCGACCCTGGGCGATCGTCAGGGCGCTTGGACATCAAGCGCATCACCACGTTTTCAAGCGGCGCAGGGATCTTGCGCGTGGGCGCTTTGACCGCAAAGGGCTCAGGTTGGCGCTCAACGTGCTGCCGAAGTGTTTCAACAGGATCGGAGCCTCGAAACGGCACCACGCCGGTAAGCACTTCGTAAGCCAGAACGCCCAGGGCGTAGATGTCAGCGCGATGATCGTAACCCTTGGCGGTGATGCGTTCGGGAGACACGTATTCAGGCGTGCCTGAGATTGTTTTTGCGCCGGGGCGCACGTCTTCGAGGAAGCCGGCAATGCCAAAGTCAACCATCTTGACGTAATCGGCGCGTCCTCCCGAATGCAGCAGCATGACGTTGTCGGGTTTCACGTCTAGATGGATCACGCCCTTTTCGTGCGTGGCGCCCAGCGCCTTGGCCACCTGCCGCAAGATTGGAATCGCTCGATGCGCTTCAAAGCGATCGGCGCGGCGCAAGCATTCGCCCAGCGAATTGCCCTCGAGGTACTCCATCACGAAGTACACGCGGCCGTCGGGCAGTTCCCCAAAATCCGTGACATCCGCAATGTAGGGGCTGCCGATGCGCGACGCGGTTCGCGCTTCGTGCAGGAAGCTGGCCACGCGTTTCGGATCGCGGGCGGAAGTTGAAAGCAGCACCTTCACCGCCACACGCTTTTGCAGATCGACGTGCTCGGCCTCGTACACGGCCCCCATCCCGCCTTTTCCAATGGCGGCGATCACACGGTACCTGGACCCCGGGATCACTTCCCCTAAAGGCAAATCGGTGTCCGGGCGGATGCTGGTGATGTTCCGCGGCGGGTCGGTGGGTGAAGGGGCGGTCATGAAAGCGCCTAGAAAGCTTCGGCAGTTTGCGCGCACGCCTGAGGCACTTGCGCATCCCTTGGCAATGAAGTGGCCTACTATAGCCCAGCTTTCGGTAGCCTGCCGCCAACAAGGGGCGCTGGCAGAAGCCGCACGGCGGTTTGTCAGTGGCTCAGCGTGTGTAGCGTTTCGGTGGGGTTCATCTCCACGATCATCTCCACGCGGCGATTGGCCTCACGACCGGCTGGGGTGGCGTTGCTGGTGATGGGCAGCGAATCCGAAAAGCCGGCCGCTGACAGCAATTTGCTGTCGTATTTGAACGCCCGTTGGATGTAGCTGGCAACGGCGGCGGCGCGCGCGGCCGAGAGATCCCAGTTGTCTCGAAATGGTCGTGAAACGACGCTGTCGTCAGTATGCCCACCTACACGGATATGTCGTTTTAACTGCGTGAGCTCCGAGCCAATTGCGTCCAACACCGGCAACATTTGGGGGCGAATGGCGGCCTTGCTGGGGTCGAAGAAACTTGCGGCCGACAGGCGCACAATCAACCGCCGACCCTCAGTTTCGATGATCACCGATTTCATGGCCTCCGGGCGCTCTTGCAACACGGAGGTCAGCTTCTTTTGCAGTCGCTTGCGCAACGATTCGGCCACGCGGGTGTCATCGATGAATTTCGGCTTCTCTTTGCCTCGCAAAGGCGAATGCAACACCGAGCTGTCCGTGGGAGGACCCTGAAAGATCGGCAACTCTTTCAAGCCGCCGGTGCCTTTGAAGTGCATGGCAAACTTGATTGACTTTTCCGCATCGATCGATTTTTTTCGATCCACGCGGCTGGTGGCGTACATCACCACGAAGAACGCAAACAACAAGGTGATGAAGTCGGCATAAGAGACCAGCCAACGTTCGTGGTTCTCGTGCTCTTCGTGAATTTGCCGCTTCGCCACGGCGAATCAGCCTTCCTTCGCTGGGGCGTGGTGGCCACCTGCGAAGGCGTTTAGCTTGTCTTCCAACACGCGCGGGTTCAGGCCGGCTTGAATGGCCAAAACGCCTTCAGCTATCAAGGTTTTGCGCTCTTTTTCCACGGTGATTTTGCGTTTGGCTTTGTTCGCCATGGGCAAGAAGAAGAGGTTGGCCATGCCCACGCCGTACACCGTGGCCACGAAGGCCACCGCAATGCCAGGCCCCAGTTTCGAGGGATCTGAAAGGTTTTCCATGACGTGGATCAAACCCAAAACAGCGCCCAAAATTCCCACTGTGGGCGCAAACCCACCGGCCGATTCCCACACCTTGGCAGCGAAGGCGTCCTGCTCGTACTCATGAAAAATTTGAGCCTCCAGCGATTCGCGTGCGACCGCGGCGTCAACGCCATCAACGAGGAAATTCACGGCCTTTTTCAAGAACGGATCGGCCAGCTTTTCAACTTGCTGTTCCAATGCCAACACACCGTCGCGGCGCGCGATGCTGGCCAGTTCCACAATCTGCTTGATGAGGTCAGCGGTGTCATCTTTGCGCGTTCCAAAGATGCGGCCCACCATTTTGATCCCGCGAATAAAGTCGGGCATCGGAAACGCCACGGCCACAGCGCCCATGGTGCCACCCACCACGATGATGCCTGCTGTCAGCTGCATCAAAGAGCTTGCATGGCCGCCTTCAAGGGCTTGGCCCACCAGAATGCTGGCGAGCGCGAGGATGATGCCGCCTATCGAAAGTATGTCCATGCCGTATTCCTGCGCGTCCTAGGATCCGTGTCTCGCGACCTCGCCCCGCCCCACTGGCAGCGCGTCCTTGGAAGCATCATCGGTCGCTGTGTCAGAAACTTGTTGCGCGGGCGGCAATGCCGAGGCGGCCCGTGCGCGCTCAAGCGCGCTTTGGGTGCGAACCGGCTCTGCGGCGCGGCTTCCTGGGCCTTGCAACGTGCGATATCGAAACGCCACCGCCTTGTCCACAACGCTCTCAACCGACTCGCGCACCAAAAGCCGGTCGCCGGTGCTTAACGTCACCATGGTGTCGGGGGTGGCTTCCACAGTGACAATCAAGTCGCTGTTCACCACAACCTCGCGGCCGTCGAGTCGAGTTAAAAAAATCATGCGATGGTCCACCTAAAGGCACTTTCGGTTTCCGTGGTCCCGAATGCGGGCCACAGACGTCTTGGGGTTATCGGCTCAGCCCTCACCTACCGATAAGCCCCAAAACTCCGTGATGCGGGTTTATTAACGCTTGAGGGTCATCAACTCGGCCAGCAACTGGTCGGCCGTGGTGATGGTTTTGGCGTTGGCTTGAAAGCCACGTTGAGCTGCAATCAGACGAATGAACTCCTGGCCCATGTCGACGTTGGACTGTTCCAACACGCCAGAGGACACAGAGCCCAATCCCCCTGTACCTGGGGCGCCCACAACGGGAGCGCCTGAAGAGTGCGTTTCCACAAACAGATTTCCACCCACGCGGTTCAAGCTTTCTTCGGACGTGAAGTTGGCCACCGCCACTTGACCGATAACGCGCGAACGCCCGTTTGAGAATGAACCCACAAGTTGACCTTGGCTGTCGACTGTAAGACCTGAGAGGTCGCCCGAAGGATAGCCATCTTGGCTGAGGAACGTGGCCGCTGAAGGGCCTGCAAATTGTGTGATGCCATCGAGCCCCGATCCTCCGGTGCCCGTTGCGCTGCCGAAATTGAAGGTGAGCGGCTGTGGATTGGCGTTCCGCGGCGCGAAGCTCTGCGCGGCAACGGCGAAGGTTGTCATTTCGCCAGCGGTGCCAAAGGTCATGGTTCCGTTGGCAATCTGCACGGGTGTGCCTGCGGTGCCGCCGGTTTGACCGCCGCCATCTGTCACGCCAAACCATTCCCAGTTTCCGGGGTTCGCGTCGTCGTGACGGAAGTACACATCAACTTGATGAGCTTCGCCCAAACTGTCGTAAATCACCATCGAGGTGTTGTAGTTGCTGGTGGTTGCGGTGTTGTTCACATCGAAGGCGCCAACGGCCGGGGGATTGGCCTGCAAATTCGCGCGAACGGTGACGCCCGACGTTGGCAACGGAGGGCTGGCGACGGTGCCAATCTGAAGATCGCCCAAGGCCGTTCCCAGGGTGCCAGTGGCATCCGCTGTGTACCCCTGCACGCGCATGCCGGAAAGGTTTGTCAACAAGCCGTCTTTGTCGACGGTGAATTGCCCAGCACGGGTGTAGAACTGCCCGTCCATCCCGTTGAAGTCACCTCGCACCACGAAGTGTCCAGGGCCTTGGATGGCCAAGTCGGTCGCACGGCTGGTGGTTGACAATGTGCCTTGCGCGGTGGTGCGCTGAACGGTTTGCAGGCGCGTGCCCAAACCAACTTGTGTGGGCGCAGCGCCTATCACGGTGCGTGCCAGGGTGTCCTGGAAAACGGCTCTGCTGGCTTTGAAGCCGACGGTGTTCGCGTTGGCGATGTTATCGCCCACCACGGATAGCTCAAGGCCGTTTGCCTCGAGACCGCCGGCTCCTGTATTGAGGGCTGACAGAAGGCTCATGGGTTACTCCTTTGGTTGATCTCAACAATTTGCGACATGGCCACGCGATCTTTTCCGATCAACAATTCGGGGTAGCCATTCTCGAATGAAACGCCTTGGACCATTCCGTGTGTTCGTGTGTCCACGGAAACCGGGTCGCCCTTTTTGTCAGTGGCGGTTACCCGGACTTCATAATTTCCACTGGGCGAAGTGCCCCCCTCGTCGCGGCGACCATCCCATGTGAATTCCACATGGCCGGCGGCTTGCGTGCCCAAGTTCACGGTATGAACCGGACGTCCCGCTTCAAGGATGGTGACCTTGACATCGCTGGCGTCCGAGCCCAGCCATACGCCCGACCGGGCCGGCTGCCCTGCCACGAGGTTGAGTTGGTCGGTGCGATACGAGGCTTCGTTGCCAACCAAACTGGTGGCCGCGGTTTGTGTGTTTGACGCCTGTGCCAACAAAATGTCATCAAGCCTTTGGTTGGCGTTTTCCAGCTGCTCAACAGAGGAAAACTGCGCGAGCTGGGCAACAAATGCCTGGCTGTCCTGCGGCTGCGTGGGATCTTGATTCGCAAGTTGCGCCAGCATGAGTTTGAGAAACTCATCCTTGCCCAACTCTTTATTGCCGATGCGATCCGTGGTGGAGGGTCGGTTGGCTGCCGCCGTTTGATTTACAAGGTCCTGCACATTCATGGTGAATCCTATGCCTTAACGTGAACGCGGCGTGGAGGCCGCAAGCGTCTTCGTTCGCCAGAAACCCGACGCTTGTCACCAGCATCTGCAGAACCTGTGCCGTCCTCTTCGTCAGGCTCCTGACACGAGGTCGCGTCGCCTTCGTCAGCAATCGTGCCGGTCAACAGCGTTGCGGCGGCGTGAGGGTCAATGGCCGCAAAACGACCTAGCATAAGGCCTTCCTTGGCAAGCAGCGCTGTGAGCTCTTTGCTCTTGCCATCCAAACGAAGGGCTGCCGGGCCAGACGCCGCCACGTCGGCGACGCCATCCTTTACCCGCACATGCAGTGACAACGCCCCCGCGTCAGTTTGCAGCGACACGCGCGCCTCGCCTTTGCTCCATTGCACTTGCGAAAGCGGAAGTTCGCTCGTGCGTTCGGAGAACAACGGGGGCTCCCGCTGGGACACCGAAGCGTCACCGCCAGCGGTGGCCGGCGCGGCTGTGCGCGGCGCGAGCGTTTGCGACGTGGGAGCCGCCCCGACGGATGTGGCCATGGTCTCAACTGTAGGGCGAGGGGCGCTTCGTGTGGCTTCAGCGTCATCGCGCACAAGTGGCTTCGTCGCCACAACGGGGGCAGTCGCACGCGCCAGTGAAGACTTTGTTGCGGGGGCAGGCGCCGAAGGGGTGAGTGTGAGCCGGGGCGGATGCGCCGGTGGGGGCAGCGATGGCGCCATGTCAACCTTCGCGGGCGTGGTGGGCGCGCCCGTTGGCACAGGTGGCTTGCTCAATATGCTGGCCGGTCGAGGATCGCGCTCTTTCGGCGTTTCGGTGGGCTTCTCTTGCAGCGCTTTGGCCGTTGGCGGTCGCTGTGAAGGAGGCGGCGCGGCTTGCAGGCCCGGCGCTTCTCGCCGCGGGGCAGCCACCGCGGGTGCGATGACGTTTTCGGGTGTATACAACGTCGGTCGTTCACGCCGGTCTTCGGGCGATTGCTTCGATGTGGCGTCCTGCGACCCCTCCACATGGCTTGTTGCCTCTTCGTCAGCGCTCGTGCGTCCCGTCGTCACCAGGTCTGCGGCCTCCCAGAAACGAGGGACGCACGCCACACGGGACGCCTGCAAGGGCAGCGTTTCCAAAGCCATCACATCTACCAGTGGCACGCCCTTTGTGAGCATGTTGGCGCCTGTTGCCGCACCGGGCACGGGCGATGGCACCATCGCGCGGGTCAAACGACCGGCAAACGCGCCCCCTGCCGCGTCGGGAGCATTGTCTAGGTTCTTTTCGTCAAGCTCAGCGGGCGTGAGCAACGCCCTTAAGTTTCCGAAATTCACACTCATCGCGCCGCTCGCTTTTTCGCGTCGTCTCGCGATGCGATTTCGGCCGCCAACTCCGCCGCTCGTTCGGGGTTCATCAATCCCATCACCCGCCCGGCATCACGGGCAGGCATTTTCTGGAACACGTCAGCCGCCAGCGACAACGGCACCCGTTCAGCGATCGCCGCGGCCTGCGCGGGCTTCATGCCACGCATCGCTTTGGACAGCGTTTCAAGCGGCGAAGGTCCCAAGGGCGCTTTGGCGGTGACGGCTGCGTCCTTGGTCGCCAGTGCCACTTGTGATTCCTGCTGCGCGGTTTGCTTTTCCTGGCTTTGCTTCTTTGCTTCCTCTAGAAAAGCCGACAGGCGTTCTGTGTCTCGCCGCAGTTGCTTTTGGGCGGTGTCCAATGCGCCCACCAATTCGCCCAAATGTTCGCGTTCTTTGAGCAGGTTGTTTTTTTCGATCTCGGCAGGAGAGTTCACGATCTCCTCTTTCAGGGCTTCCAAAGTCAGAGATGGGGGCGAAGGATCTTTGCGTGCGGCCTTGGCGGCGCGACGGCTGCGGGGCGGTGGTGCTGGGTCTCTCTCTGCTGAGGCGGGCTCTGCGACGGAAGCGTCTTTGTTGGCCACCGCAATAGGCGCCGCTTGCCCTGCGGCTTGACCTTCACCGACAGGCGGTGCGACGGTTGGCACCGCTTCCTTCACACCTGTGGGAGGTGCGGCGGGCTTGGCGGGCGCGGCTTGCGGTCGTGCGACCTCTGGCGGCACCGGCGCAGCAACGGTGGGGGCCTGCGGCGGCACGGGCGCCTTGGCTTCCGGGGCCGCAGCGGTGTCCGCGGCGTGGGCGGCGGGTCCGCCCAATACGAAACCCAGCCCTATCAACGCACACAAACTACGCATGTGGCTCCTCCCCAGATCCGTCAAGCACGCGGCGGATCTGTGACAACGTATCGATCAAATTGTGGCGGTCGTTCATGCCTTGGCGAAACAGCGCTTGAAGGCGCGGAACAACCTTGAGCGCCCGATCCAAGCGCGGGTTGCTGCCAGCCACATAGGCACCAACCTCAACAAGGTCGGACGACTCGGCGTAGGTGCCCAGCGTCTCGCGCACACGCACGGCCAATTGCCGGTGGTCAGGCGACACCACATCGTTCATGACACGGCTGACGCTGCCCAAAAGATCGATGGCCGGGAAATGCCCGCCATTGGCCAACTTCCGCGACAGCACCACGTGGCCATCCAAGGCCGCACGAGCTGCATCGGCCACAGGATCCGCAAGGTCATCACCTTCCACAAGCACCGTGTACATCGCTGTGATGGTGCCCTCGCCCGCGCCGTTGCCTGCGCGCTCTACCAAACGCGGCAACAGCGCGAACACCGAAGGCGGATAGCCGCGCGACGTAGGAGGTTCACCCGCGGCCAAACCAATTTCCCGCTGTGCCATAGCCACCCGGGTGAGTGAATCCACAAGCAGCAACACACGTTTGCGTTGGGCGCGAAAATGTTCCGCCACCGACGTTGCGGCCATCGCGGCGCGCACGCGCACAAGCGGCGGCTCATCGGCCGTAGCCACCACCACCACAGAGCGCGCCAAACCAGGGCCCAAATCTCGTTCAACGAACTCTCGAACTTCGCGGCCGCGTTCACCCACCAGCCCCACAACGATCACATCGGCGCTGGCGCTGCGGGCCAGCATGCCAAGCAAGCTGCTTTTCCCCACGCCCGCGCCTGCCATGATGCCCAAACGTTGGCCTTCGCCGCAGGTCAGGACACCGTCAATGGCGCGAATGCCTGTTATCAAGGGCCTCGAAATGCGCTCGCGCGCCATGGGAGAGGGTGGCGGCGCTGTCAGTGAGGCCGTTGCGGGCAGCAGCAGCGGCGGGCCGCCATCCATGGGCTCCATGGCGGCGTTCACCACGCGGCCCAGCAGGGCGCTGCCCACTGGGATCTCGCCCGCCCGGCGCCGTGGAATCACTGTGCAACCTTCGCCCACGCCACTGATGTCGCCAAACGGCATCAGCAGCGCCTTTGAGCCCGAAAAACCAACCACCTCGGCCACAATGCTTTTACCCGCCGCGGTTCTGATTTCGCAGGCGGTGCCCAGAGCCACCTGGGGCAAAGTGGCTTCAATGGTGATGCCCGACGCGTGCACCACACGGCCTGCGCGCAGCACGGTTTCGGCGTCGCTCACAACCGCGCGCAAACGCTTTAGATCAAGCAACCGGCTCACGACTCCTCCGCCACGGCTTCCATGAGCAACCGGCGCATTTCTTCAAGTCGCGTGTTCAAACGCCCATCCACCACACCAAAGTCCGCTTCCACCATGCAATCGCCCAGCTCCAGATCGGCGTCGCCGCTGATCTGGATTTGCGCAACCGCCATGCTTGAAAGCGCACGCGCGCCGCCCGCCGCTTCCACACGGGCGGCGTCTTCTGGGTGAAGCCGCACCACCACGCGCTGACTTTCCCCCGCCCGCCGAATCACGGAGCGAATGACTGTGAAGAACCGCTCGATGTTGGTTGAAAGTTCCGCTTCAACGATTCGGCGTGCCACCAGGAGGGCCAACTCAAGCGCGTCGGAACGCGCTTGCTCAGCCAAACGTTCAGAGGTCATGCGCAAGGCGGAAACGCCCGCTGCCAACCGCTCGGCGTAGTCAACGGCTGCCGCCGTGTGCACAGGAACGGTGGATGGTGACAAAAACTCGGCGGGCATAGGCGGGCCGAATTCGCTCTGCGAAGGCAAAGCGGCTGGCACTTGCGCGGCGGCTTCTGCTTCTGGCGCCGGATGTTCGGTCTCAGAGTCGCTTTGAGACGCCAACAAGTCCGGGTCGGGCTCAGGCGTGGCGTCCAGCTCTGTCTCCATGGCGGGTGGCTCTTCCGCCTCTGCGCTCAAGGATGGCCGCCGCAAGACGGAGCGCACCGACATCGATCGCAACGTCTTTCCTTGCCCCGGTTGCACGGTGGCAAACAAGGCGCGGGTGACCACGGGCGCGCCCGAACCTCCCATGAAGGTGGGGCGACGCGCTTGGTGAAGATTTTCGCCAAATGCGTGACGTTCCATGTCCGTGTCGTCCGCCACGATTGGTTTCCCAGCTAAACCATTTTGTCCGCCGGACCCACCATCGTGATGCGCCCTTGCTCAGCCAAGGTGAAGGCGATCTTCACCAGTTCGCCCTGTGCTTCATCAACGGCCGACAGCTTCATGGCGCCCATGGAGGCCACTTCGTCGCGCAGCATCTCTCCACCACGCGTGGACATGTTCTTGAGGATCTTCTCGCGAACCGCTTCGGCCGATCCTTTCAGCGCCACCGCCAAGCGACCCGTATCCACTTCGCGCAGGAAGGTCTGAACGTCGCGGTCCGAAAGGTTCACAAGATCTTCAAACGTGAACAGACGTGAACGCAACTCGGCGGCCAGCTCGGGATCGTTTTCCTCGATGGCTTGCACCACCTCGGTTTGTTGTGCCACCGGCGCCCGCCGCAAAAGATCCACCGCAGCGCCACGGCCATCGAATTGGCGCATTCCGCCCGCCGCCGAAGCGCGCAGTTCCAACGCCAAAGCTTGCGCCACTTCGCGCAAGATCTCTGGCGAAACCGATTCCAAGGTTGCCAAACGCGCCAGGATCGGTCCGCGATTGGACTCGGGCAAGCGACGCATCACTTGACCGGCCCGCTCTCGCTCCATGGCGCCCAAAACCAGAGCCACGGTTTGTGGCTGTTCCCTCGAAAGCACCATGGCCAAGGCCTCGGGATCAGCGTTGGCGATGGGGCCCAAGGCTTCATCAACGGCCGGTGGCGGCGCCAAGCCATCAAAAGCGCGGCTGGCCCGTTCGGCGCCCAGCACCGCGGTGGCCACCGCGCGCAACATATTGTCACCGGCGGCAGCGTCGCCGCCCACAGCGTCTAAAGCGTCAACAAACACTCTGAGCGCTTCGGGCACCGCGTTTTTGTCGCGCCTGAGTTCCTTGGCACCGAGGGCAATTTTTCGTACGGTGCCCTCGTCGAGATGCCGAAACACCTGTGCCGCAAACTCAGGGCCCAAGCCCACGAGCACCGCCGCGGCTTGACGCGTTCGGGGGCCGGCAACCTCACGAGGAAGCTCATCATCGTCATTAGCTTGCAGCACGTTTGAGCTCCTCGTCCTTATCCTTCTTGTCTTCTAAGTCAGCTTGAATCCATGCGCGCAGAAGCATCGCCGCGCGTTCGGGATCTTGCATGGCCAGTTCACGGGCCCGATCGCGGATCACAACGTTGGGATCCGCCAAGGCGGCACGTTCGGGCACGGGCTGAAGAGATTCAGGCTGCGCATCCGAGATGGCGCGCTCTAGCTCCGCCACGGACGAACCTGGCTTGAGCAGCGCCACGTCTTTACCCACGGCGACGCGCGCCTTGTTTCGGCGCAACATAAACACCATGGCGACGAGCAGCAGCAAAAGCGCTGCGGCTGCGGCGGCGCTCCATTTTGCGGCGGGAGTGGTAAGGAAATTGATATGCTTTTCTTTCGCGCTACCAGCTTGGGCGAAGACAGCGCTGCTGATCTGAAACTGGTCGCCACGCTCTGCGTCGAACCCCACCGCGCTTTTGGCCAATTCGCCCAGCCGCGCCACTTCCTCAGGGCTGCGGGGCTTGCCATCCACGCCGTCCAACAAAACCGCCACCGACAGGCGCTGCACGCGCGGGGTTTTGGTCACCGTATGCGTGGATGTCTTCGAGATCTCAAAATTGCGAACCTCATCCTCGCGGTTGCTGTTTCCCGTCTGCGTCCCAGCGATGGCGCCGCCCACATTGGTAAGCGGCTGATTGGCCGCCGCACCCGCCACGCCGCCGGCGCGGGCGCCGCCTTGTGACGTTTGCTCGGCCACCACACGTTCGCTACGAACCGCGCTGCCTTCTGGATCGTATTTGTCCGCGGTTGTTTCCACCTGCGACGAATCCAAAGCCACGGAGATCTTTGCTTCAACAGCGTCGGCCCCGACAGCGCGCGAGAGCAACTCCACCACACGGCGCTCAAGCGAGCGCTCCATGAGCTTCTGCTGGTCGGATGCTTTGGATCCGGGAGAATCATCCCCCGCCAACACACCGCCTTGGCCATCGACAATGGTTACACTCTCAGTGCGCAAGCCCGGCACCGCGGAGGCCACCAGGTGCCGAATGCCTTGTAGCTCACGATCGGCCATGGTGCGCCCGGGCTGCAAATTGACCACCACGGCCGCTGAGGCGTCTTTGTCTTCATCGCGGTAAAGGCCATGCTGCCCAAAAGTGATGTGCACGCGCGCGCTGCGCACCGACGACAAGCGACCGATCGTGCGGGCAAGTTCACCTTCTGTGGCACGCCGAAGGTTCACCTTCTGCGTAAACTCCGAAACCCCCAGGTCACCTTTGTCGAAGATCTCAAATCCCACCCCACCACCGCGCGGCAAGCCCGCCCCGGCCAGCAGCAACCGCGCGTCGTAAACTTTGTTGGCCGGAACCGCCAAAGCAGAGCCACCGGCTTCTACCCGAAACGGAACCCCGGCGGCTTTCAGCTGCGACGCCGCCTCTGCGGAATCTTCAGGCGTCAAGTTGGTGAAAACGTACTGATAGATCCCACCGTTGGAGACCACCGAGGTCACAATGGCAACGGCGACCAGCAATGCGATTGTCGCCAAAATGGCGATCTTCACCCCCATAGCCAGGGCGAGGAACCTTTTTGGCAACTCTTTTAGCTGGTTAAGAAGCGGTTCCACGGATTAGGCGCCCATTCTCATAATCTGTTGGTAGGCATCCAAAACCTTGGACTTCACTTTCAAAGCCAGGCGCATCGAGATGTTGGCTTTCTCCAAGGCGATCGACATCTCGTGCAAGTTGCCCTCGCCCATCGCCACCTTTCGCACCTCTTGATCAGACTCGACCTGAAGGCGATCCAGCTCGCCCACGGCTTTGGTCAGAAGGTTGCTGAACTTCTCGCCGCCTGCCTTCTCGGGCCCTTGCACAGGCTCGATCGGTCGCGCGCGCTGCGGACCTTCAATAGCCAAAGACTGGATGCGGTCTTCAATGTTCATGGCGTTCCTCAGCGGCTAATGTCCAGCGCTCGGTTCGCCATGCCCTTGATGGTTTCAATGGCGGTGGCGTTGGCTTCGTAGCCACGCGAAGCCGACATCAAGTTCACCACCTCGTGAACAGGATTGACGTTCGGAAACGTCACAAAACCTTGTGGATCAGCGTCGGGATGCCCCGGGCTGTAAACGCGACGGCCTTCGGCTTGGTCTGCCACCACCTGCGCCACCCGCACGGCGGCGGGGCCATCGCCCCCGGTTAGGTAGGTGTCGAAACGCACGGCCTCGAGCACGGGATCCAGTCGCTTGTAGGGACCTCCCTCCGCCGTCCGCGTAACCTCGGCGTTGGCCAGGTTCGATGACGCTAGGTTCACCCGAGCGCGCTCGACCGAAAGTCCAGATCCACTGATTCGCAAAGCGGTAAAAAAGTCCATGAATCACTCCTTGCAGAAAGCGCTCAATCAGCCCCCGTCGCTTACGACGTATTTCAAAATCGCAAGCTTGGCGGTGGCGGCGCGCGCGTTGGCGCCGTACTGGATGGCGTTTTGGGCCATATCCGACATGGTCACGTCTAGATCCACCTCGTTGCCGTCGAACGAAGGCGTGCCGCCTGCCACTTCCTTGACGAAGGCCGAGGGTGACGACGCTTCGCCAAACTGCCCACTGGCGTCGAGGTGCATGTGGCTCGTTCGATCCAGGCTTTCGCTGCTTTGCATGGCTTGCGACATCGCCGCCATGAAATCCACATCCTTGGGTTTGAACCCCGGCGTGTCGACGTTGGCCACGTTGCCCGAAAGCACGGTTTGACGTGCCAGCCGCACGTCCAAAGAGCGCTCCACTTGGGTCAAAGTTGTGTCGAAGATACGCATACAATCCTCACGCGGCTTGTTCTTCAGTTGTCCTCTGCGAAGACTGTGCCATCCGCGTGTCACGTTCTTGGCAGGACCCCACCCCCGCATCGGCTTCTTCGCCTGTTGGCAACCCTTCACTTTGCCTCCAGGTGCGCAGCTTATTGCGTAGTGTTCGCAAACTGATCCCAAGCAGTCTTGCGGCATGGGTTCGGTTGCCACCAACGCGCCTTAGCGCTTCGCCAATGGCCAGCCGTTCAAGTTCACCAAGATCAATGGGAAGCGCCCATGCGCCCACGTCGACATCGAGATGAGGGGCTGGCGGCACGATCTCGGCAGATTCCGAGGCAATCCCATCACCCATGCTTTGTTTGCGTTCCAACATTGTCATGGCTTTTCCGTTGTTGTCTCCGCCGCGGCGGTTTGCTCCAAAGGCGGCACATCCTTGCCGCTCAAAAACCCATCAATTCGCGCCGAAAGCCCCAATGCGGCCGCCAAGGTCTCGGCGGCCACGTCTTGCACGCGAACCGGTGGCTCGTCTTGCGGTTTGGGTTTGGGTGCGTCGGCCCGCTTCAACAAACCTCGAACACGATTCCACTGCGGTGCCCGTGCACGCGCCAAGCTTTTCGATTCGGCGAACTCAACAATCACACGCGCGCGAACGGGATCTTGCCCGGTGAGATAAAGCTCAGCGGCGCGCAGCAAATGTGCTTCCATGAGTTGGGCCGGCACCCCTCCTGTCACCGCTGAAAGCAAGTTTGCGCCGAACACGGGCGCCCCCAGCTTCGCGGCCATTTCGGCGGCTTCACTGGCCAATTCGACAGCCACCGGCCCCGTTGCTCTGTCACCCAACATCAAGTAGGCCTCAAGAACCTTTCGTCCCTCCTCCACAGACGCTTTCCGCAAAGCCGCAAGGATGATGCGGCGGCAAAGTGGCGCCACATTTCCCTGACAAAACGTGAGGTCGTCGTTGCGGTCAAATCGGCGCCGCAACATCTCCACCGCTTTGACGTGATTGCCGGCGAAGGACTGGGCGCGTGCACCGCGAACAACAAGGTCGTCACGCAGCAACGAGGGCAAGGAATAGGGATCGGGATCAAGGCTAGGAATAAACACAATGCATTCCGGATCAAACTCGCACAGGCGCGCAGCTGACAGCCGCCCATAGACCCCTACCCGGCTTCCCAGGTTGTACCAACCCACCGCGGTCTGCGGATCGCCCGCGATCAGAGCCAAATCGCCCAAACGCATTTGCGCAAGCAGCAAGTGTGGGGTGGCCAAAGCCTCGCGAAACGCTTGGGCTGCCTCGATGAATTGTCCTTCATGCAATGCACATTCGCCGCGCGCGATGGGGGTGTCGCCAGGGCAAGCCTGCCCCAACCCCATCGTCACCGGATCAAAGAAGGTCAGCGGCGGGCCATCGTCTCCCAAGCGCCAAGGCAAACCACGAAGCTCATGCACGTCCAAATACAGATGTGCGCCCTCTTTGTTCAAGGTGGCATCCAGCTGCGGGGTTTTGCAGTGCAGCTCAACCACACCCACGGAAGCACGCACGTCGGGGCAAATCTGACCCGCTGCCGCGGCGATGCGTGCCGCCACCACGCTGGTGTTTGCGCGCATCCGCAGCCGGATGACTCTATCAAGCGGAACAACTTCAAGCGTCACCTCGCCCGAAATGGGCGCAAGGTCCACGCGCTCGGAACTGGCGGCTGTGGCCAAGCGTAAAGCTGGCGCGGGCAGACGCGCGCCTGCTGGCTCGGAAAGCGCCAAAACTGTGACAAGCCACAACACCACAGCCTGCTTCTGCACCTGCCGTGCCGAATTTGCCTATCGGCAGGCAATTCGTGCCCACTTGTTGGCAACGTGGATCTGGCTCATTTTGCAGGCCAAACGCTAAAAACCGACCCCCAGTGGCAGGGTCGGTTGGCAACCAAAAACGTCAGATTCGGGTGAAGCGTGGTGATGACCGTCAAACCCGTGACGCCTCGGCGCTGCGTCGGCGCAGCTTCTCAACCAAGGTTGTGCGCCCCATGCCCAACAAACGGGCCGCTTCTTTCTTGTTGCCACCGGTTTGTTCCAGGGCCGCATCCAGATAGGCGTTCTCCAGTTCGCGCAGCATGGTGGGCAAATCCAGAGGCAAAATCAGCTTCACAGCGGGAAATTCAGGCCGATCAAAGGCCCCCAGCTCCAAGGTTTCGCCCGGCAAAGTCAAAGGTGGTGGCGTCACCTCATCATCAAAGGCGGGCGAAGCGGCGCTGGGGTGCGCCAAGCCGCTGCCATGGTTTGAGGGCAGCAGCACAACCGGCGGCTGTGGCACCGGCGGCGCCAAAGCGGCGGCGCTGTAGGTCAATGAGGGCACAAAGATTTCATGGGAAATGCTTTCGTCCATGCCCGCAAAGGGCTGGGCTGCCCCCATCGCAAGCTCGCCCGCAATTTCAACCGGCAAGTCCACCGCCCGCAGCACGGCGCCTTCACAGCACACTGAGAGGCGTTCAACCATGTTCTCCAGTTCCCGCACATTGCCGGGCCAAGAATAGGTTTCTAGACGTCGAATCACCTCGGGTTCGATGGGACGCGTCTCGCCCCTTTGTCGCCAGAAATGCTCAAACAATACCCCCACATCGACCGTACGCTCGCGCAGCGCGGGCAATCGGATGGGGCAAACGAACAATCGATAGTACAAATCGCTGCGGAACCGCCCGGCTTTGACCTCAATGGCGAGATCCCGATTGGTGGCGGCAATCAGACGAAAATTGGCCGAAATCGATTCGGAACTGCCCACCGGCTCGTAGCTGCGCTCTTGTAGCAGGCGCAAAAGCTTTACCTGTAGGGACAGCGGCAGTTCACCAATTTCGTCCAAGAATAATGTGCCGCCTTCGGCCATCGCCACGCGGCCTTTTCGTGGGGTGGCGGCGCCGGTGAATGCGCCTTTGACGTAGCCAAACAGCTCACTTTCCAGCAGGTTTTCCGGAATTGCGCCGCAGTTCACGG
>JBBSJE010000005.1:0-73442 GCA_038257535.1 Polyangia bacterium
AATCGGGCAAGCCGCCGCCGTTGGTGTCGCACAAAACAAAGCGCGTGGCGCCGGCTTGCGCGGCTGCCATCAAACTTTGCAAGGCGTAATCGGAATTGGCTTTGAAGCCATCAAAGAAGTGCTCCGCGTCATAGAACACCTCGCGGCCCGACTCGCGACAAAACGCCACGGATTCTGCGATCATATCCAGGTTCTCCTGGCGTGACACGCGAAGCACTTCGTCAACGTGCAGGTCCCAAGTCTTGCCTACGATGGTAACGATCGGTGTTTCGGCGGCCACCAGGGCGCGCATGCCTTCATCGTCTTTCGCGGCCACACCGCGGCGGCGTGTCATGCCGAACGCCGCCACGCGCGCGTGCTTGAGGGTGAGTGTGCGGACCGTGTCGAAGTAAGCTTCGTCTTTGGGATTGGACAGGGGATACCCGCCCTCAATGACGTCCATGCCCAGATCATCAAGCAGCTGCGTGATCTTGATCTTGTCCGCCAAGGAGAAGCTAACGCCTTCGCTTTGGGCGCCATCGCGCAAGGTTGTGTCGTACATCTCGACACGGGGGGCGGAACTGGGCTGGCTCATAATCAAACTTCCTTTCAGGCAAGAACTTAGCAACAGACTTATCAAACGAAAAAGCCCCACCGGGTTCCGGTAGGGCTTTGCTTGTCAATCGCTTTGCGCACATTCGCGGACGAAACCCTACCGACAAGCCTCCCGGCCGGTAATGATGCCTCGAATGCAAATAATCATACGCATGAGAACGTTCTTATAACCTGTTGCGCGTGGGCGCGCAAACACCCTGAGTGTGCGACAGGGTCGGATGGGGGGGCAGTTGAGCGAACGCGGCGCAATTAGCGTCCAGTCACGTCGCGCTGCGCCAGGTGACTGCGCGGAACTGCCCGATGGAGGCCTGGTTTACGCAGGGCGTACGTTTCGAAGTAGCGCTTGGTTGCGAACGCGCGGGTCTTGGGGGAAACGCGAGGCAACCGAGAACGCGGCCATGGCTTGCGCTTGAACGCTGGGAACCCTGGCACGTCGCTTGATGACGAGAGCACGGGGGGCTTATCCTAATGCTTAGGCGATACAATCCACGCTCGTTCGTGTCTGATCGAACGAAGCTTGTTGCAGCGGTAGAAGGACGTTGGTTGCCTTGGAAGGTTGCTGACGTGATGAGCTCGCAAGTTCGGACGGTGCGCCAAGATTCCGATTTGCGGTCGACAATTCGAGCGATGCAGGATGATCAGCGTGACCACGTGATCGTCGTTGACGACGCCAAACGTTATCTCGGCTTCGTTTGTAGGTCTCACCCCGCCATCGTGGCAGCGCTGAGTGCACGTGCGGAATCGTCACCACTGTCGCAGCTGGAGGTTCGCAATGTCATGCGCACGGACGTGGGGGTTGTGAGCATGGATCAATCGCTTGACCAGGTGCTCTCCATCATGGCCATGCGCTCGATCCGAGCCGTACCTGTAATTGATGGCGGGGGTGTGTTTTTAGGTGTTGTTTCCTACACCGCGGTCTTCCGCTGCGCCAAGAACGACCCGCTTTTGCATGGGGCCCTACAGCGCTTCGAAACACCGCCGCTGGCCCCGCAACTCTCGTAGTCTTCTCCCAGCGACAAGCGCGAGGGACTGTTGCGGCGCGCCTGCGGACTAACGGGCCAACGATCGCCCGTTGATCCGAATGAGCTGCTGCGCCAAAAGTTCTATCGGGCCTTCAACGTCCGGTTTGAGAACCATTTTGACGGCCTTTGGGGCCACGGGGCTTTCTGCGGTTGCGGGATCTTGAACGTAGACCAAGCCGCCTTGCCGCTTCACAGCCAGTGCGCCTTGCGCCCCATCGTCGCTGGCACACGTCATCACCACGGCAATGACAGATGTGCCATGTGAGGCCGCCGCGGACTCGAACAGCACGTCGATGGAAGGGCGGGCGTAGCGTACCGGGGCATCCAAAGACAACACAAAGCGATCGCCATCCACCAAGCAGTGATAGCCGGCGGGCGCCAGATAAACTTGCCCGTTCTCGATGGGATCTTTGTCGTTGGGCTCCATCAGGGTGCGGGAGGTCGCTGGCTTAAGCAGCGCCAACAAAGGGCCCTCCGGCGAATCGTGCCGCCGATGTTGAACGATGACCAAAGGCGCTTGCACGGCGTCTGGAACCGCGCGCAAAAAACGTGTCATGGCGGAAAGTCCACCCAACGACACCCCAACAACAACAACCGGCATGCTCACGACCGTGTCTTCCGAAAAACCCTCAAGCCTGGCTCGATCTCTTCATAAACATCCGCGTGGGGATTGCCTCTGAGGCTTTCCTTCTTGCCAATTCCTAAGATGCCGAAGGGCGTTAGGCTTCCGTTGATCAAATCAAAAACCCGCGTTTGTAGCGTTACATTAAAGTAGATGTTCACATTGCGACAGAAGATGAGATGAAACTCGTTGAAAATCTCATCAGTTGCCAGATTGTGCTGTGAAAATATAACGTTCTTCCGCAAGTTTGCTCTGACGATGGCGTGTGCATTGTCAGTCAGATAGTAGGAGGAAAAATCCTCTCGGCCCCCGGCCTGCTGGTACGCCAGGGTGTAGTCACGCATCGTGCTGATGGGCAAGATCCCCCTGCGGGCACGATCAAGAACCGCGTCGCTCATGTCGGTGGCATAGATTCGGCAGCGATCGTACAGCCCCTCTTCCTTGAGCAAGATGGCCAGGGAATACACTTCCTCACCCGTGGAGCAGCCTGCCACCCAGATCCGCAAAAACGGGTACGTTCGCAGGTGTGCCACCACCTTTTTGCGTACCAACATGTACACATCCGGATCTCGAAACATCGAGGTGGTGTGCACCGCCAAGCTTTCCACAAAGCGGCCCATCGCGGCGGGATCATGCAAAATTCGGTCGAGCAAAGTCGTGATGCGGGAGATCCCCTCCATGTCCTGGATCTTCTGCAATCGTCGAAGCAGGGAGGCGCGAGCGTAGTTGCGAAAATCGTACCCATAGCGACGAAAGATGCCTTCAAGCAGAAGGTCAACTTCCAGGTCTTTTAAACCCTGTTCGCTACTTGGGGCCATAGGCGGTGAGTTTTCTATTTGTATAGCCAAACCCTTAAGAGAGAAACCAACTGGTCGGGATCAACAGGCTTCGTCACATAGTCAGAGGCGCCCGCCTGTAAACATTTCTCGCGGTCGCCCTTCATGGCTTTGGCCGTCAGGGCGATGACGGGAATTTGGCCATATTTGAGTGACTTGCGAATTTCCTGCGTGGCTTCGTAGCCGTTCATTTCAGGCATCATCACGTCCATCAACACCACGTCGACGTCGTCAAGAGCATCCAGCTTCGCCAACGCCTCTCGACCATTCTCTGCGAACGAAACCTTCATTTCGTGCTGTTCAAGCAGCGTGGTGAGCGCAAATAGGTTGCGCGCGTCGTCGTCGACGACAAGCACGTGCTTGCCTCGCAACGCCGGGTCGGTTTCCGCAAGCCGGCGAAGGATCTCGCGTTTTGGCGCGGGCAGACGCGATTCCACTCTGTGCAAAAACAAGGAGGTTTCGTCAAGAAGGCGTTCAGGTGAGCGAACGTCTTTGACAATGATGGTGTCAGCCAAGCGTCGTAGCTCGAGCTCTTCCTGGCGGTTCAATTCTTTTCCGGTGTAAACGACCACGGGGATCCTTCGCAAGGACGGATCGTCCTTGATGGCGCGCACCAGCTCGTAGCCTGTCATGTCGGGCAACTTAAGGTCCAAAACCATGCAGTCGAAAGCCTGTTGTGAAAGCTGTTCAAGTGCCTCCTTGCCAGTGCCCACCGCCGTGCTCTTGACGTCGCCGTTGCCGATAAGCTCAACGATGCTTTGCCGCTGCTGAGGATCGTCTTCGATGATCAGGAGCTGCTTTACCCGTTTGTCTAGAAACGACTCCATTCGGGCAAACGCTTCTTCAAGCGCCTCAGCGTTGACGGGCTTCTGTAGCACCGCCAAGGCGCCTTGCTCCAAGCCTCGCCTGACGGCGTCGGTGCCTGTAATGACGTGCACAGGAATGTGGCGCGTTTGGGGATGATGCTTGAGTTGATCCAGCAGCACCCATCCGTCCATGTCCGGTAGTCCCAGGTCTAGGGTAATGCCGTCAGGCTTGAGATCCCGGGCGCATTCAAAGGCTTGGGTTCCGTTGGTGGCAACGACGCCCTTGAATCCTCGTTGACGTGCCAAGTTCAGCAACAAGGTGGCAAAAGCCTCGTCGTCCTCAACCACCAGCATGATTCGATCACCCGGTTCTAGGCTTCGGCGATCGTCAAGGAATGGGCCAGAACTGCTCGTCCTCACGTTCGCCGACAGCGCCTTTAAGGTCTGCGCATCGGGGAGTGCACGCGCTTCATTGGGTGCAGGCGGCGGCATGTCGATGCGTGGGCGTCGGGTCACAGTCGTCACCGTGGGCCGGTGCACGGGCAACAGCAAACTGAAAGTGCTGCCGGCCCCCGGCTCGCTGATCAGCCGAATCTCGCCACCCAATAAGGTGGCAATCTCGCGGCTGATCGCCAGCCCCAGACCGGTGCCACCAAAGCGACGGCTGGTGCTGCCATCAGCTTGTTGGAAGGCCTCGAATACGATTTTTTGTTTGTCCTTGGCAATGCCAATGCCCGTGTCGCTGACGTGAAAGGCGATGACGCCACCCGGCTTGCCTTCGCCAGGCTGTACGGCGTTTTCGATTCGAAGTTTTACGCTGCCTTGATCCGTGAACTTCAGGGCGTTCGACAGCAGGTTTCGTATGACCTGCTTTAGACGCATGTCGTCTGTTTCGATCTGCGCGGGCACCTCGGGTCCCAGTTCTACCTTGAAAGCAAGATGCTTTTCCGTGGCGATGGGCTCGAAGGTTCGTTCAACGTAGTCTTGCAGATCTGCAAGCGCAACATCTGTATAGTCGAGTTCAAGCGTACCCGATTCCACTTTCGCGAGATCAAGGATCTCATTGATAAGCGAGAGCAGATCGGCGCCGGCTTGATTGATGGTGCGCGCAAACTCCACTTGCTTGCTGCTGAGATTGCCGTCGCGGTTTTCAGTGAGCTGCCGCGACAAGATCAGCAAGCTGTTGAGCGGCGTGCGCAGCTCATGCGACATGTTGGCGAGAAACTCGGACTTGTAGCGCGACGTCAAGCTAAGTTGCTCGGCCTTTTCCTCAAGCTCCTGGCGCGCAAGTTCAACTTCGCGGTTCTTGCGCTCAACCTCAGACTTCTGTTCTGTTAGTTGGCTGGCTTTTTCTTCAAGCTCTTCATTCGTTTGTTGCAGCTCCTCTTGTTGAGACTGAAGCTCTTCCGCCATGGTTTGTGATTGCCGCAGCAGATCAGAGGTGCGCATGGTGGCTTCAACGGCGGCCACCACGATGCCCAAGCTTTCAACCAGCTGGTCGAGCAGTGCAACTTGAATGGGGGTGAATTGTTTGAAAGACGCGAATTCCAGTGCGCCCTTAATGCTGCCCTCAAATACGATGGGCACCACCACGATGCATCGCGGGGGATGGTCGCCCAAAGATGAGGCGATGCGGACGTAGTCGGCGGGGATGTCTGTCACCATGATCCGGCGCAGTTCGCGAGCGGCCTGACCCACCAAGCCCTCACCCAGGCGGAATTCGTTGGCCACGCTCTTGCGCTCTCTGTAGGCGTAGGAGGCGAACAACTTGAGGGTAACCTTGTCGTCCGAAGTTTCCGTCAGGAAGAAGGTGCCATGTTGGGCGCCAACCACGGGCGCCAGCTCGCTAAGTACCTGGTTGGCCAACGCCGCCAAATCTCTTTGGCCCTGCAACATGCGGGTGAAGCGCGCAAGGTTGGTCTTGAGCCAATCTTGTTGTTCGTTGGTGGATGTGGTGTCAGCCAACGTTTTGATCATCTGGTTGATGTTGTCTTTGAGCTGAGCCAGCTCGCCGCGCGCATCAACCGTGATCGATTGGGTCAGATCTCCTTTGGTCACAGCCGTGGCCACGTCGCCGATGGCACGCACTTGACGGGTGAGGTTCCCCGCGAGCTCGTTCACGTTGTTGGTCAGATCTCGCCAGATGCCCGCGGCGCCTGGCACATCCGCTTGTCCGCCCAACCGTCCGTCCACACCCACGTCTCGTGCCACACCGGTGACCTGCTGGGCAAACACCGACAAGGTGTCGATCATGCCGTTGATGGTGTCAACGAGGGACGCGATCTCACCTTGCGCCTCAAGCGCCAGCTTCTGGGTAAGGTCGCCGCGGGCCACCGCCGTGACCACCCGGGCAATGCCACCCACCTGGGCGGTGATGTTGCGAGCCATGACGTTCACGTTGTCGGTGAGCTCTTTCCAGATCCCAGAGATCCCCGGAACGTTCGCCTGCCCCCCTAAAACGCCATCTGTGCCCACCTCGCGGGCCACCCGGCTGACTTCAGCGCCAAAGGCATTGAGCTGATCAACCATGGTGTTGATCGTGCGCTTGAGCTCCGCCAACTCGCCGCGCACCTCGACTGTGATCTTTCGAGTCAAATCACCGTTGGCCACCGCGGTGGTGACCTCAGCGATGTCCCGTACCTGATTTTTTAGGTTGCTGGCCATGAGGTTGACGTTGTCGGTTAGCTCCCGCCAAACCCCCGAGACGCCGCGAACGGCGGCCTGGCCACCCAACAAACCTTCAACGCCCACGTCGCGCGACACCCTGGTGACTTCGGCCGCGAAGCTGCTGAGCTGCTCAACCATCGTGTTGATGGTGTTTTTCAATTCGAGCATCTCGCCGCGCACTTCAACCGTCACGCGTCTGCCCAGATCGCCGCTGGCGATGGCGGTGGCCACTTGCGAGATGTCGCGTACTTGGTTGGTGAGGTTGTTGGCCAACAAATTCACGTTGTCGGTCAATTCCTTCCAGATGCCGCGTACGCCGGCCACAGACGCCTGCCCCCCCAAGCGGCCATCCATGCCCACTTCTCGCGCCACGCGGCTCACTTCGTCGGCGAAAGCGCCCAGCTGGTCGATCATGGAGTTAAAGGTGGCTTTCACCTCCAAAACTTCACCCCGTGCCTCGACCTCGATTTTCTTGGTCAGATCACCCTGCGCAATGGCGCTGGCGGCCTGAGAAATGTTGCGCACTTGCTGGGTAAGGTTGTTGGCCATCGAGTTGACGGCGTCGGTAAGATGCCGCCAGGTTCCTGCGGCCCCCCGTACATCGGCTTGCCCGCCCAGCTTGCCTTCGGTGCCCACTTCGGTTGCCAAACGGGTGACCTGATCGGCGAAGGTGCTGAGTTGATCCACCATCGTGTTGATGGTGTTTTTGAGTTCAAGCAGTTCGCCGCGCACTTCAACGGTGATCTTCTTGCTGAGGTCGCCGTTGGCCACCGCGGTGGTCACGGTGGCAATGTCCCGCACCTGGTCGGTGAGGTTGCGTCCCATCTGATTGACGTTGTCGGTAAGCTCGCGCCAAACGCCTGAAACTTCTGAAACCTCGGCTTGCACGCCCAAAGTGCCCTCGGTGCCCACCAGCCGGGCCACACGCGACACTTGCGCCGCGAATCGGTTCAGCTTGTCGACCGTGGTGTTAATCGTGTTTTTCAGCGTAAGAATTTCGCCACGGGCTTCCACCGTGATCTTGTGGCGCAGATCTCCTTGAGCGATGGCCGTTACAACTTCGGCGATGTTGCGCACTTGCATGGTCAGGTTGTTCGCCATGCCGTTGACACTTTCGGTAAGGTCGCGCCAAACGCCCGAAACACCGCTTACCGCGGCCTGTCCGCCCAGCACGCCCTCGGTTCCTACCTCACGCGCCACACGCGTGACCTCAGCCGCAAACGCGCCCAATCGATCGACCGTGGTGTTGATGGTGTTCTTGAGATCAAGCAGTTCACCTTTGACCTCAACCGTAATTTTTCGGGACAAATCACCACGCGCAATGGCGCTTGAGACCTCAGAGATATTGCGCACCTGGGTGGTGAGGTTGTGCGCCATGAAGTTCACGTTCTCGGTAAGCTCCTGCCAAATGCCGGAGGCGCCGCGCACGCGCGCTTGTCCACCCAGGATGCCTTCGGTGCCCACTTCCCGCGCCACCCGAGACACTTCCGACGCGAAGGCCTCAAGCTGGTCCACCATGGAGTTGATGGTTTTCTTCAACGCCAGCATTTCGCCCTTGGCCTCGATGCTAACGGTCTTCGACAGATCGCCTTGCGCCACCAAGGTCGTCACTTCGGCGATTTCGCGCACCTGATCCGATAGGTTGCTGGCAACGCGGTTGAAGCCCTCTGTAAGTTCCCGCCACGAACCCGACATGCCGCGCACCTGGATGCGGGTTCCCAACCGGCCTTCAACGGCAATGGCGTCGGATGCCTTCGCAACCTCTGCTGTCAGCAGAACCATCTGGGACGTGAGGCCGTTTACGAGCTTGGCCTGGCGCAGGAATTCCCCTCGCAGGGGCAGGTCACGTCCATCCAAGTCTATCTGCTGATTGAAGTCGCCTTTGGCGATGGCGCCAATGGCCTTGGCGAGATCGCCCAAATTTTGGGTCAGGGCATCCAACATGCCATTGGTGTTGATGACCATACGGTTCCAGCCCCCGCGCGAGGCTGGCCGAGGAACACGCTTTTGCACACGCCCTTCATCTGCGATGCCAGTACGCAAGTCTTGCAAGTCGTCATCGAAAGTCGTCAGGGTCACGGCCAAGTCGTTAAATGCCGTTGCAATTTGCCCTTCTAGGCCCCCATGGGCGTCCGGCAAGCGGGTGTCAAAATCACCGCGCTGCAAAGCTTTCAGTGCCGCCAGGATTTTTCGGTTCCACACCGCGGCATCTGCAGGCTGGGTTGCGGCCTTTGTGACCGACTTCTTGCCGTTTTGTTTTGCCTGTGGGCCACTGTTGTTGGCGGGGGATCGTTTTGCCGTTCGCTTGGAGGGGGGCGCTTCGGAGGTGGTTGTCATGGCACTGGCGGCTGCTTGGGGGAGGGGAGAAACTTGATGATGTCGTCGAGATCGATAGGTTTAACCAGATAAGCGTCGAAGCCGGCCTCGTCGGCGGCCAGATGGTCGCTCTGTCGGCCAAAGCCTGTCATTGCCACGAGCTTTGGCTTTGCGCCCAAACGTTTGCGAATCGTTCGGGCCACTTCATGGCCATCGACGCGGGGCATGCCCACATCAACGAAGGCGACGCTGGGCATGTGGTCACAAATGACTTTGATGCCTTCTTCACCATCGCGCGCGGACCGAACGTCGTAGCCCCACGACTCAAAGAGATCGCAGAGCGTTTCACGAATGTCGATGTTGTCGTCCACCACCACAACACGAAACCCCTCTGGGGCGACGTGCTCAAGCTGGGGGGGGGTGTGGCCATGGGCGACCGCGCCGAGGGGGCGTCAGTTGAACGAGACCGTTCGACCAAAGGCAGCGTGACCGTAAAGCTGCTTCCCCGATCGATGCCTTCACTCTGTGCGGTCACGGTGCCGCCATGCAGTTCAACCAGCCGGCGCACAAGGGTAAGCCCGAGGCCCAGTCCGCCATTGGCGTTGGGTCGCCGTTGTACAAAGATGTCAAAGATTGTGGGCATCAACGCGGGGTCAATGCCCGTGCCATTGTCGCGAACCGTAACAGAGGCCTCGCCTGCGCTGTGGGAGGAGGAAAGTGAGATTTGGCCCCCCGGATTGGTGTACCGAGCGGCGTTGTGAAGCAGGTTGGAGACGATTTGAATCATCCGGACCGGATCCGCCATCAACGTCAATGGCTCAGGCGCCAGGTCGACCTTCAAAATGTGCCCCCGCTCGTCCAAGGCGGGCTTTGCTGTGACGATGGCTTGTTCGATGATGGCGTTCAGTGAGATTGGCTCGGTCTCGATTTGGATCTTGCCGCAGTTGATGCGTGAGATGTCGAGCAAATCATCGACCAAACGACGCAAATGCCGCACTTGCCGATCAACGGTGGCGAACGCGCGGGCTTCGGTCCCATCTGCATTCACATTCGCTAGCAGCGGCCCCTGGATGAGTCTTAAGCCGGTCACGATGGGGGCCAAAGGGTTGCGCAGTTCGTGGCCTAACATGGCCAAGAATTCATCTTTTCGTTGGTCGGCTTGTGCCAGCTCCTCAAGCCGCTTCCGCATCGCTGCCTCGTCCCAGCGCCGCTTTTCCTCCTCAAGCACGCGTTCGTGTTCACGCCGCTGATGTTCGCGCAACTGTTCAGCCTGCAAACGCAACTCTTCCGCGCGCCGACGCAGCTCTATGAAGACGGACACCTTGGCGCGCAACACCTCTGAGGTGATCGGCTTGAACAAAAAATCCACCGCGCCCATCTTGTACGCCTCGAGCACTTGCGTGTCGTCGCGGGAATAGGCGGTGGCAAAAATGATGGGCGTGTGTTGCGTGCGTGATCGGGCGCGGATGATCTTGGCGGTCTCAAAACCGTCGAGGTCGGGCATTTTCACATCAAGCACCACCACGGCAAATTCTCGTTCGAGCAGGCAGCGCAAGGCTTGCTGACCGGAACTGGCGCGCACCACATCAGCCGCGATCCCGTCCAGGGACGCCTCGAAAGCAGACAGGTTGTGGGGGTTGTCGTCAACGATAAGAATCGCCGACCGCGTGACATCTACCAACGGGGCCTCGGTGCGTTCAGGGGGATAAGAAGACTCGATCCAAGTCAAAGCAATGTTCAGGCCACTGCTAAAGCCTTGATTCCAAGGTGCATTCTCTCTGCGCGTTACGATACGGAAACCGTGTTCCACAAACGTTACAGGCACGGGCGCGGTTGGGAAAGCGGCGGTTGACGTTGCCCCCCGCGGCCGTAGGCTCACGGCAAAATGAGTGTCCCCGTTTCGCAAACGCCCCTTGTTTTGTTGGTTGGGTTTTTGGGAGCGGGCAAAACCACTCTGCTGCGCCGGCTGATCGGGGAGGCGCGGGCGCAGTGGCTGACGCCGCATGTGATCCTCAATGACTATGCCAACGCGCAGGTCGATGCAGACGATTTGCGCGCCGAACTTGCCTCGGTGATCCCGATAACCGGAAGCTGCGTGTGCTGCAGCTCGCAATATGAATTGTTGGCGGCCTTGGCCCAACACAAGCACCAGGCGCGCGATGTGTTCATCGTTGAAACCAACGGCACCACCGATGCGGCCAGTTTGCTAGCCATGCTGGCAGCCTCTGTACGGCTTGAGGGGTTCTCAGCGCCGGTGCACTTTTCGGTGGTGGATGCCAAGCGCTGGGGGCGGCGCTGGGGCGGCAATCAGCTTGAAACGCATCAGCTGCGGACCGCCAGCCACGTTTACTTCTCGCGCACCGATCAGGTGTCGAAGTCTCGCCTGCAAGCGGTGCGGGCGTCGGTTGCGAATGTGAACCCGGCGGCCGAAGAGGTGCTGCCAGATGCCTTCTTGAAACAGATGGTGCAGGTGGCCACAGGCGCGTTGGCTGCCGCCGCGGCACTCGGTGAGGTCCCGACGCCTGCGGAGCATCACACCCATCACTTTGCGGCTTTGTCTTTGCCCATTGAAGGCCCCGTTCCGAAGGCGGCATTCCTAGCGTTTCTAAACGCTCTTCCGCGGCAGGTGGTGCGGGCCAAAGGGGTGATTGAATTGGTGGAAGCGCCCGGCGAACGTCGGATGTTTCAAAAGGTGGAAGACGAGGCCGAACTGTCGCCGAATCCGCTGAAACAGACCGGCGCGCCTGCCGTTTTGGTGTTGGTGGGGCCCCGATTGGACGAGGGAGCGCTTCGCGCTCAACTGCGGGGTTTGACGCGCTCACCGTAGACGCTACCGCCCAACCCGCTTTCACGCTTGCGCTTCTGTGGGAACAGATTACATTTGAACAAATATTCAAATGTTCAATCCTGTTCCGCCCACTGATGGACCCCGACTCCTAGATCACCGCCATGGCGGTTTCGCGTACCCGCCTATCAACGACGCCGCGGTTGAGCGAGCGGCTGGGTTGCTACGCGCCGCGGGTGAGCCGGGGCGGTTTCGGCTTCTGGTCCGATTGTTGGAGGGCGAGATGTGCGTGACAGAGCTGGCCGAAGAAAGCGGCGACGAGATCTCGTTGGTGTCGCAGCGACTGCGAACCTTACGGGCCGAAAAGCTGGTCACACGTCGACGCGAGGGCAAGCACATTTATTACGGATTGAGTGATTCCCACGTGGCCGCCTTGGTGAAAACCACTTTGGCGCATGCCCAAGAAGACAACACCCACTTGCAACACGAAAGCGAGAGCTAAACCATGAGCTGCAACCAACACGACGGTCACGCACACGTTCACGGGGCCGGCTGTGGCCATAAGGCCGTCACTCACGACGGTCACACCGATTACCTTCACGACGGACACCTGCATCACATGCACGGCGACCATTGCGATGACCACGCCATCGCTGTTTCTGCGTCCAACCCGGCCGACTGTACGCCGGGGCACGGGTGCGGCAGCCACGACAGTGGCCACCAACACGGCACCGGCTGTGGCCATGAGGTCGTGCCCCATGGCGATCACCTGGATTATCTAGTGAACGGGCACCTGCATCACATGCACGGCGACCACTGTGACGATCACGGGCCTTTGGCCTAACGCACGCGAACGCCGTGAGCCTTAGCCGCGCGCCTTGGCAATGGCGGCGCGTGCGGCTTCGGGGTTTTGCTTACACTCAAGTAGCGCGTTCAACATCAGCGGCACCACAATGGTGGCGTCCGATTCGATAACGAACATAGGGGTTTCTTCGGTGAGTTTGTCCCAGGTGATCTTCTCGTTGGGCGTGGCGCCCGAGTAGGAACCATAGGACGTGGTGGAGTCGGAGATCTGGCAGAAGTACGCCCAGGGTTTGACTGATTGTTCGAGGTCGTACTTGATCGAGGGCACCACGCAAATCGGGAAGTCGCCCGCGATCCCGCCTCCAATTTGAAAGAAGCCCACACCGGCGCCCGACGACAGCTCTTTGTACTGGTCGTAAAACGCGCCCATGTACTCGATGCCCGATTTGGCCACGCCGGCGCTGCATTCGCCCAATTTCACATGCGAGGCGAAGATGTTGCCGAAGGTGGAGTCTTCGTATCCGGGCACCACAATGGGCAAGTTCGCGCGTGCGGCAGCAAGTAGCCAGCATTCCTCAGGGTTGCCTTCGTGCTGTTCGGCACCCACAAGCTGCACCATTTCGTAGAAGTACTCGTGCCAGAAGCGACGCTTGTTTGATTCCGTGGCCTGCTTCCACATAGGCACGATGAACTTTTCAACCGCGCGGAACGCCTCATCTTCGGGGATGCTGGTGTCGGTGACCCGGCGCATGCGGTCATTGAGAATCTTCGTATCGTCTTGCTTCGTAAAGTAACGGTATTCTGGAAAGTCTTTGTAGCTGTGATGGGCAACCAGGCGGAACAAGGATTCTTCCAAGTTGGCGCCGGTGACCGACAAGCCGTGAATCAGGCCCGCCCGAATGGCAGGGGCCAAGGTGATGCCAAGCTGCGCTGATGACATGGCGCCCGCCACCGACCAAAACATTTTTCCGCCGCGCTCCATATGGTCCCAGTACGCCAACAGGGCGTCCCGCGTCGCGCGCGCGTTAAAGTTCTTGTAGTTTTTCAGCACAAAGTCGAGGAGGGGCAGGCCGGAGGTCGTCATGGGGCGCGTTTTACCAGGCGCGGGGGCGAAGCGGGAGGGGCAAGTGCATCTCGGGCAATTTCACTGCCAAGACCTTCCCGGGAGCTTCATTTATGATTTTGGGATTCGCTTTGAGATTGTGGTTGGCTTCGTCTTTATCTCGAACAGCGATGAGTGCCTATTCCCCGTTGGGGTGAACCGCTACGCCCGTAAACTCACCGGCGGTGGAATTGGCCGGAAGGTTGGCGGTGGGTAGAGTGAGCGTGGCTTGCGCTGTTCGCGTTGAAAGAAACAAACGCGCGAACAATCCCCAACAACACGGGCGCGAATGCGCAGTTACACTGCCGCTTCAGCTCGGTGACGACTCGGCTTCAGCGAACGAAAGCATTTGCCCAGGGGCAACACAGTTTGCGCCGAGAATGGCAAGATCATAACGAGCTGGGGTAGGCATAGGGCGAGGCGAGCATGACGCTTATGCAAGCAGATTGCAAAGGATGAGCGTTTGCGCCTTCAGGCCTACTTGCGACTTCGTTTGAGCCTATGGGTGAGCCAGGCTTTATCTAAGGGCGATGCTAGCAACACGTACCCATACTTGGATCAGGAGGTAAGCCAATGGGGAAGTTTTGGGCAAATAACAAGATTGTTCAGTCCTGGGATAGGGCTGTTATAGCCGTGGGTGGCTTAGGGGTGGGGGCCTTCATGGCGTTCTCAGTGATCTGGGGCGACCCCACAGCGCCAACCATTGACATGGAAGCTTTGAATGAGGCTGAACTGCAAATGCAGTGCGTGCCGGATCAGGAGCGTTCGGACTTGGTTTCCTCGCCCGAGCATTGCTGAAACATCCAATGTGAGGCTTCGCACCCTCGACGCATCTAGATGAAAAATGCTAGGTGCGCCTTGGGTTAGCTTTGTGGCAATGTCGTGCGCAAGATGTCGACGCGCCTCAAAGAAGCCGGAATTTTGCTTGCAGGCCTGTTGCTTGCCGTCAACGCGGCTGCAGCCGAACATCCGTTAAGGGTGTCCAAAGACGGCCGACGCCTGGTGCAAGCAAACGGCAAGCCGTTTTTGTATTTGGCCGACACTGCCTGGGAGCTGTTCCATCGGCTGAATCGGGAGCAGGCGGAGCTATACCTTAGGAACCGCGCTGACAAAGAGTTTACCGTCATTCAGGCGGTTTTGTTAGCAGAACTCGAAGGGATTCGGGAGCCAAACGCCTATGGTGATGTGCCGCTGATCGATGGCGATCCTGGAAAACCCAACCCGAAGTATTTTGAGCATGTTGATTGGGTTGTCGCGAAAGCGGAAAGCCTTGGTTTAACGATTGGCATGTTGCCAACGTGGGGCGACAAATGGCATGGCCGTCACAACCAGCCGGGGCCCAGTGTTTTCAAAGACGATCGGTCCGCGTACGAGTACGGGCGTTATGTGGGCAATCGCTACAAGAGCCGCGACGTGATTTTCATCTTGGGTGGCGATCGCAATGTGGACTCGAAACAGGACCTGTCGTTTACGCGCGCCTTTGCCAAAGGCCTCAAGGAGGCGGCGCCGAAGATCTTGATTTCCTATCATCCCCGGGGCCCCGGGCGTTCGTCGGACGCGCTTCACAAAGAGGCTTGGCTCGACTTCAACATGGTGCAGTCGTCGCACACCGGTCGCGATTACGATAGCGCCATTCACATCGAACACGATCGGAAGCTCAAGCCCACCAAGCCCACCTTGGACGCCGAACCACGCTACGAGGACATCGTGGTGGATTTTTATTACGCCAGCGCCAACAGCGCCGTGCGCTTCGATGACACAGACGTTCGTTTGGCGGCCTATGCCTCGCTGCTTGCGGGTGCGGCAGGGCACACCTATGGCAACGGGAACATTTGGCAGATGTGGTCCCCACCGCACAAACCCGTGTTGGGGGCTCATGCGCCCTGGTTTGAGGCCATTGATCATCCAGGGGCCTTTCAGATGCGTCACGTGCGTCGGCTGTTCGATTCGCGCGCTTGGGAAAAGCTGCAGCCGCAAGACGGGTTGCAAGACGGATTGATCGTTAGCCCCAATCCAGGAGCTTCCGGCTTGCGCGCGCGCGCCGCATTGGCCAGCGACAACAGCTTTGCGTTTGTTTACCTGCCCCGAGGGGAACCTGTGGCCGTTGACTTGGGCCGCTTGGGGCCCGGCCGGCTGACCGCTTGGTGGTTCAACCCCAGGTATGGCCACGCTCACGAGATCTATCGTGGTGATGCAGCGGCGTTTCAAGCCTTTACGCCACCCTCATCGGGGCGCGGACAAGATTGGGTTTTGGTGCTTGACCAGGGGGACGCAAAAAAGCCGGCTCCAGGATCTAGCGGCGCGCCCCCGCAGGGAAAATAGGCGTAAGGGTTGCTTGCGCGGCCAACGTTAGGAATGCTGCGCCTGTGTCACTGTTATCGAAATTCGTAGCTTTGAGCTTGCTGGCCCTGTCGGGGTTTGCTTTAGGGTGTGATGACACGGGAGACGAAACACAGAAGGCCGACGCATCTGCCCGCAACCGCGGTTGATTATCACAGCGGACCCGGCATTGAGCACGAAGGTGGCCGCCGCCGCGTGGGGCGCCACGTTCACCGCCAATTGTTTGGATGCGCCTGCTTTGCGAACGCTTGAGGGCTTCGCGCGCGACCGCTACAACCGTGCCCCGCAAGACGTGTGCTCCAGCGGTAGGGTGGCGCCGTAATCGCGCCTGCGCGGCAGCAGGTCTGCGTTTGGATATAGCCAATCTGCCTCCTCGGGGGCGGCGCCTGGTTTCGCTCCAAAGGTGCCAATCGAGTATTCTAGGCCTTAAACGCGGGCGTTTTTCGCCAAAAACTCGCCAAAGACTCGCCAAAAACTCGCCAAAGACTCGCCAAAAACTCGCCAAAGACTAAAAAGTCGTGGTGGCTGCGGAATTTTTCCCACCCGTCGGCAGACAACAGGCGTACACTGTCCCGAATTACTTGCGATCTGTCTGTAGGTGTCTGCGATGACGCCACAAGACCGAAGGGGAGTGGCCATGTATCCGCAGTTGAAGCAGTCGGGGTACGATCGGGATGTTGCGCCTGAGTGGGATCAGGTGCCGCAGTGGCAACAAGCTCAGGCGCACGGCCAGGCTCAGTCGCATCAGTACAGCGGCTACCGCGATGGGTGGTCTGTTGAACCGGGTTACCATGACAGCTTTCCGGCCGCCTACGCCGACCCCCGGCAAAGCATGCCCCAGCAGCCCGAGGTGATGTGGCCCCCTCCCTCCCAACATGGTGCGTACGGTCACCAGCATTACGAGCCGCTCGTGAATGCGGCGCCCGCCAAAGGGCGTCCTTGGCGACGAGCGCTGTTGGCATTGGCGTTCACCTTCGCGGGTGGGGTTTACGCGCGCCCACTTTTGGAGCACCACGCGCGAGAGTTGCCAGGGGACGCGCGCGTGGTGGGGTACCATGTGCTGGGCATGTTGCCGGCTTGGTTGCCAACGACGCTAACGCCGTCGGTGGCGCCGGCCGCCACCAAGACGCAGGCCTTTGCGGGCATCGTTACAACCCCATTGCCCAGCCCGCGTGCGGCTGTAGCGCCCAAGCCCGCAGCGGCACCGGTTGCGGCCGCGCCCGCTGCGATTGCCCCGGCGCCACCTGCGATTGAGGTTGCGGAGGCGGCCCCGGCGCCCGAGGTGGAACCAGAAGTGGCTCCGGTGCTGCAACGGCAGGCGACTGTGGAACGTCGGCGCCATGGCGGTCGCGACAAGAAACATTCTCATCGCAAAGTGGCTGTGGCACTGCCCGTTGCAGCCAAGACGCCGCCGGCGCCCAGTGCAAGACCTGAGGCAAAACCTGAGGCCGCGGCCCCTCCCGCCGTGGTTGCTACCGCGGCCCCCAGGGTGGCCGCCGCACGAAAAGCGCCAGCTGATTCGTTGGACAGCCTGATGGCGCGGGCGATGGTAGAGGCGGACCCGTCGGAGGCTAAGCCGGCGGCAACCGCAGCGCTTTCCGACGAGAAGCGGTCGACGCTCAGCCGCAATCAAATTGTTGACGTGATGAAGGCGCTCACCGCGGACGTCAACGCTTGCGGCACCGATCTGGTTCGCCCCACGAATGCCGATCTCACGTTAACCGTGGGCGCGGGAGGCGACGTTTCCGGGGTTAAGGTGACGGGGCCCTTGTTTGCCACCATGACGGCGGGGTGCATAGTTCGTGCGGTGAAGACCGCCAGCTTTCCAGTCTCCAAGGGCATGTCGTTTTCGTACCGATACACATTGCGTCCTACGGCCCGTGCGGCCTCCACCGCGATGGCGGCCCCGATAAAACCTGAGCGCATCACAGGCTCGGCACCCACAGCGGGGGCGCAGACGGCACCTAGCGCAGCGTCGCTGGACAAGTCGGTGCTGCCGAAATTGCCGTCAAAGGTGAAGCTAAGCGACGATCCCTTGTCTGGCCTCAACGGGCGCACCTTTGAGGGCCAAGCAGAGCGCCGAGGCCGTTCGCGCAAATAACAAAAGCCGCGTAACGCGCATGGACGAGCCCGGCGTTGGGCTGCACAATGAATGAATGCGTCGAACCGCGGCCTTCGCCTGGGCTCTTTTCCTGTGGGGGTGGCAATCGGCGCTCCCCGCGCACGCCTGGACATTTCGAGAGCACGAGGAAGTTGGATCGCTGGCGTTCGTTCAGGCGTGCAAAGAATTGCGCGCGCGTTTTGTTGAAGATGAAGATGCTGGGCGCGTCGAACGCCTACGTGTGGCCTGCGACAACGTTGATGTGAACGCTTTGCTGTATGGCAAAGCCAATGGCACCGCAGGCGACCGCATTTCGGATCCCGAGGAATTCATGTCGTCGATGGGCGGCTTTCGGGCGACAAGCCGGTTTCATTATCTGCGGCTGAAGCTTGTGAACAGCACGCACTTTCATCCGCAAACGGCGCGACAGTGGCAAAAGTTTCATCGCAACGCCATTGCCAAAGCCATCGCAGCGTCAAAAGTCCAAGGCGTGGACCAAGTGGCGGCGCTTGAAGCAGCGGTTTACGAAAACGCTTTTGCCGATCACTTTCTGCAAGACGCATTTTGTTCGGGGCATATGGGCTTTAACCGTTCGGCCAGCAGCGTTGCGGCGTCATTGGTGTTTCATGACACGTGGAATGAGCGGGGGCGGGTGGTGCGGAATCGCAATGGCAATTCGTGGAAAACCTATGGTGATTCACGTCTGCGCATTTCGGAAAACAGCGAAGCGCGTAGACGCATCATTGAAGCCACACGAAAGTCTGTGTTCGGCGTGCTGCTTGCTTTTGTTGGCGGGGAACGCGATCCCGACAACGAGGTTCAGATTTGGCGTTCGCTGCCGTTCACGATTGAAGCGCCTGAAGTGCGGTCCCCGTTGGAACAGCTGTTGGCAGACCTGGCAGATCGGCCTACGTCTACGGGCCTTGAGCCGTTGGCGGCCATCAACCAGCCCGCACGCAAAGGCCTGTCGCTGGAAGCTTGGTCATTTGCGGCGGGGTCTCGCGTTGATGATCGCCCCGCCATGGGTGTGTTGGCGGGCGTTTCCAATCCAGTGCCATTTTTGGCACCGATGGTTTACGGCGCGGTGGGCGCCTCGCGCGCGGGCGACAGCGATCTGACCCGGCTGACGCTTGAAGTGGGTGGTTTTCGGCCCGTGGCTTTAACCCTCGACGGCATCATGTCGCATGACGTGTTGGTGGGCGTCAATTGGCAAGTGGGTTTGCAAAAGCTGCGCGGCTCTGTTCACGCCACCTACCGCGCCACCTTCGAGTTGGGACGCACGTTGGTGCGCTTGCAGATTGGTCCCGCCTATCACATCGACACGGGACGCATAGGCGCTTATTTGGGTGTGGGCTTCGGCTATGCCGTTAACGCCCGCGGGGGCGGAAGCATCTAGATCTGCAGCGTCTAGGGCCACACCCAGGCCACCACCCCAGCACCGATCAAGCCCGCCGCCGCGGCGCCCCACGTGGCACGGGCGCGCGCGAGTTCCGGCTGCCCCGACGCGGCCCAGAAGCCGCTGCCTATCGCGAGGGCGGTGGCAACGGCCATTGAACTGGCCCAAACCACGCGCTCGACCGTGGGGTTGCTGCGTCGTCCTAACCAGCCGGCGGCCATCACGCCCGCTTCCATGGACAAAGCGGCCCCCAGCAACCCGCGCCGCTGGGCGGTGTTCGCGCTGCCCAAACTCGCGGCCAGCAGACCCGTGGCGGTGGCGGTCCACAAAGCCGCAGCGCTGGTGAAGGCGGCCCGGCCGGGGGTGGTTCCGCCCCGCGCAGACAAGGCGCCGATGCCAGCGCCGACCGTTGCACCCGCCCAAAGCAAGCTGCTGGCCGTGCGATCGGACCAGGGAGAAGATCCGGCGCGGTTGTAGAGCATCCATGTTGTGCCAATGGCCAAGCCCACCGCGGCTCCCGAGGTGACGTTGGCAATCGTTCCCGAGGCAAACGGATGTTTTTGGTCGTAAGCCGCAAGCGCCCATGCCCCCACGGCCCCCAGCGCGAGCGCGGGCACCAAACGATGCTCGAAGCGGGCCTCGGTGAGCAGTGACGCCACCCACAGCGTGGTGGCGGCGGTGTAAGCGCCCGTGGCCACGACGCCAAGCGCGGCCTCGGGCGTGGAGCGCTTTATGAAGCTGGGTTTATCGTCTGCGTTTGCGTTTGCGTTTGACGGCTTGATTGCGATCGAGGCGGCGATGGCGATCGCGAGCGCGACACAACAAAACCATGGCGTCTTGCTGTCCCTCATCGTTGATCCGGACGGCCGCTAAGCCGCCGCTGCGTGGGCATCGGCCCCCGGCTGCGGTGCGCCTGCGATCTGCATTGCTTCATGCGAAAACTGCGCGCGCAACACCACCAGAGAAATCCACAACACATCTGCCATCAACAAGTGCACCACCTGCATCGCAATGGGCGCAAGCAGAAGCAGGTTGATCAATCCCACCATGACTTGCGCAACCACAAGGGCGGCGACCAATGTGGCGCTGCCTCGCATCGCCTCGAAGCCTTGTTTCGCCAACATCCGGCCGATAAGCACCAGCAAGTAACCGGCTACGGCCACCGCCAAGAAGGGGTGCCACAGACGCAGCCGCACAAACGCATGCGCGGTGGCGGAAACATCGGCTTGGAGCCCGGACCTGAGACTGGTGGCCGGGAACAAGGTGTCGCCCAAAGCTGCGATCGCACCTGAGAGAGCCACAATCGCCACAGCGAACAAAGCGGCGGTGAGGCCCGGGGCGAAGAGATTTCGGGGCAGGGTGATTCGCTTTCGCGGTTTGGCCAGCCACCAGGTGAGCGTGAGCGTGGCAACCAACGCAAATGTGTTCAACAGATGGCCGGTCATCCACCATGCGCGGGCGATGGATTTGTTGCCCGCGACCATCTCGAACAAAACCAAGCCACCGCCCACCAACGCCTCGGTGATCATGAAGAACAGCGAAGCCCCTGCGGCCTTGCGTGCGGCTTGCGTCTTGGCGAACACGCGCCGCGCCCATACGTATTGCGCAAGCACCAACAAGAACGCCACGCCCGACGTGATCCGATGCGTGAATTCCACGATGGTTTTCATGGTGGGGGCCCGCGGGATCACTTCGCCATTGCAGGTGGGCCAATGGTTGCCGCAGCCTGCGCCTGAGCCCGACGCGCGTACGTACGCGCCCCACAGGATCACCACCAGCGTGGCGCCAATCACCACCAAGCTAAATGAGCGAAACCGGGATGCGGACACAGCCGCGGTCATAGCGCCACCCGTGCGCCAACGCAAAGGGCATCAAGGCAGGGCCGCAATGCGATCGCCACGCACCTCGTAAATCAAGGCGGTGTCCTGACGTCCATGATCGCCCCCAAAACGAATGTTTCCTGTGACGCCGCGAAATTCCGCGCCGCTGCCCAGCAGGCGCAGCACATCGTTGCGGGTGCGGGCCCCGCGGTCAACGCAGGCCCGCAAGAGGTGAACACCGTCGAAGCCGTAGGCGTCACTGGCGCCTGGATCGCGGCCATACAGCGTGCGGAATTCGGCCACGAAGCGCGCCGACGTCGCTTGTTCCGGGTCGGCGTGAAAGCCTGGCGCCAGCAGCGCCCCTTGCACGTAACGACCCGCGCGCTCAATCAGACGTTGCGACGTGCCCGGTGCCGTAGCCAACAGCAAGATGTTGCGCCGGGGCGGCCCGGAGGACTTGGGCTTCGTCTCTCCCACGGGGGTGATTGCTTGCGTGGCCGGTTGCGGCCACAGATCGGCCACCGCCAGCGCGGGCGCGATCAGTTCCAGTTTTTCCGCCGTGTCGGGCACAAACAAAGCTTCCCAGCGCTGCTTTTTGATAGCCTCCACCTCTTTGGTGAAGCCCGTGGCGGTGGGCGCATAGGTGGCTTGCACCACCACTTGGCCGCCGTCGGCCACCACAGCTTGCCGAAACGCTTCGGCGGTGCGACGGGCGGCGTCGGTGCTGGGCGCCAGGATGGCAAAGTTGCGGGCTCCCTTGGCACGGGCCAGCCGCGCCAACGCTTGCGCGCGTGATTCGGTGTCGTGCACCAGCTGAAACGCTGACGTTTGTGGCCCTGGGTTGGGTCCGCCCAAAACCAGGTAGGGCACACCGTCGCGGCTCATTTGCTCGATCGTGGGCGCATCGGCCAAGCCCACGATCCCCAACACGGCCTCTTCGCGGGACAGTTCGCTGGCGGCGGTTATGGCGCCCCCACGTCCCATGGCATCGCGCACCATCACCTGCACCGGACCCACGTCCTGCGCCGATCCCGGAGCGCCCAGGGCAACCATGGCGCCGCGGGTGAGCGCCACACCCAACTGTTGCCCAGCGCCTGTGAGCGGAACAGCCAATCCCAGGCGGCCCGGATCGCCGGTGCCCACCCAAGCCGTGGTTGCGTTTGCGCCTGCATCGAACTGTTTGCGCAACTCCATCGCCTCGTCACTGGCGCGGCGGGCTTGGTCCGCTTGCCCTTGAGCGGCCAAAGCCAGTCCCGCCTTGGGGCCTAAAACTGCACGGGCCAGCTTTTCGCGGGCGGAGTTCCACAGGGCAAGGGCGTCTTCCAGCGACAGGTGCCCGATGGCTGCGTCTGCGCGTCGCAGAGCGAAGGCCTTTTCATGCGGCTGCGCGCGATCGGTGTAGCGCTGCCAAGCTTGCAACGCTTCCTTCACGCGGCCTGTGTTGCTGGCGCTTTCGGCCACAGCCACATCAAACAACATGGCAAGGCGATCGGGCTGCGCGCCCAACACGCCCGGCGGCGCGCCGGCTTTAATGAACGGCGCAAGCCGCGCCCAAGCGTCCACACTTTTGCCCAGGCGCGCTTCGGCCACGGCGGCCAAAAAGTTCACCTCGGCAGACGCGGTGGGGCCGGGCGTCAGCTGGGCAAGCGCGTCCGCAAAGTCACCCTGCTGCACAAGAATCAAAGCGGATAAAGTGGCGGCGCGGGTGCGCACGGAATCCGAGTTCGCCGCGCGCAGCCCTTTGGCAATTGCCAACGCGGCTTTGGGGTCGCCCGCCAAATTTTTTGCCACGGCCTGCTGCAGATCAGCTTCGGCGCCCTGGGTTGCGCCCGAAAGGCTGCCGTCGCGGCCGGCGTCGATGGCCGCGTCGCTTGGCGGCGCGCCCGAATTTCCACCTTGCGCGCGGGCGCCTGTGGCACAGGCGGCCAAAATCGAAAACAGCGCCAACAGCGCAGGTACCCGCATGGCTTTGGGTTTTACCAGGCCCCCGGCGCCAACGCAGCATTCCAAATAACAAACGGCCGGCTTTGCCCCGGCCAGCGGGCGCCTAGACGGCGGTGCGGCTGGTTGTGGCCCAGGGCGATGGCATGCCCATCAAAGCCTGTTCCATCGCAAGAATCTGACGCAACTTGTAAAGATCTTCTGCGTTTAATCCCGGGTGTCCCAAAAAGCCCTCTTCCGCAATCCCTTTGCCTGCCGGTGCCAGGGCGTCTTGCCACTCTGGTGTTCTTGGCTTGATGTGTCTCAAAGTCATTCCCCATCCTCCTTTTTGCGCGGGACATTTGGTGCCTGCGCTATTGGATTGTGCACCGAGGGCTGTTTCGGATGCATGAACGTCAGGGAACAGTTCTGCAAAACCCTTGAGCGAATCGCTTCACGCCCGCAGACCCAAAACCCCAAAGGCGTGATATGACCCCGCCCCATGAAAGTCTCGCAAACCCTGATCCCCACGCTGAAAGAGGCGCCTGCTGAGGCGGAGATCCCCTCGCACATCTTGATGGTTCGCGGTGGCTACCTTCGGAAGGTTGCGGCGGGGGTGTATTCGTTTTTGCCCTTGGGCTTGCGGGTCATTCAAAAGATTTCGCGCATCGTGCGCGAGGAGATGAACCGGGCGGGCGCCGCCGAGGTGTTTTTGCCAGCCGTGATTCCCGCGGAGTTGTGGAAAGAATCAGGCCGCTGGGATCACTACGGCGCGCAACTGCTGCGGTTCAAAGACCGCAAGGGCGGCGAGTTCGTCATTGGGCCGACCCACGAAGAGGTAATTGTGGACTTGGTGCGCGGTGACGTACGCAGCTACCGGCAACTGCCGCTCAATCTCTATCAAATTCAAACCAAGTTCCGGGATGAATTGCGGCCCCGCGCAGGCCTCATGCGCGGCCGTGAATTCATCATGAAGGACGCATATTCGTTTCACAGCACCGAAGAGGATGCCAAACGCGAATACCGCAACATGTTCGACACCTACTGCCGCATCTTCGCGCGCTGCGGTTTGGCGTTTCGGCCTGTAGAAGCGGACACCGGCGCCATTGGGGGATCGCTGTCCCACGAGTTTCAGGTGCTGGCCGAGACCGGTGAAGACGCCATTGTGGCGTGCGACCAGTGTGACTACGCCGCCAACGTCGAAGAGGCTTTGACGCGCAAACCCGAGGCCGCGGCGCCTTCCGAGGCAGTTTTGCAAGAGGTGGCGACGCCCGGTGCGCGCACCATCGAAGAGGTAGTTGCGTTTTTGGGTGTGCCCGCTTCGCAACTGGCCAAGACGCTCATCTGTTTGTTGGATGGCAAGCCCGTGGCCGTGCTGGTGCGTGGCGACCGCGACATGAACGAGATCAAAGTGAAGCGGCACCTGGGCGGGCAAGAGATCGTGTTGGCCAACGACCGTGCCGTGGAAGATGTGACCAAAGCCCCCGTAGGCTTTGCGGGCCCCGTGGGGCTACAGATCCCCGTTTACGTTGACCATGAGGTGGCCGCGATGCCCGCGTTCGCGGCGGGCGCAAACAAGGCTGACGCGCACGTGTTGAACGTGGTGATGGGGCGTGATTTCAAACCGGCGGCGGTGGGTGATTTTCGGCAAGCGGCGGCGGGTGATGCGTGCCCACGCTGCGACGGAGGACACTTCAATGGCTTCAAAGGCATAGAGGTGGGTCACGTGTTCTTCTTGGGCACAAAGTATTCCTCGGCCATGAAGTGCAACTTCTTGGATGCCGATGGAAAAGAGAAGCCGGCGATCATGGGCTGCTACGGCATTGGTGTGACCCGCATCGCCGCGGCCGCCATTGAGCAGCATCACGACGCCGATGGCATCACGTGGCCGGTGCCTCTGGCGCCTTTCGAGGTGCATCTACTTTCGCTGCAGGCGAACGACGCCGCGGTGGCTCAGGGCTGCGATGAGCTTTACCGCAGCTTGGGCGAAGCGGGCATCGAAGTGCTTTACGACGATCGCGATGAGCGGCCGGGGGTAAAGTTCAAAGACGCAGACTTGATGGGCATGCCGTATCGTTTGGCCTTAGGCAAGAAAGGGCTTGCCGAGGGCATTGTTGAGATCAAAGCGCGTCGCGCGCCTGAGGTGCACAAGGTGCCTTTGACCGAAGCGGTGTCATGGATCCGTGCCCGCGTGGAAACCGAACGCGCGGGTTTGAGCGCAGGAGCGGCAAAGTGAATCCATTGTTGGATGCCAACGGCCGCGAACGCATCATTGTGGCCCTTGATGTGCCTGACATCGCGCGCCTAGAAGCGTTTTTGGATCGGCTTGAGGGCAAACCGGTTTGGTACAAGATCGGGCTTGAGCTGTTCATCGCGGAAGGTGTGCGTGCGATTGAGGCGGTGAAGCGGCGCGGGGGAAAGCTGTTTTTGGACCTGAAGCTGCACGACATTCCCGAAACCGTGGCGCGCTCTGTGACGGCGGCGCGGCGCTTGGGTGCAGAGCTGCTGACGGTGCACGCAGGCGGCGGCACGGAGATGGTGGGCCGGGCTGTGGCCGCTGCGGAAGGGCAGTTGAACATTTTGGCGGTCACCGTGCTGACAAGCCAGACGCAGGCTGATTTGGTGGCTGACGGCATCGCTGGCGATGTTTCTGCGGCGGTGGCGCGCCGGGCGCAGGTGGCACGCGACGCAGGGGCGGGCGGCTTGGTGTGTTCGCCCCAGGAAGTGGCTCTGGCGCGGGCCCAGGGCCAAAACTTGTTGCTGGTGGTGCCCGGCATTCGACCTACGGGCTCTGCGATGGGCGATCAAAAGCGCGTGGGCACGCCCGCTGAAGCCATCGCCGGCGGCGCCGATTATTTGGTGGTGGGCCGCCCGCTGCGAGACGCGCAAAGCCCCTCCAAGGCGTTTGACGCTTTGGCAGAAGAGATTGACCAGGCGTTGAAGGCCTAACGTATGTCTGAAACAGAAAACGAAGATCAGGGCCGCATCATCTTTGGTTTGCGCCCTGTAGAAGAGCTGTGTCGCGCACATCCCAAAGATGTATCGGTGATTTATGTGGCCGAGGGCTTGCGTACGCCCGACGTGGCGCGCGTGATTGCCGTTGCCAAAGACCGAGGCATCGCCGTGCAATGGCGCCCCCGCGCCCTGGTGGCCGACTTGGCGGGCAAAGGCGCGCATCAAGGCATTGTGGCTGTGGCGGGGGCTTACCGCTACGTGCCGGTGCCCACGATGTTGGAAGCCGCCGCGGCGCAGGGCCAAGCGCCCCTGTTGGTGTTGTTGGATGGGCTTACGGATCCGCAAAATTTGGGCGCAATTGTGCGCAGTGCAGAAGTGTTTGGCGCCCACGGCGTGGCCATTCCCGATCACAAGGCGGCGCCCATCACCGCAGGTGCCATCAAGGCGTCTGCGGGTGCCACCGAGCGCGTGCGCATCGCCCGCGTGCACAACTTTTTGGGCAGCATCGACAAGCTTCGCGAAAGCGGTGTGAAGGTTTGGGGCACCGGCGCCGACGAAGCGGGCGTGAGCGTGTTTGATGCGGATTTGACGGTACCCACGGCATTTGTGGTGGGCTCTGAAGGGCGCGGCATGCGCGAAGCGGTTTCGCGGCGCTGTGACGGCACGCTACGCATACCGATGGCGGGGCAAATTGCGTCGCTGAATGCTTCAGCGGCTGCCGCCATCGTGCTTTACGAGGCCATGCGCCAGCGTTTGCGCGGCGCTACTTAACGCAGTTGCGGCCAGCGCCCTTGGCGGCGTAAAGCAACTCGTCGGCGCGCGAGATGGCCACGACGACATCTTCGGCACGCCCCACCTCGGAAACGCCAGCGGAGATGGTGACCGCCAAACCGCCCGGAAACACAATGTGTTGCACGGCATCGCGCAGGCGTTCGGCGCACAAACGCGCGCCTTCCAGATTGGTGTTGGGCAGCACCACCAAAAACTCTTCACCGCCCCAACGGGCCGCAAAGTCGCATACCCGTATCACATCGGCGATTGTGGCCCCAACGGCGCGCAGCACCTGATCGCCCACGTTGTGCCCGTAGGTGTCGTTGACCTTCTTGAAATGATCAACGTCAAGCAGCACCAAGGACATGCTGCCCCCGTAGCGCCGAAACTTTGATGACTCTCGACGGACGAATTGCTCCGCGCCGCGGCGGTTGGAAAGGCCGGTTAGCCGATCGGTCATCGAGAGCCGCTCGTAGGCGGCCACCAAATCAACTTCGGCCGTGATGTCCGTGCACACCACGATGATGGCTTCCTTGGGCATTGCAACCCGGCGCGCCACCCAGCGCACGATAGAGCGGTTGGGGCGCGACAGCTCGAATTCTTCGCAGGTGATGCGGCTTTCGAAGGGTAGCAAGAGGCCATCGCGAATGACCGGCGGTGGATCATCAACCAACGAAGCCACAAAACTCATCAGCGCCGCGGGCGACATATCAAGAATGCTCTCGACAGGCACACCGAAAATTGCTGCCAGAGGGCGGCTGCACAGCGCCACTTTGCCTTGCTCGTCGATGACGAGAATGCCCGACTCAAGGCTGTTGGCCATTGCGTCCAGGAAGGGAAGCGCCACGCTCCAATCCCTTGCGATCTGATCCGCAAGGGTTTCATGAGCCGGGCTTTCTTTTGCCGTTGATTTCACGTTTGAATGCTGACGAGGTCGTTGGCAAAGCACGAAAGCGCATGCAAGCTGCGTCGCTGCCAGTGTAGGCGTGGGCTGGATAAGAACACGATGCGGTACTGCTTCTCGGTTGGCTGTGCTTGAACCGAGCTTATCCAGGTGACGAACGCTTTTAAGCAGGATGAATTGATGAATTCTAGATTGCGCACATCCACCGTCACTTCTCCGATGGAGTTTGTGACCGCGTGGTGGTGAATCGAAAGCAGAAATTCATCAAGCCTTTCTTTCACATTGAGGTCGGCGTTGCCCGTGATTGCGGTTTGCAAACTGGCACCATCAACTTGGGCAGATGCCGAGAAGTCGCTTTCGCGGACCGGAGAAATTGCAAGCTGGCTCATGGCACCCTCCGTTCGGGAATCCGCGCGGTGGCGCGAATGAAAACTTGCGTGCCCTTGGAGTCAAACGCCAAAGTCATTTCGCCTTCGGCGCGTATTCTCGCAAGACCAAGCCCCGACACCGACACATCGGCGGCGTTGCGCCGCATCAACTCGAAGTAATAATCGTAGGGATCGTCGCGAGTGTTCATCTCAGCAAAGTTTTGCTTGAGGCGCTCTATGTGGCTAGGGCTCGTTTGGTTCATCATGGTTAAAACGGCCTGTCGCCCTCCTTCTTCATCGGGCCCCAGGCGCAAAGCCAGACAGGCTTGCCTGTTCTCGGCGTATTTCGCCGCATTCTCCAAAAGCTCGTGCGCAGCCATAGCGACACGGAAAACCGCGTCGGCGTCGTCTACCAGCTTTTCCATGGCCTGCTCAACAAACCTTCGTGTGATCGACACGATCCGGGGATCCGTGTCCAAGGTCAGTTCGAGGCTGAGTCCCTCGTTTGTCATCTGCACCGGGGGACATCGGCTGGCAGTCATCAAAACTTTCATGTTGCTTGCAATATTCGGCACGCCGCGCTGCGTTTTCACCTTTGCACCCTCCGAATCGTTCATTGTCTCAAGGATGTCGGCAACTCGCCGAAATGTCTCGAGGAGGAATTTTGGCCGAAAAACCGCCCATCCAGCCCAGCGTTGCCCATGACGCACGCCGGGGCATGCTGCTGACGACCGATTCGCCGGCGGTTCGGTTCGGGTCACCGCCGCCAGAGGGCCCAGGCGCCTGCAAGGCTCCGGTACCGCCATCGCAAAAAGATCCCAAAACGGTCAGATTGCTTTCGGGGCTGCGCTTGAAAGTTACCTTGACGCTGTTTATCACAGTGTTGTTAGTGGCCTTGTCAGGCCTGATCTTCGGCCTGGTGTCTCGCATCTTCGCCGAGTTAACCCCTTCAATGCGGGCGGAGCTTGAGTGGAAAACCCAACGCGGCGCCAAGGAGTTGGCGCAAGCCGCCGACTTTGCCATCGTGGTTGGTGACGCCACTCTCATTAGAGAGGCGTGTGGGCCTTATATCGGCGGCGCGGATGTTTTGGCCATTGTGGCCACGGATCCAGAAGGCAATGTGCTGCTAGAGCACGGCAAGTCGCCGCAGCCGGTCCAACGTTTGTTTGTTGGGCCGCCGGGGAGCGTCCACGAAGGCAAAGGTCACTTCGTGTCGTGGGCGGAGTCGAAGATCGAGGGCCGGACCGTGGGACAACTGGCGTTGGTGATCTCTACGGCCAAGTTGGTGGCGGGGGAGAACCTGCGCAACAACATTTTGGGCGCTGCGGGGCTGGGCTGTGTGGCGGCGTTGCTGCTCAGTTTGTTCTTCGTGAATTTCTATTTGGGCCCCGTGATTAGCCTGACACACAAGGCCTTGCGGACGGCGCGTGAGCTTGAGATTGCTCAGCGGATTCAAACCTCCATTTTGCCTCGCAACCTTTCCGTTGAAGGGCTTACGATCTCCGCCGCCATGGTTCCTGCAGAAGATGTTGGCGGTGATTACTACGATGTGGTGCCAACGCAGGGCGGGGCATGGATCGGGGTGGGCGACGTGGCGGGGCATGGCCTTAAAGCGGGCCTCATTATGCTGATGGTGCAAAGCGTGGTTGCCGCTCTCACCCGGCAGCGGGCCCGCACGAGTCCAAAAGAGATCTTGGAAATTTTGAACCGCGTGCTGTTCGACAACGTTCGTCAGCGCTTGGGAAGCGACGAGCACGTCACGTTTACGCTGATGCGCTACGAGGCTGATGGCAGCTTGGTTTATGCGGGCGCCCATGAAGACATCCTGATTTGCCGGGCAAAAGACGGAAAATGCGAGATCGTTCCCACCCCGGGCACCTGGATGGGGGCCATCGCCAATGTGTCGCGTTCCATCACCGATTCCACCGCCAAACTGGAACCGGGCGATCTCATGGTGTTGTACACCGATGGGGTTATAGAGGCCCACAACCCGCAAGGCGAGCAGTTTGGCCTGGATCGCGTGATCGAACTGGTCGAAAAGCATCACGCGGACGAGCCAGAACTGGTGGTTCAGACCATCGTTCAGGCTGCGTTGCAGTGGGGGCCCGTGCAGGACGACGACGTCACCCTGTTGGCCATACGCTATCAAGGCAACGGAGGCGCTTAGGCATACGCTTAGGCCTATTTGGCCACCGGCAATCGCAGGCGCGCCTGGGTGCCATCGCTGGGCGACGACGCAAGCACCAACTCGGCGCGGTGTTCGGACAAGATGCGCTCGGCCACCGCCAGCCCCAAACCCAAACCACCGCGGGCGCGTTTTGTGCTGAAAAAGGGCGTTCGAATCCTCTCGGCGATTTCCGGGGAGATGCCGGGCCCCTGGTCTCGCACGGTAAGCTCCACACACTGTTCTTCGGGCACATAGCGAGTTGCCAGATCAACCCGTTGTGATCGATCTGTGAGCGCTTCGAGGGCGTTGAGCAAAACATTGACCACAGCTTGAACCAACCTGGGCGCATCGCCTTCAACAGGCGGCAGATCCGCCGCCAGGCTCTGGCTGAAATGATCTGTGGTGCGTCTTATGCGTCCTTCAAGCAGTGTCACAGCCGATGCCACCACATCGTTAAGCGCGAGGGCGCGTAGGGGGCCCGGGGCGTCCGTGTTTACGTAAGCCCGAAGTTCGGAGACGATGTGGCGAATGCGGTCTGCGCCCGAGAGGATTTGTTCAAGCATGCGAGGCGTTTCAATCCGCATTTCTTCGTAGGGCAATCCCGCCAACGTCAATTCCGGAGGAAGAGGGCGTTGTTCGAGAGCGGCCAACATATCGTGAAACACGCGTTTCAAGAGCGAAGCGTTCAAGGTAATGAAGTGGTTGGGATTGTTGATCTCATGGATCACCCCCGCAACCAGCGCGCTCAGTGAAATCATTTTGTCTAAACGAACCACCTCTTGCTCGCGCAGCCTTTGTTCTTCAGCGGCGTTCAAGCGGCTGGTCTCGTCGCTGACGAAAGCCAGAGCTCCCACGAAAGACCCCGCTGGGTCGTAAAGCGGGCTTGCGACCATGCTGGTCCACAGCGTGTGCCCTTGTTTGTGCATGAGGCGAAACGCGTGGCGTTCGCGAAGACCTGCGCGACGGCGGCTCATGTTGGTTCGCGCCTCGATTTTGGCGGCCTCGTCCATGAAATCGTACATGGAATGGCCCAACATTTCGGCGCGTTCGTACCCCAACATGTCAGCCATGGCCGCGTTGACAAACGTCGTTATGCTTTCTTGGTCTATGGTCCAAATGCCCTCCGCCGCGCTTTCAACAATAATCCGGTAAAGATCGCTGGGGAGCGTTTCGGCGTCATTGGCGGTCATGGTGAAAACACATCCAGTTTGCGAAGCAAGTCAGATAGCGCTTGTCGAAGGCGCGCAAAGCCCGGCTCAACTTTTGTGAAAGTGGCTTCGTTCATGTACAGATCGCGGCGCATCTCGATCTGAATGGCGTGAACGTTGTCCGCGGGGCGGCCATGATGGCTGGTGATGAAGCCGCCTTGATAGGGTTCGTTGAACTTCACGCGAAAACCGTTGTCGCCAAAATGTTGGTTCACCGCTGCCGACAGTGTGGGGCCGCAGCTGGTTCCCATACGATTGCCAGGAACAATGTCGGCGCGCGCAGCACCGGGATCGCTGTGCCCTGCGCGCCCTTGCGACGGCATAGAGTGTCCATCGACCAAAATCGCGAAACCAAACTTCGCTTGAGCCCGTTGTAATCCGGTGCGCAGGGCCCCGTGGTAGGCCGCGTGAATCTGTTGCCGCTGCTGCCATTCCTGCCACGACAACGGTCGCGCCAGGGCGGGCGCCTCGGTGGTGGTGACCTCCCACACAAAGCCGCGCCCATTGCTGTTGAGGGGGTGCGGATGGGCGGGGACAGCGCGTGCGGAGACATCGTCAGGGTGCCGGTTCAAGTCGCAGACAAAGCGTGACAACTGGGCGCGCACAAACGCCCCCTGCGGCAGATCCACGTAAAGCTCGTCTACAAAAAGGTCTGCATCTTGGCGCACGTCAAGGCTAGGCGCGAGCGCATCGCCAAAGGGGCCCGTCGCAATGCCAGCGTGGGGAACGGAGACGACAACCGGCGTGGCCGGCGATTGTGGCAACAAGGCCCAAAAACTGTCCCAAGGCCCCGAGATGACATCCATAGACCCGAATCTAACGCATAAAGCGCTACCAGCGCTGCCGAACGCCCAGCGTCGCGGCGGCGCCGCCCAAATTGCCGCGCACCACATCGCCGGAACCGAGCTTGCCACCTGGAATGTCCGAAAAGCTTGCCCCCACGGCGAGTTGTGTCTGGCCGGTGCCAAAAACCACGTCGACCGACAGCCGCAAGGCGCCGGTCCAGGCGGCGCCGTTGACCTGGGCGCCGAGGGTGCTGTTTTGCACCCACAAACGGGCGGGTCCAGCCTGAATCCCTAAAAACACGCTGACAGAGCGAAGCGGACGCACCCGCCACGCCGCCCCCAACAGCAGCGGCATCGCGTGGGCTCGCAGACGTGACAGCCCAGTGTTGGAATCGATGTTGCGCTGATGTGTGACATAGCCCAGCGAACTTTGCAGAAACAGACCTTGGGGCCATCTGATCCATCGGCCGAGCTGTGCCTGGGCTTCTGCGGTGATGCCGAGTCCCCACCCGGTGTCAGCGCCGAACAGGGGCCCAACGCGGCCGAGCGCGGCCCAACTGTATTCGGGGCTGGGCGGCACAGGTAGGGCGGGCGCTTGCCGGGCAGTGACCTCCAAGCTGACTTCATGACGTGCATAAGCATTGCCATCAATGGCTTCAACAACAAGCTTGGCGTCTGCAAGCGCCTGCTTGGGAGCTGGCACCGTGACGCGAAGGCGCCCCTCGCTGCGGGTGGCATTGGCCACCGGTGCGCCGTTGATGTACAGCCGCGTGTTGGCGGTGCTGGTGGCCTCTCCCCACATGTCCTCCGCGCGCACAACAAGCGCCAAACGTTGGGTGGAGCCCACGGCCAAAGCCACGCGGTTGGGAATCATCATGAGCCTAGCTGCGGGCCCCGCCAGCAAGGCCACCTCAGCGTGGGCGGAAACGTCGGTGGTTGCAGGCGACGGTTCTGATGGCGCGGCCCCGGGCGCAGTTTCATAGGCGCGTAGCTGCATGCGGGGATGCGCGCTGAGCAAAGGCGCCGTTGCCAAAAACCGCGTCCAACCGGGCCCGCCATGCAGAGGGTGCGCGCGCCGACCATTGGCCTGTAAGGCAAAGGCAGTTTGGGGCGCTGGATTTGCGTGCGCGTCCATACCGAACACCAAGACCTCGGTGGGACGACCGTGCGTGGCGGTCTCAGGCGCCAGCACCAACAAACGCGAAAATGGGGGCACGCCCAAATCCAAAATTTCCTCCGCCATCTTTCCCACCGCGTTTGTCGTCCGCGCAACCGCCATAGACACCCCCGGAGGCACGACGACGGGCACACGCACGTCGCCCGTGGCACTGGCGCGCTTGGGGCCGAAAACGCGACCCGCCACCGTGAGCGTGACTTCTGCGCGCGGATCCGTTTGGAAAGCGGGGGAGGCCACGGCAGGCAGGGGGACAAACAGTGCCCCTGCCACATCAATGTCCGCACTTCGCATTTGGGCCGCGACGATCAAGCCTTGGGGCGCGCGCCGTGTGGGCAACACCAAGCGTCCACTCCAAGCCGCGGGGCCGCTTGGCGTAAGATCTTGAACTTCACCCGCGCTGGTGAGCATGCGCAGTGATGCCCACGCGCTGGGCGGCAAGGGTCCGATTGATGATGTGACGGTAACGCTGACTTCCTGGTTGACGCCAAGTACGGGATCAGGCGGTGTGATCGACAGTTGCAGTCCCAGGTCTATCGGCGTAGTGCGGGCGGCTGCCTGCTGATCTCGGACGCTTTCGGCAGCGCCCGCGGCAAGCAAAGCAGCGAAGGCGAGAGTGGCCGCCATCATGGCGCCCAAAGTTCCTCCTTTTTTACCTCCAAAGCTGGCGCGGAGGCTTCACGCTTCACCGTGCCTGTCACAGCCTTGTGCCGCCCTTGGATGTCCTGCTCTCGCACGTGCACGGCGTTGGCGCCGAGCTTCAGGGGGATTTCGGCCGAAAACGTGCCATCGGCGTTCACCTCAACTTTGCGACCATTGATCACCACCTGTGACGAGGGCCTGGCGGTCCCTTGAATTTTCGCCGTGTCTTTTGTGGGCGGGGTTTCGGGCCAAATGACGGAGAGCAAGAGATCGTCTGGGAATTCTCGCGGCGGGCTGGGCGGCCGTCCCGGCGCCGCAACGCTTTCGGTTCCCGGCTCAATCGTGACGGCTTGTCCTTGGGCCTTGAAGTGCACCTGACCTTCGGACACCGCCACCGCCACTTGGCCTGAAGGAGCGCGCGCCACCACCCAGCGCGATGGGCCCACGTTGACCGACTCCGTGGCGTCGGCGGCAATCGCAAGCGTTTCTTCGTTGCCCTCTACGGAGGCTGACACGTTGCCGTCGCCAGACAAGACGGAGAATTTTGCCGTCTGTTCTGCGAGCGCCTCCACGCGGATTTCAAGATTCTGAAGCACCTCGATTTCGGTGCCTCCGCGGCGCACCAAAACCCGCGCCTGCGCAGCGGTGCGAATGATGTCCTGCAAGGACAAAAAGTCTCCTGGCTGTAAGGCGTAAGTGCGGCCATCTTGAACGCATTCCACAACGCCTTGCACGCCGGTCACGCGGAAGCGTCCGGGATCGGCTTTCGGAAACAACGCGCGGCTCACCCGTGCCGGGCCTGGCACGCGTGGGGTGGACTTGGTCTCGAACAGCTTGCGAGATCCGATGCCTGCCAAAATGAGAACTGCGGCCATGGCCACGGCGGCACCAAGAGCCAAAACAACGGAACGCAGCCGTGGACGCGCCATGGAGGCCATCTACGAAAGGGGCGCGGGCCCCGCATCGATCGGGAAGGTTAGAAAAAAGCTCGTGCCGTGACCAACCTGGCTTTCAGCTCGAATTTGCCCACCATGATCCTCCACAATTTTGTGAACCACCGCCAAGCCCATTCCGGTTTCATCCCATTTTTGTTTTGTGGTGAAGAAAGGATCAAAGATGCGAGACAAATTTTCAGGTTTGATGCCGCGCCCCGTGTCGGTGATGCGCAGTTGCAACAACTTGTGCCCTGGCATTGAGGTCTCAAGCGTAAGCACACCTCCTGCCGGTTCCATGGCGGCGCGCGCGTTTTTGATGATGTGTATGATCGCGGCCTGCAGCTGAAACCCGCTGCCGCGAATGGGGGCGCTGGGGCTAACAATGCGTTTGTCGATGCGGATGCCAACGTCAAGCAGCGAAGACGGGCCACACAGTTCAAGCGCGTCGTCCACCACGCGCGACAGATCCACGTTACGATAATCTTCTCCAGCTTGACGTTGCGACAAGCGCAGCAAGTTTGAGACGATGTGGCGAATGCGCAGCGCTTGGTCTTCAATGTCTTGGGCCATGGGACGCCAAGGGTGATCTTCGGGCATGTCGCTGAGCATCAGCTGCGCCAAGCCCAGAACCCCTGATAGCGGGTTGTTGATCTCGTGAGCAACCCCTGAACCCAAAACGCCGATGGCGGCCAAGGCGCGCGACCTTAGCAACATGTCTTGCGCCTGCTGTAGCTGTTGGGTTTTGTCGTCAACGCGCTCCTCGAGTTTGCGGTTCCAGTTTTTGATTTCACGCGTTTGGCGCAGAATTTCGGCGCGTGCGGCGTCAAGCGAGGTTGTCATGGCATTGAAGGCTTTGGCCAAATCGCCCAATTCGTCGCGCGCCCGAACTTGCAACTGGGTGTCAAGCTTGCCTTGCGACACGCTTCGTGCCGCTTGCGCCAGATCTGCAATTCTGCGCGACAAAATGCGCCCCAAACCTGCGGCCACCAGCGCCGCCAGAAGGCCCGAGATCGACACCCAGTAAACGGTGGCGAATCCCATGCGCGCCACGGGTTCAAGCGCTTGCTTGAGCGGCCGCTCACTGGTGATGCCCAAATGAAACGGGTGCGCCGGCGCAAACGCGCCTACCACGCGGTGTCCTTGCTCGGCACGAAACTCCGCCACGAAAGGCTGATCGGGTAACGTACCCGGCAAGCTGTTGGGCAGAGTTTTCGGGCGCAAAGCCACGCCCACCTCTTGCGACGATGTGGCCACCACGCGGCAGGCCCGGTCGAGCAACACCAAAGTTCGATCTTGCGCTTCCATCTCGCGCAGATAGCGTGCCAAAGGCCGCAGCGACACTTGTGCCAGAATTACGCGAGAGGGTTCATCAGGAACGGGATCGTAGCGAAGCGCCACGATCATCTGGGGCAGCTTTTGCGGACCAGCCAAAAACACTTCGCTTGTGGCAATGTCTTTGGCCAGAGCTTCGGCGATGGGGGCGCGCTTGGGCATCTCGGCAGCGTCGTCGGCCGTCATCGGATCGTGGGTTCCCAGCGCGGCGTTGTCACGCGGTCGTTCTTGGAATGCGGGCGGCGCAATCGCCGCGCCGCTTTGGGAGTAAACCCCCACGATGCTGAACACTTCTTTTTGGTGATAAATGAATTGCAGGAACTTTTGCAGCCGCTCGGCAGAGGGCACTTCGGTTCCACGTTGCGTGAGATCGAGCACGCGCGCCTGAATGCGCAACATTTCCACGATCGACGCCATTTCGCCCGCCACATAGTCGGCCACTTGAATGGCCACGGTTTGTTCTTGCGCTTCAATGGCGTCACGAATCGCCGCTTGGCCAATGCGGCCCGCGAAGTATCCGGCGATGGCCATGGGGATCGCACACACGGCCACCGCGGTGATCACAAACTTGGCGCGCAATTTCATGGCGTCACCGCCGGCGGGGAGGCGCTAATCCACCGAAACACGCCGGCCCATCGTGTTCGCCCCAACAAAGGATCGATGGCCCAGACAAAGGCAGCCCCGACGCCCGGAGGCGCCAACCCGCGAATCTCTGCGGGGTTGACCCAATCGGGGTTGAGCAATGGCGAGGCGCTCGTGGGCCGATCGCCGAACACGATGATGGTGTCGCGGTTGAACGAGACGCCACGAACGGAGATGGGGACGCGTCCGGCCGCAGGTGCGGTTTCGGGAATCACGGCTGTTATCAAGGGCTCTGCCAAATAAGTGAAGCCGCGCCGTTCGCCCAAATTTGCGCCCCCCGTGAAGCTCTGCAATTCAACAGAAGCGAGGCCGGGCGGGCCTGCAGGCGTGCGCCCCGCGATGGTTTGGGCGTCTATCCAGCGTCCACCGTTGGGGGCCAGCAACTGCCCTCCGATCAGAATCTGGGTGCTGGGGTCAAAGTGGCTGCCTTGTACAATAAAGTCGGTTCCACCGGCGCTGCTCCCCAGCTGGGGCGTAATGGCCGAAATCATTGGATTGGGTTTCAGCTCGAACTCGAGGATTTGGGAGGTGGCATTGGCCACCCGGGCGCCATCGAGGGCCGTGAGGGTGATCTGAAAAACATCCTTCGCCAGCGCTTCGCGGGGAACCATGGCAGCAAATGCGCAGGTGGTGGCGGTCGGCTGCGGGGCCACCTCACAGCGACCGTCCACAAGCAGCTGTTCGCGCCACTTTATTTTGTACTGCATTGCAACCAGTCGGCCGGGCGCTTGGTCTTCGGCGCTGAAAACAACGGGCAGAAGCACGCCGGGCGCCAGTGGCCGCGCCGTTGCTGGCTCTTTTACGACCAATCTGGGCGGCACGGCGTCGGGGCCCAACGAAATGAACCCTGGGGTCAGTTGAGATTGTTGACCGCGTGGATCCTGAACGGTCACGCCCACGGCGCCTGAAAACCCAGCTACGTCGGTGGGCGGCAGATCCGCTTCGAGCAGCTGCGGCGATCGCCACACAACGTTTGTCAGCTGCACCGAGCTGGCGGGCGCTTGCAAGAAGGCCTCAAAGCCTTGTGCCGACGTCAAGCGCAGTCCTTGTTCCAGATCCAGCGTAACTCTGGGAATGAAGTTGGCTCCCTGCAATTGCACACGCGTGGGCTGGTCGTTATAGGCGGCGGGCGGCTGCACGCTTAGCAATTGAGGCTCGGGATTGCTGGCCTCGCAGGCACCCATCAAGAAGCTGGCGGTGATCCAAAACCTTGCGGTTTGCCGTTTGCGCCGGCGCGGGAAACGCCAGCTGGCCGCTGTGCCGCCTTCGAGGTGGCGGCCGTGTATGGAACCGGGGCTGCCCATTGGCGTTCGATTGTATCCTGGATGCAGCGTGGGCGGGCGCTTCGTGATGCCACCGGTCAGTCGAAAAACGCTTCGGTGCGGATGTGTTTTTTGCGGTTGATTCCGGCGTCGATGAGACGCTGCTTCAGTTCGCGAATCATGGCGCCATTGCCTACGACGTAGAAGGTGGGGTTGTGTAGGTTGGGAAGCTGGGCCATGACGGGGTCATTGATGCGTCCCCGGTGCTGCTGCCAAGTGGCCTCAGGCTGCGACAGATAGATGCGCAGGTCGGTGTGAGCCGCCTTGCAGAGGGCGAGCAGCTCCGCTTCCAAAAACAGATCCCTTTCGCTGCGCAGGCCCCAGAAAAGATAGCGTTGGCCGCCCTGGGACCTGTGGGCCAGCTCATCCAGCATGGGCAGAATCGGCGCAAGACCTGTGCCTGTGGCGGCGAACACCACATCGCCTTCATGATGGGCGTCCAGCACAAAAAATCCGTGCGGCCCCGTCATGTCCACGTGCTGCCCGGGCGTAAGGCTGCCGAAAAAGTTGTGAGCGGCGCCATCGGGAAGCAACTTGATCAGCAAACGCAGCTCATGGCCGTTGCGAGACGACGATGCCAGCGAATAACTGCGCCGGATGGGCTGGGCGTGGGCGTCCAGCCCAATCGCAAAGGTGACAAATTGCCCGGGCAAGAAGCTTAACGTGGTCGGCGCTTCCAGCACGAAGCGCAGGTCAGTGACATCGGAGGAGATCAGTGTGGAGGAGGCGAGGCGGGCGCGTAGGGGGCCTGACATGGGAGCAACTTTTATAGCAGGCGGGGCGCCAGGATTGCGTGGCCAAGCCGGCATCGCCCCCAAGATGATCTTTTGACACCGCGGCGCCGGGACTGACAAAGCCTCGGGCTTGCTGTAGTTTGCCAGCATGCGCGCATCTTGGGCCCCGTTCCTGATGTTGGCTGGCGTTTGCATCGTCGGCTGTAAGTCTGAAGACTCGTCACCCAAGCCAGCGGCCTTGCCGCCTGCGCCGGCGGCCACGGTGGGCCAGCCAGAGCCCGCCAAGGCGCCTGAGCCTGTGCCCCAGCCAGCCGAGGCGGCCAGCGAGGCCGTTCCCGATGAGCCCAAGGCCGAGGACACCGTGGCTGGCTCGATCGTGCTGCCCAAAGCGCGCAAGAAAGACGTAAAAAAAGGCGACACAATGTTTCTCATCGTTCGCCGCGGGGGCGGGGGGCCCGGGCCGGGCATGATGCTGGCGGTTCAGAAGCTGACGGTTGAAGACTTCCCTATGCCCTTCGTTTTGAGCGAGCGTGACGCCATGATTCCCGGCACCAAGTTCTCGGGCGAACTAAACCTTTCGGTGCGGGTGGACAAAGACGGCGACCCCATGACCCGCCGCAAGGGCGACGTGTTTGGCGAGCTTATCGGCGTGAAGGTGGGAGCGAAGGACGTCTCGTTGCCGCTCGACACTCTTCAGAAGGAAGACCAGGTTTTGGGAGGTGGGGGGCCCGCAGGGGCAGCGCCCCATGGCGGTATGCCGCCGCACGGGGGCATGCCACCGGGACATCCGTAGCGCGCCCGCGCGCCGCTGTGTGAAAGAGCGCCATGCCCGATTACCGACAGCTGCGAGATATGGTGAGTCATCGCATCACGCTGGAATACGATACGGGCGTGCGCGTGGTGGGGTACCTCAACAGCGTTGAGCCCGCAGAAGGCCCCGTTTGCTACGCGGTGCTTGCGCCCGCTGAACTTCAAGACGCCAGCTTTCGTGTGCTGGCGCGGTTTTCCGAATGGCCTTTGGTGCCCAACAACCTTGTGGGCATTCGCATCAGCGAAGGAGCCAGTTAAATGCGCGCGTGGATGTGGCTTGTGGTTGGGGCGGCGATGGCAACGGCCTGTGCCCACGAATCGCCATTCGAGATCGTGGGTGTGGCGCAGGTCCGGGAGCTGGCAGAGGCCACGCATGCCCCCGAGATCGCAGACGTAATTGATTTGGGTGGTGTTGACGTGCCCGCGCGCGGGCGGATTCGCCCCAGCGGCCGCGACGGGGTGGCTGTGGTGGGCGAGGGGCTGTGGGTGCGCGGGCAGGGTTTTGGCAGGCAACCCACGGTGTACGTGGCGGGTGCCGTGGCTTTGGTGCTGGCGCGGACCGCTGATGGCGGCATTGTTGTGCGTGTGCCCCCGGGGACGTTGGCGGGCAAGCAGACGCTGCGCGTGCGAACTTTGGCTGGGCAAGCGCAGGTGCCCCTCAATGTTCGTCGCTACGCGGTGGCGTGGAACAATTTGGGACAAAGCCGTTGGCTAGATGCCAGTGATGAGGGCCGAGGCCCCAGCGCCCTGGCACAAAGGCATTCTGTCACGCTGCCCGCCATTTCGCGCTTGGCGTTTTCCTCCGACGCCCGTGCCGCCTACGTTCTGGGATCCGATGCGCGTGAATTGTCGGTGATCGATGTTGCCGCCGATGGCGGGCCCGACAAAGTGTTCGCGCTGGAACTTGAGGGCAAGCCCGTGTGGGCTTTGAAAGCCGCTGCGCTGGCGCCGGTGCTGGTGGTGTTGCGGCAGGACGACGTGATGGTGCTTAGCACCGTGCAGGCCGCGCGCCCGCCGCGCAGCCGGCCGCGGCCGCTACCCGCCGAGGTGCAGAAGCGGCAGCCCATTGCGGCTGCGGTAAGCCCCGATGGTCGCCACTTGGCCGTTGCGGTGGCGCAAGGCAATCAAGTGGCCTTGTTGTCGTTGAGCGAGCGGTCGGCGTTGCCGATCGAGGCTTGGCTAACCATTGACGACGGCATGCGGGCGCCGCCGATTCGTGATTTGGGCTTTGCCATGGAAGGCAACGTGTTGTGGGTGTTGTCGGGCCCCTTGATCAACGAACCTAACAGCGGCGCTATGCCCACGACCTTGAGCCGGCTGACGGTGCAACACAGCGGCGCGCGGCCAACGCTTAAATTGCATGAAACGCATCAACTTGCCGATGCAGGCGTGCCCACAGCCTTGGGTGTGTCGCGCACACGCCCCTTGCCCAGCGGCGCGGCCATTCGCCGCCCGCCCTCGTTGGCGCGCGTGCTTGTGGGCGCGCAAACGCGTGAAGGCAAAGCGGGTGGTTTGTTTGCCATAGGCGAGTCTGGCGCCATGTTGGTGACGCCGGTGGAAGGCAGGGCGACGGATCTTCTGATCGAACCCCAAGGTCATTGGGCGTTTTCGGCTGTTGTTTCCAGCACGGGCGCTTCGCATTTGTTGTGGCTGCGTGCGGACGGTCGCGAGGCAACACCGCAAACGCTGGCCTTGTGGGATGAGAGCACGGTGACAACCTGCTGGGTTGAGGTTCAGCCGTGACAGCTCAGCCAGGCGCCGTGCGCTTGCACGCGATCGTGACTGGACGCGTGCAGGGCGTTGGGTTTCGGGCCACGACGCACCAGGTGGCCAGCAAGCTAGGCCTGGCGGGGTGGGTTAGGAATTTGCAGTCGGGCGGCGTTGAGGTGGTGGCTGAGGGCGAGACAGACAGTTTGCAAGCGCTGGAAACGTTTTTACATCAAGGGCCTGGGGCTGCACGTGTGGCCCACGTGAATGTTCAATGGACCGCGGCTGTTGGGGAATCTTTGCCGTTTGCCGTGAAGCCGACCATGTGAGGAATGACTATGAGCGACAAGACATCTGAGACAGGAAGCATCGAATCCAGTTCGCAAGAGAGCCGGCTGTTCCCACCATCTGAAGAGTTTGTGCAAAAGGCGCGTTTGCGCAGCCAGGAAGACTACCAGAAGCTGTACCAACGCTCGATCCAAGATCCGGAAGGGTTTTGGGCGCAAACCGCGCGCGACGAGCTGACATGGCAAGTGCCTTTCCACAAAACCCTCACGGGGCAGATGCCGTTTGTGCGTTGGTTTGAAGACGGCGAGATCAACGTCTCAGTCAATTGTTTGGACCGTCATCTGGCCAGCCGGGGCGACAAGCCCGCCATCATTTGGGAAGGCGAGCCGGGCGATGAAAAGGTGCTCACGTACAAGCAACTTCACGCGCAAGTGTGCCAGTTTGCTTCGGCCTTGAAGGCGCAAGGGGTGGGGCGAGGCGACAAGGTGGCGATCTACATGCCGCTGATTCCTGAAGCCGCGGTGGCCATGCTGGCGTGTACGCGCATTGGCGCCGCCCACACCGTGGTGTTCGGCGGCTTTTCTTCAGAATCCCTGCGCGATCGCATCAACGACTGCGGTGCCAAATTGGTGGTGACGGCCGATGGCGGTTACCGACGTGGCAAAGTGATCCCGCTGAAAGCCAACGTTGACCGCGCGGTGGCGCAAACCCCCAGCGTGAGCAAGGTCATCGTTGTCAAGCGCACCGACAACGACGTCATCATGCAAGCGGGCCGCGATGTGTGGTGGAGCGACGTGATGGCGGGGCAACCCACAACGCTGCCCGCCGAAAGCCTTCCGTCCGAGCACCTGCTGTTTATTCTCTATACCTCGGGCACCACCGGCAAACCCAAGGGCATTGAGCATACCACCGCGGGATATCTTTTGGGTGTGCACCTCACGTCCAAATACGTTTTCGATTTGCAAGAAAACGATGTGTATTGGTGCACCGCCGACATTGGGTGGATCACGGGGCACAGCTACATGGTGTACGGGCCGCTGTCCAACGGCGCCACCATGCTTATGTACGAAGGGGCGCCTGATGCGCCCGACAAAGATCGCTTTTGGTCGATCATCGAGCGGCGCAAAGTGACTGTGTTCTATACCGCGCCCACCGCGATTCGCGCGTTCATCCGCTGGGGGGACGAGTTTGTGAACAAACACGATTTGTCATCCTTGCGCTTGCTGGGCAGCGTGGGTGAACCCATCAACCCCGAGGCGTGGATGTGGTACCACCGCACTGTGGGCAAACAGCGGTGCCCGATCGTGGACACTTGGTGGCAAACCGAAACCGGCGCCATCATGATGACGCCGTTGCCGGGCGTGACGGCCACCAAACCAGGCAGCTGCACGATTCCGTTTTTCGGTGTTGAGCCGCAGGTCGTGCACAAAGATGGCACCGCATGCAGGCCCAATGAAGGCGGCTTTCTGGTGCTGAAAAAGCCCTGGCCTAGCATGTTGCGCGGGATTCACGGCGACAAAGAGCGCTTCGTGAGCACGTACTGGTCCGAAATGCCTGGCGTGTATTTCACCGGCGACGGCGCCCGCCAGGACAGCGATGGATATTTCTGGGTGATGGGGCGCGTGGATGACGTTTTGAACGTGTCAGGGCATCGTTTGGGTACAGCCGAAATTGAAAGCGCGCTGGTGGCCTGCGAGGAGGTGGCCGAAGCTGCCGTGGTGGGACCGCCGCATGAGATCAAGGGACAAGCGATCTGTGCGTTTGTGACCTTGAAAGCCGGGCAAACGCCGTCAGACGCGCTGAAGAAGAAACTGTCGGATCAAGTGGTGCGCGAGATCGGGGCTTTGGCGCGGCCCGATGACATTCGCTTTGCCGATGCGTTGCCGAAAACCCGTTCGGGGAAAATTATGCGGCGTTTGTTGCGGGAAATTGCCACCAGCGGTTCGGCGGTGGGCGACACCACCACGCTGGAGGACGTGAACGTGCTTGCGTCCTTGGCGGCCGCGCGATCTGACGAAGAATAGAGCTGCGCGCAGAAACAACGAAGCCCCCGCACAGTTGGTGTGTCGGGGGCTTTGTTGCGTGCGAACGACGCTAGCTTGTGCTCGCCACGCCGTAGATGCGCTTGTAGAGCACGCCCATCACGGCCACCGCCCACGGCGCCGTCCAAATCAATCCGATGCCCAGCGGCAGCATCGACACCATCGCGATCAACCCCACCACAAAGAACAACCCGGCCACAGCGAACCATTGCTTCGAGACGGCTTTGCGTGAGGCTTCCAGCGCCTGCCACGCGCTTAGGTTTCGATCGCCCAATAGCGGCAATGTCATGTAATAAGCCACGCCCAAATAGATGCCCGGGATGATAAGCAGCAACAACCCGAGGTACATGAGCACTGTGGCCAGCAGCCCCGCCAGCAAGGCGCTGCCCATGCGATCGAAGTAATTGAAAGCGGTGGAAAACGACACCGGCAGGCCGGCCGCTCGCCGAACACCCATCATCATGATGCCCACACCCAGGGGATAAAACGCCACACCAATGGCGAGGCTTACCAAGAACTGAGAGGCCGAACCAAGGATCTTGGCCAACACCAAAGTGTTGATGAGGCTCAAGACGATCAGCAAGCCCCACGCAACCACCATGGCGCCCCACACTGGCGCTTTGAAGCCTTTGGTGATTTGCCACGCTTCGCGCATGACCTCACCCATTTCAAAGTGGTACTTGCCCGCGATGGCATCTTCGAGGCCGCCGCCGCTGGGTGCAGGTTGGTCCAAGACGGCGGCTGGCGCTGCATATGGATTCATTTCGGTCATGACGTGCTCTCCCCCCGGAATCGTTGTGGCGCATCCGCGCTAGCGAAATGCCGATTCAAGGTATCACGAAGGGCGTAGGTTACGGAGGGGATGGCCGAGCCTGAAAGGTCGATTTGACCCGGCTTCGGACCTGTGTCCACGGCAAATCGGGGTCGCCAAGCACACAATCAGAGCTATTCTGCGCGGGTATGCTTTCTCCCGACCGCCGCCGCCGGCTTTTGTCGCTGATCCGTAGCCAGGGTTCCGTCCAGATCACCGGACTTGAAAAGACCTTGGACGTGAGCCGGATGACGCTTTACCGCGACCTGGAGGCGCTGGTGGCGGAGGGGTTGGTGCAGCGGGTGCACGGCGGCGTGATTGCGCTTGAGGGCGGCGCGGTAGAATTGTTCGTGGATCCACGCGCGCACCCGCTGGAGGAGCGAATCACCGTGGCGCGCCTCGAAAAAGAGGCCATCGCCCGGCATTTGGTCACCGTTTTGTCCACAGTGCGAACGGCTGTGGTTGATAACAGTTCCACAATTTTCATGCTGTCGCAGGTGCTGCCGGGCAGTCCGCACGAGCTGTTTTTGGTGACAGGAGGGGTCTCGCTTTACGTTGAGCTGCAGCGTCGGGCTGTTGAAAACATACGTGTGGCGATACATGGAGGCGAACCTCACCCGCGCACGGGCTCGTTGGTTGGGCCCATGGCGCAAGGAGGGCTCAACGAGATGCGGTTTGATATGGCCGCCATGTCGTGTTTGGGCGTGGTGCCCGACGAAGACGCGGTGTTCGTTTCGAACGCAGAAGAGGCTGAGGTCAAGCGCACGTATATGGCGCGCGCCCGGCGCAAGGTGCTGGCCATTGATGGCGGCAAACTTGGCAGGTCGGGTCCCTACCGGTTGTGCAAACTAAGCGAATTTGACTTGGTGATCACTGAGTCGGGCCCTAAGCCTCCTGCCGCTTTGATTGCGGCCGCAAAACAAGTTCTGCAAAACCCATCCCCCCTTGAGCAGCCTTAGCGGCCGGCCTGTCGCCCACCTGCTAAAGTGCCCGCCATTCATGCGCTTCGAGGGCGTTAACATTCTGGGCGTGGCGCACGTGGACGCCCCCCACCGCGTCACCACCCAGGAGATCGATTCCGCGATGGCTGACACCTACGGTCGCCTGGGCCTACCCGCGCGCCTGCTGGAAAGCCTGACTGGTGTGCGTGCGCGAAGGTTTTGGGATCCCGGTATGCAACCCAGCGCAGCCGCCAGCTTGGCAGGGCGCTTGGTGCTGGAGCAAACGGGGATCGATGCTGCGCGCGTGGGGGTTTTGATCAGCACCTCGGTGAGCCGCGATTGGATCGAACCCGCCGTGGCATGCTTTGTTCACGCCAATCTGGGACTGCCAGAAACCTGCATCAACTTCGACATTGCCAACGCGTGCCTTGGTTTCATCGACGGCATGACGGTGGTGGCCAACATGATTGAACGTGGCCAAGTTGATTATGGGTTGGTTGTAGACGGTGAGAGCAGCCGCTTTGTGGTGGAGCAAACTTTGGCGCGCCTGCGTGGGCCAGGCTGCGACGAAACGATGTTGAAGCAGCAATTGGCCACGCTCACCTTGGGCTCGGGTGCCGCCGCAATGGTGCTGGCCAGCGCGCGTGTGGCCCCGCAAGGACATAAATTTGTTGGCACCATGAGCCTGGCGGCCACCGAGCACAATCAACTGTGCCTTGGCCAAGTGGACGTGGGCGTGACCGACACACGTGGTTTGCTAACCCACGGTTTGGCACTGGCCGCCCGCACGTGGGCGCGCGCTCAGACAGACTTTGGCTGGAGCGCAGACATGGTTGATCTGTTTGCTTTGCATCAAGTCAGCGAACTTCATACGCAAGAGTTGGCGCGGGCCTTGGGCGTAAATTTAAACAAGGCGCATTTGCTTTATGCTGAGCTTGGCAATGTGGGGCCGGCCTCGGTTCCCATGGCTTTAGCCAAGGCCAACGAAGCCGAAAAACTTTCGTCCGGCGATCGTGTGATCCTGGCGGGCATTGGCAGTGGCATCAATTGCACAGCCGCGGCGGTGGTGTGGTGATGCAAAACGCCGTGGTTTTGCCTTCCCAGGTGCCCAGAGCGCTTTACCCCTTTGACTCCCATGTGTTGATGCGGGGTGATTTGCGTTATCATTACCTCGACGAAGGCCAAGGCGATCCCGTGGTGATGTTGCACGGGAACCCAAGCTGGTCGTTTTATTACCGCGGCTTGGTGCAGGCGCTTTGCGACCGCCACCGCACGATTGTGCCCGATCACATAGGCATGGGCCTTTCGGACAAGCCCGGCGTAAATCAATACGATTACCAACTGGCCTCGCGCGTGAATGACCTCGAAGCGCTGTTGGCGCATCTGGGGCTTGATATGGGCCCCAAGATCACCTTGGTGATGCACGACTGGGGCGGCATGATCGGCATGACCTACGCCAGCCGCCACCCTGATCGCATTGCGCGGCTGGTGTTGATGAACACTGCGGCTTTCCATTTGCCAGCCGACATGCGTTTGCCGCTGGCTTTGCGTTTGGTGCGTGCTGGCCCCCTGGGTGCCATGGCGGTGCAAGGCTTCAACGCTTTTAGCCGCGCCGCCGCGCACGTGGGCACCAAGCGAACAAAAATGTCAGCGGCTTTGCGCAACGCTTACTGCGCGCCTTACGATACCTGGTGCAACCGCATTGGCACGTATCGATTTGTCAAAGACATTCCGCTCGCGCCTGCAGACCCAAGCTACGATGTGGTTAGCGGCACCGAAGCCAGCTTGCCTCTGTTTCGCAACACGCCGGCGATGTTCGCCTGGGGCATGCAAGACTTCGTGTTCACGCCGCAAGTGCTGAAGCGATGGCAGGCCCTGTGGCCCCAAGCGGCCGTTCACACTTTCGACGACTGTGGCCACTATGTGCTTGAAGACGCCACAGCCCAGGTGTGTACGTTGGTACGGGATTTTCTGAAGCAACATCCGTTGGAGGCCGCGGAGACTGGGGCGTGATGGCGCTGCCCGATCCTTTGCGCGTGGGTGAAGACGGTGTGGTGAACATTGCGGCGTGTTTGCCTGCGATGGCCGCACAGCAACCGGAGGCCGTGGCGATCTGTCAGCCTGTGGGGCGCGCGAGAGGCGGTGCGGTTCGATATCAACGCGTGACGTATGCGGAGTTGAACGCGCAAAGCGATCAAGTGGCCCGAGGCTTGGCGGCTGTGGGCATTGGTCAAGGGGTGCGGGCCGTGCTGATGGTGCCGCCGGGCCCGCAATTTTTTGCTCTGACCTTTGGCATGGCCAAAGCCGGCGTGGTGCCGGTGATGGTGGATCCCGGGTTGCCCTTGTCGCATCTGAAAACCTGCTTGGCCGAGGCCGAACCCCAAGCGTTCATTGGTTCGCCCAAAGCTCACGTGGCACGTCGTTTGTTTGGATGGGCGCGTGCGACGCTGCGTACGCACTTGGTGGTTGGTGGTCCCGCATGGTTGGCCGGTCTGCACGGGCTTGGTTGGAACCTGCTATTGCGTGCGGGCGCGCGAAGCCAAGCGTCCGCTTTGGCACCCACGCGCGCCGAAGATGTGGCGGCGATTCTCTTCACCAGTGGCAGCACGGGCGTGCCCAAAGGGGCCGTGTACACGCACGGCAACTTTGCTGCACAGGTGGCGATGCTTAAGCACATGTCGCAGGTGCAACCTGGGGAAGTGGACCTGCCCACGTTTCCCTTGTTTGCGCTTTTTGACCCGGCGTTGGGCATGACCACGGTGGTGCCTCAGATGGATTTTACCCGCCCCGCATCGGCCGATCCGCAGCGTTTGGTGCGCGCCTTGATTGATGAACGCGTCACCAACATGTTCGCTTCGCCGGCGTTGTTGGCAGCGCTTGGGCGTTGGGCGGCGCCGCAACAGATCAAACTTGGTGGCCTGCGACGAATCGTTTCGGCTGGGGCGCCGGTGCCACCGCAGGTGGTGAAACAGATCGTCGACTTGATGCCTGCTGGTGGCAAGGTGTTTACGCCCTATGGCGCGACCGAAGCGCTGCCGGTATGCGGAATCAACAGCGACGAAATCTTGCAGCACGCGGGGCGCACCGCTTTGGGCGCTGGTGTGTGTGTGGGGCGACCGGTGGCGGGCGTCTCGGTGAAGATCATCGCGATCTCGGATGATCCTGTCGGCGTATGGCGCGATGAGATGGCGTTGCCGCAGGGGCAAACGGGGGAAATCGTGGTGCAAGGCGCGCAGGTGACGTCGCGCTACTGGGCACGCCCCGAGGCCACACAGCTTGCGAAGATTGCTATGCCTGTGGGCAACGGGTTTTGGCATCGTATGGGTGATCTTGGGTACTTCGATGCCGAGGGACGATTGTGGTTTTGCGGACGCAAATCGCACCGGGTGGTGTTGAATGCGCAGCGCACGTTGCTCACGATTCCCTGCGAGGGTGTGTTCAATGCGCATCCCGCTGTGCGCAGAACGGCGCTGGTGGGCGTGCGAGGGGGCGCACAAACGCAGCCCGTGATTTGCGTGGAAATGGAGCCGGGCCATCCGGGCACAGCGGAGTTGATCGAAGAGTTGAAGCGTTTGGGGCAAGCTCACCCGCATACAGCGGACATTGAGCACTTCTTGTTTCACCCTGGATTTCCTGTAGACATTCGCCACAACGCCAAGATTGGCCGCGAAAAGCTGGCCGTGTGGGCCGCCAAGCGGGTGGTACAGACGCGGGCGCTATGAAAGTTCTGGTGACGGGGGGAGGCGGCTTTCTGGGTCGCGCGTTGGTACAGCGTTTGCTTCAACGGGGCGACAGTGTGGCTGTGTTGGGCCGCCGCGATCAGCCCGCGTTACGTGCGCACGGGGTGCGCGTGTGGCAAGGCGACGTTGCCAACTTCGCGATGGTGCACGAGGCGGTGGCTGGCTGCGATGGCGTGATTCATACGGCCGCGCACGTGGGTAGTTGGGGGCGCGCGGAAGACTTCGATCGCATCAACGTTGATGGCACGAAGCATGTGATCTCGGCTTGCCAACACCACGGCGTGAGTAAGCTGGTCTACACAAGCTCACCCTCGGTGGCCCATGGTGACGGTGACGCGGAGGGCATCAACGAAGATCACCCTTACCCCACCACATTCGACGCCCATTACCCCCGCACCAAAGCGCTGGCCGAGCAAGCCGTGCTTGCGGCGTCGAACGCCACGCTTTACACCGTGGCGTTGCGGCCGCATCTGATGTGGGGGCCCGGCGACACGCAGCTTGTGCCGCGGGCGGTGCAGTTGGCACGCGCTGGAAAACTGAAGCTGCCGGGGGGGGCCGCCAAAAAGGTTGATTGCACCTACATCGACAACGCGGTGGACGCCCACATCTTGGCGTTGGATCGCTTGGCGCCGGGCGCTGCCTGTGTGGGTCGGGCGTACTTCATCAGCCAAGGTGAACCCATGCCTCAACCTGAACTCATTACCAGAGTTCTGGCCGCGGTGGGGGTTTCGGGCCCGTTCCCGAAGGTGTCTCCCGCGGCTCTGCTGATGGCGGGGGCGGCTGCCGAAGCTTGGTATCGATGGCGCGGCATCTGGGATCACGAGCCCCCGATCACGCGGTTCGTGGCTCGGCAATTAACCACCGCGCATTGGTTCGACATTACCGCCGCGCGCCGCGATTTAGGATACGTTCCCCGGGTCTCATTTGCCGAAGGGCTTCGTCGGCTTTCTGCCGCCACGGCGGAGATCGCAAAAAGCTAGGAGGCAAAAGGTGGTGGGCGCTCGCGGGGCGCGTTAACATCAGCTTCAAACCCGTTGAATTTTCACCAGCGCATACATCTGATCACCGGGAAGGGTGGGGTGGGACGCACCGTCGCCGCCGTGGCCCTGGCCAAGTCCCTCGCACAAGCGGGGCGCCGGGTGCTTTTGGTCGAAACGGGACAGCCCGACGAAGGTTTTTCGCCCTTGGGGCAATATTTCAAGGGCGTGCGCTTAAGCGACGAGCCGCAGCCGGTGCAAACGCAGCTAGAGGCTTGTCAGCTGTGGGCAAGAACGGGGCACGAACTTTTTGCGCGTGCGGTGATTCCCGCGGGGCCATTGGTCACCGCGGCCTTGCGTTCGAAACCTTTGCAGCGGTTCATGCAGGCCGCGCCTTCATTTTACGAGCTGGGCATTCTTTATCACTTCCTGCATCTGCTTCAGCTCGAAAACAAAGCCGGGCAGGCGCGGTACGACGCGGTGGTGGTGGACATGCCCGCTACAGGCCACACCTTGGCGCTCACCACGCTGCCTGAGGTGGCGTTGCGGGTGGTGCCGAAGGGGCCGTTGGCCACAGCGATGCGGCGAGGCCAAGGCTTCATTTACGACGCGCGAATGACGGCGGCCTGGGTTGTGACCTTGCCCGAAACCTTGCCGGTCAGTGAAGCCATTGAACTTGTCGAAGGTTTGCGGCAATCAAAAGTGCCGCTGGGTGGAGTGCTTCTGAATCGCTTCTTGCCCGATCCGTTTACGTCCGAAGAGCGCGCGCGGGTGCAAGTGTGGATGGACCAGCACCGCTTGCGGGGACGATTCGCGTTCGAGCGGATCGTGATGGCGGCCGAATCGGTGCAAAGGCTGTCGGAGGCCACCCACTTACCTTTGCTGCGCCTGCTGGAGGTCCCGCGCGATCTTGGCGACGCGTGTGAGGGCTTGGCGACACAGTTCACGGCGTTGCGGGCCAACAGCGGAGCGTCGCTATGAGCCGCAGTGTGATCCCTCCCGCGCCCACAGTGGCCGAACTTGTGGCGAACCGCCGCGTGATCGTGTGCTGTGGCGCCGGAGGCGTTGGCAAAACCACCGTGTCCGCGTCGATTGCGTTAAGCGCCGCCCGTCAAGGCCGTCGCGTGCTGGCGATCACCGTGGATCCCAGCAAGCGTTTGGCCGAAGCGCTGGGGGTAACCGAACACCAACGTGAACCCACCTTGTTGCCGGCTGAGCGACTGCGCGCGGTGGGCGTGAATCCGCCGGGTTCGCTTTCGGCGTGGATGTTGGATCCGCAGCTCGTGTGTGATCGCGTGGTTGCACAAGTGAGCGAAGATCCCCAAGTGCAAGAGCGGATGCGGCGCAACCGGCTGTATCAAAATGTCAGCACGCTGGTTGCGGGCATGCATGAGTACACCGCGGTCGAGGCCTTGCACGAATTCATTCGCGATGACCACTATGATCTGGTGGTGTTGGACACCCCGCCTTCGCGGGATGCCATTCGGTTTTTGGATACACCCGAACGCGCGAATGCGTTTTTGAACCCGCGCATTTTTAGCTTTTTCCTGCCTGGCAACCACGGCTTCTTTCAACGCGCGGGCACGGCGCTGGTGAACAAGATTCTGGATTTGGGTTTGGGCAAAGAATCGCGGCTCGAGCTACAGGAGTTCTTGTCGCTGTTTCAGGTGATTTTGCGGCACTTGAATCGCAATCAAGAAAGCATGCAAAAGTTTTTCGCCAGCAAGGAGGTTTCGTTCTTGTTGGTCACTTCACCCGCACAGGCGGCCGTGGATGAAGCGGCGCACTTCGCTGCCCGCACGCGCGAGTTGGGCGTACGCATTGGCGGCACCATCTTGAACCAAAGTTTGGCCACCGCGGCGGGATTGCCGTTTCCCGATGCCAGCTTGCTGGTGGGCGATTCGTCAGAGGTGTCTGCGCAAGCGCTGGAAAAGCTGCGCGCGTTGGCGCATGTGGAAAGCGCCGCGGTGGAACGCGACGCTGCGCTGGCTTCTCAATTGGCGCAAAAGTACGCGGGAAAGACGCCGCTGTGGGTGTTGCCCCGGTTTACGCGCGAGCAGAGCGCGTTCGGCGCGCTCACCAAGGTGGCGGACCTGTTGATGGGCGACGGGGCCGAGTTTTAGGGGCTGAAGCGTTCAGCTTCCCCGGGGAATGCGGGCCGCCCGGTGAAACGCATGCACGGCCGCGCTCACATCAAAGCGGCGGCCCCAAGCGGCTTTGCCGTGCGAGGATAGAAACGATTCTACGTGGCGTCGGAACTGAAATTGGCTACTCGAAGGCGGACTGGCGCGCAAAGCCCGCCCCCAAAGGCGAACCGCTGGAAGCGGCAGTAGCTTCTGTCGACGAAACACAGTCACCAGATCCGATATATCGGATTCTATGTACCTTGTGAGCTTGCCTATGGCCCAATGGGCGGGACTAAGAAGACGCAGATCCAATCGTCCGATCCGGGAGTGTCTGTGTGAACGCTTCTGATAGTCAAGCAGTGTGATCATGCCCCAGCGATCAATGTCCTCAGCCACACTGGCAGCAATACCCGTTATTCTTGACGACATCACCACACAGGCATGAACCTGGTCCCAGGTGACGCGCGATCGAGCGGGCAGACGCAGCCCGAAATCAATATCCTGACTTGGACGCACGCCCCCCCACAATGCTGCGGCACAAGCCCCGGTGAGATAAATTGTAGCTGGGGCCTGTAGCTGGTCCGACAAGACCTCGAAAAAATGCTTAATTTGCTTTGGCTTCACGTTTGACCTGCGTAAGGACTAAGGCGCGACAATAGACTTTCTATGGTGTCAGCACTCACCATGGCCTTGAGCATTAGGTGTGCGTGCAAAGTCGCCCGGCGGCTTTCAGGCTTTGGCTTGCTGCTGCCATTGATGGCCCTGCGGGACACGCTTAGGGTACGCAGGCAGCTGACCAGTTGCTCCCACTTTGGCTCGCGCAAATCCAACGCTGCGGCGCGGGCCACCCGCTCCATCTCGTCGCGCGACAGCGACAAAGGCTCACCGAAAGGAGAGCGACCATCCGCAAGTACGCCGGGTGTGACGTTCAGCGCGCAAGCCAGTGCGCGCAGCGTTGGCAGCGTAACTTCGCGGGTGCCGTTTTCGATCGCGCAGAGGTTGGGACGGGAAATGCCCGCGGAGTTCGCCAAGTCCGCCTGCGTTAGGCCGCGATGAAGGCGCCACAACAAAACCGTTTCCGCAAAAGGCCACATCCAACAAATGTATCAAATTTAATACATTTGTTCCAGGGGCAACGGGCGACAGCTAGGGCGTCCCATGGGGAACTCGCAACGTGTGCGAGGTCCCCAGTAAACGCTTGCCCAATTCCGCCAACCATCGTGATTCCGGGGTGTCAGGCAGTTCAACGATTTCGCCTCGCCCCGCTTTGAGCAAAAGCTGCAGGGCTTCGCATGGCTCGGGCATCTGCTCAAGCAAGCGATAGATCACAGCGTGTCCAAAACTAGCGCCCGTGGAGTGGGACCATGCTTGCGCCTGGGCCTGCAGGTCGGGGTCGGGCGCAAACGGCTGTTCGTGGTCGGCGCTGGGACCCAGGTCGTTGATGGCGCGCAACACATGCGTGCGGCGCTCTCCATAGTTCATGCCGCGCAGCTCGTTGGCAAGCAAGGGCGTGCCGAGGTAGATGGCCTGCTGACCCAGGCCCACAGGAAAGTCGGTGCGCTCTTGCAGGGGCGCGCGGGGAAGGCCGCCCACCAAGCGCACGGGCACAATGGGGCAATCGACCGAAAGCGCCATGTCGATGAAGGTGCCGCTTAAAGTGCGCACAGGATCGGCACAGCTCAGGGCGCGCGTGCCCTCAACGTACACCATCACGCTTCGACGATTGTCGCGCATCTGCTGCGCCATCTCCGCGATGATTCCCGGCAAGGTGTCGGCGTGGTTGTTGTCAAACACTTGGGCCATCTGTGGACGCTTCAATCCCGGGTAGCTGAAACTGTGTCGCATCAACAGCTCGATCCAATGCTGCTGTGTTTCGGGCTTGGCCAGCGTTAGCACGGGCGCGTTTACAAACGCGGATGCCACAATCGCAAACAAGGTGGATTCGATTGACGTTTGATGATTGGCCAAAAACAAAACGCCGCGGGGCGCGTTCGCCATGGTGCGCTCTGTGGTCTCGCCGGCGATGTGAATGTTGGCCACGAAGCGTGACACCAAGATTGAAAAGATCTGATCCACGGGCGGTGGCAGCGTACCCAAGTGGTGACGCCAAAACGCCCGGACTTGAGGCAAAACCTCGACCGCTTCTAGTTTGCGAAGTGCGTTCTGCGCGGGGATGTCTTCGGACTCTGCCGCCGGTGGCGCGTCGTCCACGATGCGCATGCCCAAGTTGCTGGCATGGTAAATGCGCTTGCCATCCACCCACAAGCTCGCTTCCGCGATCACCAGCTGCCCTCTGTCGTCCTGGCTGCGGCTTGTGACTTCCAAAGTCGTGGTGATGGTGTGATTGCGGGGCACCACTTGCCCGCGGTACTTCCACGTCATTTCGTGGTTCAGCGCCACCGCTTCGAAGCGAGGGGCCCGCATACCCTCATGAAGGCCTTTATGCAGCATTACAAACTGCAGAAGCTGCAGCATGGCTTCAATGCCCAAGGAGCCAGGTTGCACAGGATCTTGGAAAAAATGTGCTTTGAAGAACCACTCAGCGGGGTTCACAGCTTTTTCGGCGCGTGCGAAGCCCAAACCCGCATGCCCACCCGCGGGGTCATAGGCCGTGATCCGATCCAGCATCAGCAGCATCGGCCGGGGCATGCGTAAGTGGCCTTGGCAATAGCGCGCTGGGCGCGAGATGAGATCTACGGAGAATTCCGATGGCGCGGCAAACAGCGCCCGCTGCGCTTCGGGCGTGGGAAGGCCCACCTGATTTTCAAGCGCCGCTTTGGGGAAGAAGCCAAAGCCGGTTTGCAGGTCGTAAACCAAGGTTTGGCCCATGAAGCACTTCACATCGAAGGTCTGCAGAATCATGCCGCCCGAACGCGACACCCCGGTGATGGTGGTTCGTGTGCGTAGGCTGCCGGAGCTGGGAAACACCTCCGCGCAAACGCGGCCTGTGCCGTCGAGGTTGCGAAAACAGAGATCCTCATCGCTCAACAAGGCGCTGCCCACGAAGCTGGCCAACCAGCCACAAGGTTGCAACACAGCCTCAAGCAACACACAAAACGGCATCACCTTTTGGCCGCTTTCGTCGAAGTACCAAGCCTGCGGGGGCACATCGTATTCGATCTCAATGGTTGCGCCGGGCTTGCATGCCCCCAACTCACCGTCGATGCGCGTGACACGGCTCATGAAGTGATAGGGCGGACCCGGCAGGCGGGCCACGCGGCGCGTGTCATCAAACACGCGGTACATGGGGCCAAACGCGTCGGAAGGGCGGCCCCACGCGCAGGCCAACAGCGATGCGTAATCGAAGTGGAAGCCGCCAATCTCAGGCGGCGATGTTTGCGGCGTTGGTGTGGGCGGGGCCGCAATGCTGGTGAGCGGCCAATCGGGCACCAAGCGCAAGCCCACCCGGCGCGCGTGAAAGGCCTTGAGTCCATCGACGGTTCCCAACAGATCCGCATAGAGCGTGGGGTAGGGGCCGTCATGCACCTCTTCCACAAACAGTTCACACACAAGCTGTTTGGAGCCAGGCAACACCTGCCCGCGACACTGCAGTTTGTAGCTTTCTTCGGGAACCGGTTCAAACCGCCAGCCGTCGCGACTGAGCGTATATCCCATGGCCGCGAGGTAAAACGCCATGGCTTGCAAGCAGCCCTCAAACATCAAGGTGCCGGGCATGCAGGGGTCATTCTTGAAATGCCCTTGGAAGAACCAGTCGGTGGGTGAGATGGCCGTGATGGCCTTGAGGTAACCGCGCTTCCACGGGCCACCTTGCGGATCTAGCGCCGCTATCTCGTCCACCAACAGCATGCGGCCGGTTTGAATGGCGGGCGATCGCGTGTGGGTTTGCGCCAGCTCAAAGCCTTTGCCAAAGCACGTATACGAATCGCCCGCTGCAAACGCGCGCACCTGTTCGGGTGAAAAGTTTTGCGTCGTACATGGCACCGCGGGCCGATCAAGCCGTGGCTGGGGCGTGATGTCTTGATCCTCAGGGGACCACAACACGCCGGCAGAATCGTCCAACTCTTGCTTGCTGAAGAACCCTGCTTGCCCCTGGCGCACGGTGAGCGCCTTGCGATCGCCCACGATGCAATCGTAGTGAAAGAAGAACAACCGAACGTCACCCTGGCGCGCGTGGGCGTCGATGGAGATCGCGTAGCGGAGCGTGTCGCCCGGCTTAGGCAGCGAACCATGGTAGGTGAGCTCACAACCCAACAGGCGATAGGCCCGCTGGCCCCGATTGAACGCGTCGACGCCCAAGTACGAGATTAAGAACAGATCGGCTTGCCCCGCTTCGATCATAATCCCGGCGGGCATGTAACCGCGGTTGAGGAACCAGCTGTCGGGGCGCACGTCGGTTTCTGTCCACACGGTGCCTAAGCCCATCGAGCCCGCTTCAGCTTGCAAGCCCACCACGCGATCCGCGAGCAACAGGGGCGGCTCGGGCATGCGGACGACTATGGCGTGTTGGTCTTGATCCGCGAATGCGGGACCGAAGATTTGGGAGATGGGGCCTGAGGCGTGGACTTCGAGATCTGCGCGGGAGAAGCTGGGGCCCTTCGGGTCTTGCGGCAACGAAGCCTTTGACACGGCTGGGGCCGCTGGCGTCGCCTGCGGGGCCACCGGTGGCGGTGGCTCTGGGAGCGTCGTTGCCGCTTGGAGGGGCGTGGGGCCTTTGAGCAAAAGGCTTAAGCCCGCTTGTCGCAAATGCAAGAACCGCGTGTGCAGGGCTGCTTGCGTGGCCACAAAGCCTTGATGCATCTGTGAGAGGTGCCGGCGGTAAGCGAAGTGCTGCGCGAAACCGGGCAACTGCGTTTCGACAACGGGCGGCGGAGACGCTACTCCCGCCATAGGCGGTGCTGGTTGAGAATGACCACCGTGGGTGGTGTGCGCTGTCGCAAGCAGTGAGCTTGTGGCTGATGGCAGCGTGGGCGCCATCGGCATCACTTGTGGTGGCGCTTTCATTGCAACCGCGACCGGCGTTGTTGTGGCTGTGGGGGCGGGCGCGGCCAGCAGCTGTGGCATGTGCGGCGCCGCCCGGTGGGCAGCGAAGGCCAACACGGGGGTTTGCAAGCGCTCGCAGCTCGCCCGCAGCTGGGCAAGCCAGCTTGGCATCTCGCTGGCCGTTGGCGCTGCGACGGACGTGGGTTGCGCCGCCGCCACATGAACCCGCGCGCTTTGTTCGCCCAACGCTGTGATGAAAACCTCAGCGTGGCGATTGCCCTCGGCCGGCCAGGGCAGGGGCGGCGTGGGCGTTTTTACCCGGCCTGAAAACGCATGCGCCGGGCCTGGCCGCAGTCCGTACGCACAACACAATCCCGCAGCCGCCACATGCAACAAGCCATTGGCTGCGTGGGCGTGTCCGAACAAAGCTTGTAGTGAAACGGCCTGGGCTTCGTCGCCCCATCGTAAGCTGTCAGCCGGCGAAGCGTCTTCGTTTGCAAATGCGTCCACCACAAACAGAATCTCGTCGTTGGCCCCACGCGCGTCTTGCAGGCGTTTGAGCACCAACACCACCGCAGCGTCACCACCCACTTGGCGTTTGGGAGAAAGCACTTTCGCCGCGGCCAGATGCACGGGCTCAGCGCACAGATCCACCGCGCCCACCAAAGCGGCATCGATCTCGCCTGCGGCTAGCGCCCGTTGCGCCAGCTGCAGCGCTCGCACGCCCGAAAGCTCTTCGGCGGCAAGCGTGAAGCTGGGGCCTTGCAGATCCAACTGACTGCTCAAACGATTCGCGACAACGTTGGGCATCGCACCCAAGACGCCGGCTGCCCCTAACAAGGGAACAAAGCCGTCTCGCGTAGCGGACAGCCAGCCTTCGGGCGCGTGCAAACGTTCGGCCCATTCGGCCGCACGCCACCGCGCCCCGTGGCGTGCAATTTCCGCATCGCACTGCATGCCCACAAACACCCCGGTGCTTGCGCTTCGAAGATCGTTGACCTTCGCCATCGCTTCGCGCGCCGCCGCCAGCACCATCAGTTGCTGTGGCAGCGTTTCTTCCAAATCCTTGGGCGGAAACCGCAGCCCTTGCATCGACAGCGCCACTTCGTACGCGCGAGCCGCGCCTTGAGTCACGCGTGAGTTGCCGGTGAACAGCGCCTCGGCAAAATCGGCCACGTTTTGACCATCCGCCACGCGCGCGCCCATCGCCACCACGGCCACGGGGCCAGGGGCCGCAGCACGAAAGCTTGCGGGCACAGCGATGGACACAGGCCGCCCTGGGGAGGGTGGCTCTTGCACGATGACGTGCGCGTTGTTGCCGCCAAAGCCAAACGCGCTGACCGCGGCGATGCGGGGGCCGTGCAGATCAGGCCAGGGTTCAGGCGCATTGAGCGCCCGCAGGCTGGTGTGGTCCAGCGCCGATGAAGGCTCATCCAATGACGGCGTGGCGGGGCGGATGCCCGCTTCAAAAGCGGACAGCACCTTGAGCAGGCCCGCCGCTCCCGCCGCGGTGATCAAGTGTCCCATGTTCGCCTTCAGCGACCCGATGGCCAAAGGCTGAGACGCTTCCCCGAAGACTTCGCCCAAAGTGGCGATCTCAACGGCGTCCCCCACGGTGGTGCCGGTGGCGTGACATTCAACGTAAGAAATCCAAGAGGGGTCGATGCCCGCAGCGTTGTAAGCCGCGCGCAGCGCGCGCACTTGTCCGGTTTGCGTGGGCACCAGCAATCCGCGCCCGCGGCCATCGTTGCTAAGCCCAATGCCGCGAATCACGCCCAATATGGGCAAACCATCGGCAAGCGCATCATCAAGCCGTGCCAAGGCCACCAGCGCGGCGCCTTCGGCGGGCACAAGGCCATCGGCCTGCGCGTGGAAGGGGCGGGTGCGGCCGCTGGGGCTCATGGCGCCCAATGCCGTAAAGCCTGCGTGGATAAACAAATCGTCGGCGCGATTCACCGCACCGGCCAACATGAGATCGGCGCGGCCGTCAGAAAGGGCATCGCAGGCGTACTTGATGGCGTACAGCGACGAAGCGCACGCGGCATCCAAAGCAAAGGCGCCTGCCCCTAATCCCAGCGCTTGCGCTAGAAAGTGGGCGGGCAAGCCCGACATGAAGCGGTTGTGGGGATCGATGTGCGAGACACCAAGTTCTTTCAGCAGCCCGCTGGAGGGCGCCTGAAGGCCCGTCCGAGGATCCCGCTGCCCTTCCAACCAAATGCGCTCGGCAAACTGAGACAAGGCTTGCGATGGATAAGACAAATTGCCCACCACGGCGCCCACGCGATCCAAACTGCGGCGGTACTGGGATGCTTGCAACGCCTCGCGCCCCGTGTGAAACAGCCACTGAAACAAGGGATCCAGCGATTGCACAAACTCAGCGGGTAGGTGAAAGCCATGCGGAACAAACGCCTCCTCAAACCCCGCGACATATCCACCCACGTTGCTGATGGCTTTGTCGCTGGTGTCGTGTTTGTCGTGCGACAACATCAACCCGCTGCGAATGCCCCAACGCTCCGCCGGTGCGGCGCTGGTGACCACGCGGCCCGCCAGCACCAAGTCCCACAAGGAAGAGGGCGTAAGCGCGCCGGGCAACACACAGGCGCGGCCCACAATGGCGATTGGACAAAACGACATAGGTAAAGTGGCCTTAAGTTATCAGGGCTGGGGGGGCGGTCGGCTCCGCCGCAGCAATCACATGTGTTTCCACACCTCGCAGCTCCATCACCAGCGTGCCGGTGGCGTCAAGGAACGCCACATCCGCCACGCAGCGGGCGCCGCGGCCTTCGCGCGCGTGCAACACCGCACGCAAGCGGCCTTGCGCAGGGCCAGGAGCGTACACGCACAACGCTTCTAGGCCTGTGGGCAACGAGACACCGCCCAAGCTCTCATGCGTCCACAACAGCGCCAGCTGCAAGGCCGCATCAACCAGCGCCGCATCGATGTGCCAGCTGGCATGCTCAAGCGGAAACGCCGCTGGCCATTGTTTGTCGTGCACCCCCACAACGGTGGCAACAAGGCCGTTGGCGCCTTTGCCATCAAGCGATTGCAGCATATGAAAACTGGGTCCGTGAAACAGCGGCGCTTGGCCGTAGATCTCCCGCTGGTGCGGGGCCAGATCCGTGGGTAGCGCCGCCATGTGATCGGGCGTGTGGGCGTGGTCGCGGAGGTCGCAGGTGGCGGCATACAGCTTTGCGCCATCGCTGGCCAAGAGCTCAAGCGACACGCTGGTTTGCCCACCGTTTGAAAGCTGCCGTACGACAACGCTGACCCGCTCGGCGTGGCCTTGGTCGAACCTTGGCAAGCGCAGCCCCCGAAGCACCTTTACGTTTCGCAGCGCCCAAACCTGCAAGTTAGGTTTGAACGCCATCGCCGTTCGCGCAAACCATTCCAGCACCAAGGCCATGGGCACGACAGGCACGCCTTTGATGCGATGGCCATCAAGGTAGCCGTGCGTTTGCGGCCCCACCAGCAATTCGCAGGCAAATGTGCGACCACTTTCCGGCCCCGCCAAGCCGTGACCTGAAACGTCGTTGCCTAAGATCACTTCAGGGTTTCGGGTGACGCTTGTGCATTCGTCACAGAAGGCTTGAGCCCCGGCACCTACGTTGATAAGTCCCACGCCCATCGCTGCAAAACGAGCGCGCAAGCCATCGTCCACCATGCCGCCATCCCAAGGTCCCCAACCCAACGCGCGCACGATGGCATTGCCGCCGCGCCGGTTTTGTTCAAACGCGGCCACTTTGTTCAGCACCTCATTGGCCATGGCGTAATCGCATTGGCCCAAGTTGCCGGATCGCGCGGCCACCGACGAAAACAACAACAGCAGTCGCAGCGGATCAGCTTGCGTGGCCGCCAGCAGGGCGCGCAACCCGGCCACCTTTGTGGCCATCACGCGCGCAAATTGCGCATCGGTTTTGGCGGCGATCAACTTGTCGGCCAGCACACCCGCGCCATGCACCACAGCTGTGACGGGACCCCAATGCAAACGCCGTTCGGCCACGGCGTCCCGCACGGCTTCATTGTTGGTGGCATCCACGACGGCGTAGTGAACTTCACTGCCGGTTGCGTGTAGCTGGTTAATGTTGGCGTTAATTTCACGCACCGCCAAGATTTGGTTCGCTTGCCGGCCAATGCTGGCCAGATCAATGTTTTGGCCCGCTTGTTTGGCGGCGAGCGCAAGCGCGCGCTTGAGGTCCGTTTCAGTCTTTGCTTGCGCACACGCGTCCGGCTCGTGCTGCAACGGTGTACGGCCCAAAAGCAGAATGCGTGCAGGCGCAGTGTGCGCCAGTTGTAGCAAGCAGGCGGCGGTGACTCCACGTGCGCCACCGGTGGCAACCACGAAGGCCACATCATCTCTATTGAGAGGCCGCGTTGCCTCGGCGGCAAACGGCGCAGATTCCAGAGCAACACGCACGCGACCGGCCGTGGGCGAAAGGCCCACCTCGCGTTCAGGGGCGCCCCACAACAGTTCGTGCGCCAGCGCCTCGGCCATCTGTTCAGAAGAGCGTGCGCCCCAGGGCAGATCGATGGCGCGAACACATGCCTGTGGCCATTCAACCGCTGCTGTGCGCACCAACGCTGCGGGGCCCGCCGCCCACGCGCGGGGCGATCCCGAAAGCCCAAAATCGCCGCCCGTGTCTTGCACCGTGATGAAGGTGCCGCCTTCAGCCGCAAAACGTGTGGCCACCGCGCGCGCCACGGCAAACACGTTGAAGTTGATCTGTTCAGCTTGGGCGGCCGACGCCCCCACGTCGCTTGACAATGGGGACAAGCCTTCAAGACAGATCACAGCTTGGGCCATGTGAGCGTGCTGGTCGATCAGCCCCACCACAACGTGGGCGCCTTGTTGCCGAAGCCTTTTTGCCAGCGCGTCGGCCACGCCGGCGTTGTCGTTGGTGATCACCACCAGGCCGCCACCCAAAAGTCCTGGCGTGGCCAATCCCCGAGCAGGCGAGGGCACCGCGCGCACAGCCCAGCGGGCCAGCGGTGCGCCAGCGCTTACGGGGCCTTCTGTGCTAAAGGGCGGGGGGCGCCCTCCGTGGCACCGTTCGAGGTCGCTTGGTGCGCGCCGTTGCTGCCAGCGCCGGTGGCGCCAAGTCCACCTTCTTGCCCCAGATGGTTCACGATTTCACGCAAGGTGCGCATCGACGCCAGTTTGGCCGTGTTCACGTCGGGCAGGCCGGGTGCACGTTCCATGACGGCCGACAAGATCTCCACGCGTTTGATGGAGTCCACGCCGAGATCCGCTTCCAGGTCCATGTCCAAGCCCAGCATCTCTTCGGGGTAACCCGTGCGTGCGGCCACCACGTTCAACATCAACGCCTGCAAACCATCCAGCGTCAACGACGCCGTTGCCGGTTGGGTATGCCCGTTGCCGTTCGATGCCGAAGTGGCCTGGGCGGGCGCGGCCTGCGGCGGTGGTGCCGCGGCAAATGAAGGTGCTGGCTGGGCGGGCGCAAGCGATGGCGCCGCTGAATAAACCGGCGGTTGCGGCACAGGTGCTGCGGCTGGTGCATACGTGGGTGCTGGCGGGGCCGCTGCGTACACCGGTGCGGGTGGCGCAGGCGGCATGAACGCGGGTGGTGCATATAGAGCTGTTGGCGCCGGCACATACTGAGCGATAGGCGGCGCAGCGAACGCGTGATACGCAGGTGCCGCATACGCCTGCCCCCCCAGCGCATGCGTAAGCCCCATCAAAGACGACTCAGCGGCGCGCAAAAACGCCGTGTGAGACTCTGCCATGGCCCTTTGAAACGCGGCGTGCGCTTCAGCGGTTTGGCGTTGGCTTTCCGAGATGGCCATCACCCATGCGTATTGCACTTGTGGATCCATTCCCGCGCTCACGGGCGCTTGAGTGGGCGCAGGGGCAACGGGCGCAGGCGCAACGGGCGCAGGGGCAACGGTGGGCTGTTCAGGATTGGGCTTAGGCAAAGCGGCGGCTCCTCCGGGTGGCGGATAAGGCTTTCCGTAGCCGGCGCCGTTGACCTTCAACGTGAGCGCGGGCTTGGTTTTCAAACGTGGATCGGCAGGCACCGCGAACGGCACCCACAAAGCTGCAAAATCAAGTGACACCCCTGCGGCAGCCAACGCCCCCAACCCTTGCCACAACATAGCCACACCGGATCGGCCCTTGCGATTGAGCGCAATTGCACGGTGAGGCTTGTCTTTCAAAATGTGGCCCACCAACGCCGTGAGAACATGCCCCGGCCCCACCTCAACGAAGGTGCGCACGCCTTGCGCGTACATGGCTTCGATTTGTTCAACGAAGCGTACGGAACTTGCGAGCTGATCAGCCAGCAGGGTCCGCATCGCTTCGGGCTCGTTGGGGTAGGGCGCGGCGGTGGCGTTTGCGTAAACAGGACAAGCCGCAGGTGAAAAGGTGATCGACCCCAACGCTTGCGAGAACGGCACCCGTGCCGCGCTGACGACGGGCGAATGAAAGGCGGTGGCCACGTCCAACCGTGTGGCGGAAACGCCTTGCGAGGAAAGCTGGGTTTCAAGTTCGGTGATGGCTTGCGTTTGCCCCGACACCACGACCTGTCGGGGGCTGTTGTGGTTGGCCACCACCACAGCGGCTTCGGGGCCCTGATGCCCAGCCGTCTGCAAGTGCGCTTGCACCTCGGCAAGCGGTGCCGCCACAGACAGCATCGCGCCCGGTGCTTGCGCGGCCTGAGCCATCACCTGGCCGCGTTGACGGGCGGCTGCAACGAAGTCGGCTTCGCTCAGCACCCCCGCGGCAAACAGCGCCGTCACTTCGCCAAAACTGTGCCCTGCCACCGCAGTAGGCATTAGCCCCAACGTGCGCAGCACATTCAAGTACGCCCAACTGGTCACGCCAAGGGCAGGCTGCGCCCATTGCGTGGCCAACAGGCGTTCGCGTTGCGCTTGTGTTTGCGTTTCATCGAAGGCCGGCCGCGGAAACACCACGCGATCCAACCGCTCATCGCAGGTCGACGGTGTGTTCAGTTCGCGTTCAAGCGATGCGGCCGCGTCCCAAGCTTGTTGTGCGGGCGCAAACGCCATCACCACGTCGGCCGCCATGTTCAGATATTGGCTGCCTTGACCGGGAAACAAAAACGCCACGTCGCCAGCTGCCTGCCCCATGGCAAATTCAAGGCCACCAGGAACGCTTACGCTGCGCTCTTGCCGTGCCACCGTTGCGGCTTGAGCGAGCTTGCTTTGCAGCTCGCTCAAGTTGGTCGCGAACACGGCCAAGCGCGCGCTGGGATTCGGCTCGAAGTTCGTTTGTGAGTCGTGCGCCCAGAAGGCCAGCAACGCATGCTGCGCTTCGGGGTCAGGCGTATGGCTTGCAAACTCACGCGCTTGCGAAGCCAGTTCGTCGCATCGAGCGGCCACCGCTTGGCCTGAACCGCCTGCAAGCAACAGCAAGTGGCCGTCAGGTGGCAGATCGCGCGCGGCCAATTGTGCAGGCCCTTGATACTCTTCAAGCGCAACGTGAAAGTTTGAACCGCCAAAGCCAAATGAACTCACAGCCGCGCGGCGGGGATGATCATTGCCGCGCACCCAGGGGCGGGCAACGGTATTCAAATAGAAAGGGGTGCTGTCGATCTGCAGTTTGGGATCGGGCTTCTGCACCTTGATCGTGGGCGGCAGCACTTTGTGGTGCAGCGCCATCACCGCCTTGAACAAACCGGCAGCGCCTGCGGCCGCCTTGGTATGCCCCACCTGCGATTTGACCGAACCCAAGGCACACCAACCGGTGTCGGTGCTGCCCGATTCTTCAAACACCATGCGCAGCCCGCCAAATTCGGCAGCGTCGCCGGCTTTGGTGCCCGTGCCGTGGGCTTCCATCAATTCAATGGTGTGAGCGCCAAACCCCGCTTGTTCATAAGCTCGCCGCAAGGCCACCGCTTGGCCTGCCGACACGGGGGCGTATACGCTTTTGGATCGCCCATCCGACGAACTGCCCACGCCTTTGACGAGCGCATAAATATGATCGCCATCGCGTTCGGCATCGGCCAAGCGCTTGAGCGCCACCATGCCCAAACCCTCACCCAGCAACGTGCCGTCGGCCTGATCAGAAAACGGCCGGCAATCGCCTGTGGGCGACAACGCGGGCGTTTTGCTGAAGCACACGTACATGAAGATGTCGTTCATGGTGTCGGCGCCGCCGGTGATCACCAAGTCCGATTGCCCCAAACGCAGTTCATTCACCGCCATCGACAGCGCCGAGAAGCTGCTGGCGCAGGCGGCGTCGGTGATGCAGTTGGTGCCGCCCAAATCCAAACGGTTGGCGATGCGCCCCGCCACCACGTTGCCCAAAACGCCCGGGAAGGTACTTTCGTTCCATTCCACGTAGTTCGAGGCGATGCGATCGCAGGCTTGCACCACTTGGCTTTCGGGCAAGCCCATCTCGCGCAAAGCCTTCACCCACACCGGGCGCTGCAGCCGGCTGACCATGTTGCCCAAAAGCTCTTGCGCCGAGGTCACGCCCAGGATCACGCTGACGCGTTCTCGATTAATGCGCTGGAACTGCCCACGGCACGCGTCATCAAGCACTTGCTGCGCCACGATCAAGGCCAACAACTGGTTGGTGTCAGTGGTGGGCAAGATGCTGGGCGGCACACCCCAGGCCACAGGATCAAAATCGACATCGGGCAAAAACGCGCCCCGCCGCGCATAGGTCTTGTCACGCGCCTGGGGATCGGCGTCGTAGTAATCCTCAATTAGCCAATGTGAGGGCGGTACATCGCTCACCAGATCCTTGCCGGCCAAGATGTTCTGCCAAAACCCTTGTCGGCTAATCGAGCCCGGAAACAGCGCGGACACCCCCACCACCGCAATGGGCGCTTGTGCGGGGGCTTCGGCAGGCTTTGTAGGTGAATGTGGTCTTGGGTCCAGTTCGGCGGCTCCCTAGGGATCGGGCAGTATAGGGGAGGATGCCGGGATGGGAAGGGGCGCCATGCCGGGGCCCGAAACAACCGGGTCAGGCACTCATGGCCCGGCTGCAAGCTGCAGGGGTTCGCCGAAGTTGGCAGCGTATTTGTCACTGAGCCGTTGTAGTTCGAGGCGTTTACCGCTCCTGGCGTAGTGACGAGCCAGCTCATGCCAAGCGGCCTTGTTTTCGGAGTCGATGGCAAGCGCTTCCTGCAAGTGCGCCAATGCGGCGGCCGGCTTTTTCGCTTGCTCGTCCAAGCTGGCCAAGAGGATGTGCGCCCGCGCTAGCGTGGCTTCCTCTGCATGCGCTCGCTGGCAGGCGGCGCGCGCGGCTGCGGTCTTTCGCTGCCGCAAGAACAGCTCGCAGCTCAGAACTTGGTAGCCCGGCGTTCCGTTGAAGGCCTTCTGATTCTTGATCGCGGTCTCGGCGGCTTTCAAGTTGTTGTCATTCAACAGGCCCACGATTTCCCAGAAGCTGTTGGTGTACACGGCTTCGGTTTCGGGCGGTACCTCCCTTCGAGCGGCTGACAAGCCAACGCGGGCCCGTGCTTTCTGGAAAACCTCGCGCGCGGTGGGGGACGCATTGGATCCAGCTTTTTCGAGGGCCGCCTCTCCGCGGCTGAAGGCGCCCACGTTGAGACAAAGCTGCGCAAGCTGTGGCCAAACGGGAGCCGGAACCTTCGGCAACTCGTGGGCCATCACCCAGGCTTCGTTGACGACCTCCAACGCACGAGCGAAATCTTGAGCTTCCAAAAGCGATTCCGCTTTGTCGAGCGCAGCGGCCAGCTTCACAGGCACCTTGGTGGGCGTGGGCGTGGCGGGGGAACTGGGGCGGGCGGCTTCATCATGGGTGGCCACGCGCACCGATTGTCCTGCGGCGCGAGCCTGCAAGATCCCGAGCAGCCAGTCTCGATCGTGCTTGGACCACTCGCTATCGAAGTTGTTTAGAAAGGCCACCAACTCCTTCGCTTCGGCTGTGGGGTCGTATTCAGACTGCAGCCGGTGGCGCAGGGCGATCTCCATCACGCGGGTGTTGATGTACGAGAACGCACCCTGCTTGGCGGTCCACTGGGGATGCAAAAGCCAGGTGGGTTCGCGTTCGTGCTGGCCGCCCAGGGTATGTGCCCATTCGTGGACGAAGAATGTAACAGCCTTGTGCGCGGCGCGCGCGGCGAGAACCGCTTGCCATTCCTCCTGGTCGAGCGTAAAGAACGCCTCGCGAAACGAGCGCTCTTCTTCCACGTCCGCCAACGGCCGCAGCACCAGATGTTTGCCAAGCACGTGCGCGCGCCCCGCCTCGTGGACCGAACTGGTCTCGATCTGTAGCGGCGAGACACAGCCAACCACCAGATCCACGTCATCGCCTGGGTCCATACCCACCAACTCGTGCAGCATGTCGTCCAGTTGCGCCGCGGCCAGCTTGGAGTTCCAACGGCGCACGTCAATCAGCGCGAATTGCACGTTGAACCCGGGGCCCACAAACGCATTGACCTGCTTGAAGAAGGTTGTGAACCGGCTTTTGGGGCTTACCCCGGACGCGCAAGCGGTGTCGGCGTGCACGCGCACACGGATCTGCCGTAGCGGCTGCCGCGCCTCCTTGCCCGTGGCAGATTGATGTAGCTTCGCAGGCTTAAGCTCCTTGAGGTAACGCCGCGCCTGGCTAGCGGGCGTTTCCCAGGCCCCGCAGAGGCACAGCAGCACGAGGCCAAACCCGCACCGCAGCCACGCCCTTTGGTTTTTGGGTTGGGGCAACTCGGCCAGGACATGGCCGCGATGGTACGGGAGCGTCCGCATGGGGAGTTATCGACCGCCTGCACGGCAATGTTGCGCACTTTTTGCTGCCCCAAACAATTGTCAGGTTCCCCTTTGAACCTGATGCCTTTACGGCCCTCGCAGGCCCACGATGGCTTCGGCGTGTACCAGCGTGGGTACAGCGTGGCCAACCACAAGGCCCGCCTCCGAGAGCCAAGCGGCGTATTGCGCACGGCTATAGGCGCGGCCCTCGGTGAGCAAAAACAGATCGGCCGAATACAGCGCGACGGGCAACGGCCCATCAAGTTCGTCGTTCAAGAACACATCGTGAACAATCAAACGGCCGTGCTCTGGCAAGGCGTTGGCCACGCGGGTCACGAGCGCGCGACACTCAGGCACGTCCCAGTCGTGAAGGACGTTTGACAGCAACGCAACGTCGGCCCGCGGAACCTCGTCCTTAAACATGTCGCCGGCGTGGCAGGTTAAACGATCACTGACGCCCGCTTCGATCGCAAACTGTGATGCCACCTTCAACACAGCGGGGCGATCCCACACAACGGCGCGAAGCTTGGCAAAGCGCTGCAGGTAAGCAATGGCGTAAAGACCTGTGCCTCCGCCCACGTCCAACAACACGTCTGCATCGGGCAGCGGCACCGCGTCTGCCAACACGGGCGCTACGTTGCGCGCGCGCCCTGCCAGCGCCAACGTGAGTCGGCGTGCGCTGTCGTCGTCTTCCATGGCCGAAGGCAAAGCATCGCGATAGATGAAGGCCGCACCTTCCTGGCCCTCCTCGGTGTTGGCGGGTCGGTTGCTTTGCATGCGATCCAGCATGGCGATAACCCCTGGAGAAGCTGCAGCCAGGCCAATGTAGGCGCTGATGTTGAAAGGCGATCTTTCGCAAAGATGAATCCTCGCCAACGGCGTTGTGCCATAGCGTCCGTCACCATCGACGGTCAGCAAACCGAAGGCACGCAATGCGGTGGTGAGCACGCTGAAGGGACGCTCGGCCAGATTCAGCTTTTGGCGCAAGTCTTCAGCGGCAAGTGGGGCGCTTTGCAGAAAGCTGAAGACCTTCAAATGGTGCACGGCCACCGTCAGAATCTCAGTGGCCGCATGTCCGCGGAACAAATCGAAGATGCTGGTTGGATCCGTTGGGGGGCGCGACAGGAGGTCTAGGTCAGGGTTCGTCATACGTTGTCTGTTGTGCCCATAGGAATGATGGTCAACGCGGGTCGTGCGCTCACACCGATGGCGTTCATCGACAGGTAACGTAGCAGGGGGTAGAGGGCCTAACAGCGAGATCGCCGCGTCGCGCCATTGCCCTCAGGTCCGTGCGGCTACGGCCGATGCTTCAGAGGCTGGGTGGAGCATCGAACCCGCACCCAACAAGGAGATTGCATGCACAAAGAGAAATCGCTGCCGGGCGTTTCGGGCTTGCCGGTGCTGGTGGGGGTGCTGTTGATGTGGGGTGCAACCTCGTGGACCACCTTTGTGTCCTCCACCGCGATGGATCCGCAGCGTTCGCTGCTGTGGCTAGGCGCCGCCGCCGCCCTCGGCTTCTTCCTGCTCAAGGGGTTGTTCATTGTTCAGCCGAACGAAGCCAAGGTTCTGCAACTCTTTGGCGCCTACTCCGGAACCGCCAAAGAGCCGGGGTTGCGTTGGGCCAACCCTTTTTACGTCGCCGTGAAGGTGTCTTGCCGCACGCGGAACTTTGAGACGAACAAGTCGAAGGTTAACGACGCCAACGGCAACCCCATCGAGATAGCGGCGGTGGTTGTCTGGCAGGTGCGCGACACCGCCGAGGCGGTGTTCGACGTTGATAACTACGAGCATTTCGTTCACGTGCAGAGCGAGTCGGCTTTGCGCCAGTTGGCTTCCGAATACCCTTACGACGCCGACGACGGGCAGGAGTCTTTGAGGGCCAAGGCGCAAACAATCGCTGATCACTTGAAGGACGAGATCCAGGATCGCCTCAAGCATGCTGGCGTGAAGGTGATGGAGGCGCGGTTTTCGCACCTGGCTTACGCCCCTGAGATCGCTTCGGCCATGTTGCAACGTCAGCAGGCCAGCGCCGTTGTGGCGGCACGGCGCCTCATCGTAGAGGGCGCCGTGGGCATGGTGGAAGACGCGCTTGCCCGCTTAGCTGAGAAGAACGTGGTGCAGCTGGACCACGCCAGCAAGGCGCAGATGGTGTCGAATTTGCTTGTGGTGCTTTGTGGGGAGCGAGGGGCGCAGCCTGTTGTGAATGCGGGATCAACGCACTAGCCGCTTAACGGCATCGCTTTTAGGGCCGTACTAGGCCCCATTGCACACAGCATCCCGATGGTGCTATCATTGATAGCATGGCGCAGTTGGTGGTACGAAATTTGGACGAGAGGACCGTTCGCGCGCTGAAGGAACGTGCCGCGAAGAACGGCCATTCGGCGGAGGAGGAGCACCGGGAAATCCTTCGTCGAGCGCTGAACGTTCAAGCCATAGGCTTCAAGGACGCGCTGCTTTCGATTCCTCCTGTTGGCGACGATGCTGACTTCGAACGACACGATGATCGGGGTCGGGATCTGGACTTCTGATGTACCTGCTCGACACCAACGTTGTCTCCGAGTTGAGGAAGGGGCCCCGAGCAGACCGGAACGTACTGAGTTGGATGGCTCAACAATCTGACGATACGCTTTTTCTTAGTGTGTTGGTGATAGGTGAAATCCGCAGGGGCATCGAAAGCATTGCTCGCCGGGACAAGGCATCCGCGCGTGCGCTCGAAGCTTGGACCAACCGGTTAATTGACGTCCACAATCAACGAATTCTTCCGATTACGCAGGTGATTGCGGACGCATGGGGCCGGATGAACGTGCCCGATCCGCTGCCCGTCATCGATTCACTGCTCGCAGCGACAGCCCATGTACATGGACTTACGCTCGTGACCCGCAATTCGAAAGACGTCGCCCGCACGGGAGTGGCCACGCTCAACCCTTTCTTGCGCTCTTGACGCTCCGAAACACTACGGCGGCAGCACCTTCATATCCCCTGCCATCATCAACAACGACAAGGCCGTCCATGACTTCTGATAGTAGATGGTGCCATTGGTCAGCTCTTCTGTTGCCACCCGTGTCCACGCTTCGTTCAACTGCGACTTGTACTTGGGATCGCTCATAAACGCGACACCCGCTGGCCCCACAAAAGATGCGGCTTGCCTATCAGCGTCTGGCCGTTCGGGGTGTGGCGTGCCGTCGAGATTGTAGCCATCTTTAATGTGGGCAACGCCCACGCCTGCATAGAACGTAGCGATTTTGTCTAGGTAGGCCTTGGCCCGCGGCTCTTTAAACCAACAGTAATCTTGGCCGATGCGAAAGGGCGTGCGCGTGGAGTCGTTTTGGAAGTGCGTGGGGGCGCCGGCGTATGCCGCAACGGTTTCGCCGCGCGAATTTGACCATGCGGGCACAAGGCCGTTGTTCTTGTTGCCCAGCATGTCGTTGAGCGTGAGATCCAAGACCGCGTAGGAGCCATCGATAACCGCGTTCCATTCGTCCACCTTGCCTGAGACTTCGGTTGGTAGCTCTCGTAGACAATTGCCCCACCGTTTTCAACCCTGACCAATTGGACATAAACAATGACGGCATTGGCGACGCCTGCCAAGACCAAGACGGCGACGGCGTCATCAACGCTTGCGACGCCTGCGTGAACGAACCGGCTTCCACCGGCTGCCCAGCGCCCGTCATGCCACCCTCCGGTGGTGTGCCTGGCGGAGCGCCGCCCACCAACGACGGCGACGTATCCGGCAACGGAGGTTGCAACTGCAACTTCGCTTCCGGAAGGTCCGCCGCGGGCGGCGGTCTTTTGCCGCTGGCCTATGGCTTCATGCTGTGGTTGCGCCGCCGTCGCATACTCTAAGGCCTGCAGCCGCCGCGGTTTCGTCCCTCACGAAAGATTGATCGCGGTGGCTATACGCTCAAGCTGGTTGTTCGAGAACACGTTGTGGCCAACATGCAACCCTGCGACGTCATCATAAACGTTGATCCCAATCGGCCTGAGGTCCAACTTGAGGTGGACGACGTCCTCCTTGATCTGCGTTGCGATGGCCAATGCCATGTCACCCTTGAAAATTGAGAATGAAGTGTCGCTCCTAACAACTTGCTGAGGCTCATCGTCAACGACGAGCGACAGCGGAATGTTGAGGATCACTTCAGGAGGAGACGAGCGGATTTGCAGAAGCGGCCCGCTTTTGAATCCAATCAAGTTCGTGCAATCAACAAATCGATTCGATCCAAGAATTACCGTTGTCATGCAGCTGTTTTCCAGTCTTTGATCGCGCCCTCAATGATCGGACGCTGCACCAACTGGGTCCGTTCGAATAGGCAGGTAGACAAAGGAACACTCACCCACTCCAAAACGTCCACTGGACTGACGGAGCGGTTATCCAAGAAAGTTCTTTCGTCCTCAGTAAGCAAATACCACAGTGGGTCCATGAGGTCCCGCAATGTGTCGGCGGCCGGAACGTTGTCGCCTTCAAGCGAAAGCATCAGTCGTTCCATTTCTAAGTAGCGAGCTAAGTTCTTGCTCAGGGCCATGCGGTTGTCCACTCTGGTCTCGTTGTTACCAGGTTGTTCTCGTAGACATCTAAAGGGACTTCGGCTGCAGGCTCTATGAAAGCATGTCTTTCCTTAGCTTTCTTATCCAAGCGGAGCGCGAGAGCGTGGCTCCGTAGTAGATGCGGATCGAGCTGAAACACTTTGTCACTGGCATGCCCAGTGGAGCCCCTTCCCATGCCTCGCGGGCGGCGGTGATGAGGCAAGTTCCAAATAGATCCGGGGCTTACGGACAATCCGCCTGTACCGGGGGCGACAAACCCTTCGTTGCTCACCTCGATATCGCGAACGCCTCCATCCTGTGTCCGAACACCAAGCTCTCTGGCGGTCTTGCCAACGCGCGGACGTCCATCGCTGTCGGCGACCATAGCCCTGTAAACCATTGGCTCAGTGTAACGCCAGAATCACTGTCCGACCACTCCCGTTGCGTATCCCGCTGGGCAAGGCGTCGTTTGGCCCGGCGCCGACACAGCTGGCGTAAGAGGGGGCTTAGAAGCCTGGACGCGTGAGGTGGCGCTTTTCGGGGGCTCGGACGGATGATGCCGGCATGGCCCGCTCTAACAAAGCAGGCGGATGCCGGCGTTTCCGCATGCCAGGGCAGTGCCTGCCGCTTGGGGACTAGACGCCCACCACCCCCTTGGTTAAGGTTCGCGGGTGAAGATCTCCACGCTTGTTCTGTTCGCCACCCTCCCGCTTTGCGCATGCATCAAACAAACGGCAGGCGGCTCGGCTGTGCCCCAAGATCGCCAGGATGTGGTG
>JBBSJE010000006.1:0-67604 GCA_038257535.1 Polyangia bacterium
ATGGTGGCTTGATTCGAGATCACAGTGTCCTGCACCAAGTTGGGGTTGATGGTGACCCGGAATTTGATCGCCGTGGATTGTCCTGGCAGTAACACACCGCCTGTAGTGGTGTTGGCCCCTGTACCCAATCGCACCACCACGCGGTTGGTGGCTTCCACATACTCGCCGGTGTCGTCACCTGGAGCATCGGTCAAAGGCCCCACGGGAGCGCCTGCTGGCGACGCAACAGAGATCTGCAAGCTGCCCGCAACGTAAGTGGAGTTTGCAGGAATCACGTCGTCAAGCACCATAGCCACGGCGGTGTCTTGCGCGCCCGCCTCGTTGCGTACGGTGATGGTGTATTCCAGCACGTCACCCGGACGGGTTTGATCGCCATTGACGTCTGTGGAGGTCTTCTCCGCTTCAACATCAGGCGAATACAGCGTGGTTTGAAATCCTATGATGGTGGCAAAGTTTTCTTCGCTCGATTCGCCTGAAAAAGTGGCCGTGGCGCTGGAGGCGCCGTTGGTCAAAAATCCGCTGACGTTGAAAGTGTCAATGTCGGTTCCCAGCGTGTTGGCGTAGGAAGGGTTTCGATTGGTGATCGCCACGCCATTGCGCGAGATGGTCGAGTTTCCAAAATCGTTGGCGGGGTTCAAAGCGTTGCTAAGCACCTGGCCATTGAAGGCAACGGAATCGGTCTTGCCCGCATCTCCATCGAGCGCCACGAAGGTGACTTGTGCATCCAAAGGCCCTTGCAAAGGCGTGAGGAAGTTTTGCAGCGGAATGTCGACAGAATCGCCACCACCATAGGTTCGGTAACCGTCGTAAACGGAAATGTGCCGAAACGGCAAAGCGGGATCGCGATTCACCACCACCAGGGACCAGCCGGCCAGGTGATCATCCTCGCCCTCGAACGCGACAATGTTGGCCACTTGGTACGCGCCAGCGCCCGCGGCTTTTACCAGTGCCGTCACGTCGGAAAACCCGGCGTAGGGATCGCCGTCAACGAACCATTGCGAAGCAACGGTTGTGTAGCTGCCGCCGGGCGCCTGAAATTGCACTTGATTGCGCAGCGCTGTGTCTCGCGTGCTGGTGGCGCGGGCCGGATCAATGGAGCCCCACCAGTACAACCCCGCCCACTCAACGTCGCCGTTGATCTGCAGCGTGGCAGCGCTGGAATTGAACGTGGTGTTGTCGTTGTCAACGTCGACAAACACGGTTGCGATCGTGTCGTTGTCCAGGCTGGGGGGCCCCATGCCGGTCTGCACGGCGTCGCAGTTTGCGGCGGTTTCGCGGCTGCGGTCACAGGTGACGGCAGAGTTGCCCACAACCACAAGCTGGCCTGGCAGATTGCCTGAGAAGGTCCGCGCAAAAGGGCGGTCCTGGGCATGCGCCAAAGCCGGCAAAGCGGTGGCAGCACACAAGGCCAACAAAGCAGCCCCCGCGCGGGGCCCTAAAACACGATTCGCGCGGCTTAGTCTAGTTGTCATTCGTTAGCGTCCCAACGTCTAAGGTTTAAAGTTGCGCAGCTCAAGTTGCGCAAGTTGCTGCATTTTATAAACAAATTCGCCCTTCGTGACTATAGGAATGGGCCGGAGGACGGCGATTTGTGGACTACGGCCCGTCCTTGGGCATAGCCCCGCCAACGCCATCGTGGCTGATGAAACCGTAGCGTAACGTCGCTTCGCTCAGATGCCGCCGCATTGGCCTCTGTGGCGCAAATGGTGGTCGGCCAAAACCAACGCCATCATGGCCTCCACAATCGGCACGGCCCGCGGAAGCACGCAGGGATCGTGCCGGCCCTTGGGCTCAAGCACCGTTTCGTTGCCGTCTATATCCACAGTGTCTTGCGGGCGCAAGATGGTGGCCGTGGGCTTGAAGGCCGCGCGGATAAATATGTCTTCACCGTTCGAGATGCCGCCCTGAATGCCGCCCGAGTGGTTGCTGCGGGTGCGAATGCGGTCATCGCCTTTGTAGAAAGGATCGTTGTGCTGGCTGCCACTTAGATAGGTGCCCGCAAAACCACTGCCACTTTCAAAGCCTTTGCAGGCGGGCAGCGACAGCATGGCCTTGGCCAAATCGGCCTCCAGCTTGTCGAAAATGGGCTCCCCCAGGCCCGCGGGCACGCCCCGCGCCACGGCCTCCACCACGCCGCCCAAGGAATCACCTGCTTTGCGAGCCACATCAATGCGGGCGATCATTTGCTGGGCCATGGCGTCGTCGGGGCAACGGATGATGTTGGCTTCCACCGCGTCGCGGGTCACGCTGGCCGGATCGATGGGCGTTTCCAAATCCGCCACCCTTTGCACCCAGGCCACAATCTCCACGCCGAAGTCGCGCGCCAGCAGCTTCTTTGCAATGGCGCCCGCGGCCACGCGGCCAATGGTTTCCCGTGCGCTAGATCGTCCGCCCCCTTTCCACGACCGAATCCCGTACTTCGTTTGATAGGTAAAGTCGGCGTGCGAGGGGCGAAATTTGTTGGCCATCTCGCTGTAGTCGCCGCTGCGCGCGTCGCTGTTGCGCACCAACAGGGCAATGGGTGTGCCGGTGGTTAGGCCGTCCTCAACCCCGGAGAGGATCTCCACCTGGTCGGCTTCGCGCCGCTGCGTCACGATGCGGCTTTGGCCGGGGCGGCGACGGTCCAGTTCCACCTGAATCTCTTCCGCCGTGATGGCAAGCCGTGGCGGGCAGCCATCAACCACCACCCCTACGGCCACGCCGTGGGATTCGCCGAAGGTGCTGATTCGGAACATTTGACCGAACTGAGAAGACACGGGCCCAGGGTAGCAGCGGGTGGCCGGGGCGCCAAGCCGGGTCGCGGGGGCGCTTGTATGCGTCGTCACGTAGATTTCTCTAGCGAGATGAAGATTTTTTCTTCACTGTACGCCCCATGGCGAACGGAAACGGCATGCCCCGAAAATGGTCCACCGCGGACTCGGCAGAGCTGTATGGAATTCACAATTGGGGTCACGGCTTTTTCTCCGTGAACGCGCGTGGCAATGTGGTGTCTCACCCGAACGGCGCTGAGGCCGGCAACATCGACCTCAAAGAGCTGGTTGATGAGGTGGGGCGCCGGGGCATTGGCTTGCCCTTGCTGGTGCGGTTTTCTGACGTGCTGAAAAGCCGCGTGGTTGAACTTCACGAAACCTTTAAACGGGCGATCGTGGAATTCGAGTACAAGGGCGGCTACCGCGGCGTGTACCCGATCAAGGTGAATCAGCACCGTTACGTGGTGGAAGAGATCATCGAATTCGGGCGTCCGTACCACTACGGCCTGGAAGCCGGGTCAAAGCCCGAACTGCTAGCCGTGATGGCGATGCTGGACGACGAAGAAGCGCTGATTGTCTGCAACGGCTACAAGGACGAGGAATACATTGAAACCGCTTTGATGGCCCAGAAGCTGGGGCGCAAAGTGATCATCGTGGTGGAAAAGTTCTCTGAGCTCGAGCTCATCACCACCATGGCGGCGCGTATGAATCTGAGGCCCAGCATTGGCATTCGCGTAAAGCTGGCCACCAAGGGGTCGGGGCGCTGGGAGGCTTCGGGCGGCGATCGGTCCAAGTTCGGGCTGAACACGCGCGAGGTGGTGAAAGCCATCGAGTACCTGCGCGGTGTGAATTTGCTGGGCTCGCTCGAGCTTTTGCATTTTCACTTGGGCAGCCAGATTTCCGCGATTCGCGCGGTAAAAAACGCTCTGCGCGAGGCGGGGCGTTTTTATACAGAGGTTGTCAAACTGGGGGCCCCGCTGGCTTACTTCGACGCAGGTGGCGGCCTGGGCGTGGACTACGACGGCTCGCAAACGAATTTTGCGTCGTCGATGAACTACACGATGCAAGAGTACGCGAACGACATCGTGTTCTCGCTGGCAGAGGCGTGTGAGGCGGCCCAGGTGCCGCATCCAACGATCGTCACGGAATCGGGCCGCGCGGTAACGGCCCACCACAGCATGCTGGTGTTCGACGTGCTGGGCGTGGGCGAGTTTCAGCCGGGCGCCGTGCCCGACACCTTGCCCGAGACTTCCCACCGTGTGGTGAAGAACCTGTTCGAGACCTATAAAGAGATCTCACGCAAAAACCTGCGCGAGCACTACCACGACGCGCTTGAATACAAAGAAGAGGTGCTCACGCTCTTTAACCTGGGTAACTTGTCCCTGGAAGAGCGCGTGATGGCCGAAGACATCTTTTGGGCGATCCTCCAAAAGGTGCTGAAGATGGTGCGCGACATGCTGGACGCACCCGAGGAATTCGACGGCATGGAGCGCGCGCTTTCCGACACGTACTTCTGTAACTTCTCGATGTTTCAGAGCCTGCCCGACATTTGGGCCATAGATCAGCTGTTCCCCATCATGCCGATTCACCGGCTGGATGAGGAGCCCGTGCGCCGCGCCGTGCTGGCCGACATCACCTGCGATTCCGACGGCAAAATCGATCAATTCATCGACAAGCGCGACGTGAAAGACGTTCTGGAACTGCACCACCCCGAAGGGGGCGACTACTACCTGGGCGCGTTCCTGGTGGGCGCGTACCAGGAGATCTTGGGCGACTTGCACAACCTGTTTGGCGACACCAACACCGTGCACGTGTCGTTGGCGCCAGGCGGCGGTTACCACATTGAACACGTGGTGGCGGGCGATTCGGTGACCGACGTTTTGAACTACGTCAGCTACAACCGCGCCGAACTGGTTGCCCGGGTGCGTCGCTACGCCGAATTGGCGGTGCGCTCCAATCGCATGTCGCTGGAAGACACCCGCGCTTTGCTGCGCGTGTACGAAGAGGGCCTCTCGGGTTACACGTACCTCGAGCGGGCATAGGGTAGGGGGGCTGGGCGCCCCCGCCGGGTTGAGCAGTTTCAACAAAGGGACATCGCGGTGAAGTTCGCGCAGCTTCTTCGCTTTTTCCCTTTGCGGTTCTGTGGTTAAGTAGCCTTTAACGTGACAACACTGAAGTACCAGCGAGCACTTCTGGGGCTTGGGTTGTTGGTGGGGGCCTGCGGCGCGGTCGACGACGATCGACCGGCCGACTGGGCCTACATCGCCCCAGCCATCATCATTCCCAATTGCGCCACATCCAGCTGCCACAGCGAAGCCGCCGCGGCGTCCGGGCTTGATATGTCAACGCCCGATAAGGCGTATAGGAGTTTGACGGGGTTGCGCACGTACACCCAGTACTGTGGCGACAACAATGACAACAGTGAAGACTGTGCTCGCGGTGAAAAGTCCATTTTGCGCGCGCTTATCTCGCCTGGGAACCCTGCGCAGTCCCGGACCGTGAATATGATGAGAGCCCGTGGGGCCGAACGGATGCCTCCCGACAGGCCGTTGGCGGAGGCTGACATTGCCTTATTTGAACAGTGGGTGCTTGAAGGAGCGAAGAAATGAGCCTGCGGTTTTTGAAGCTTGCGCTGCTCTTTTTGCCGGCCTTCGTACTCTGGCTCGCACCTGCAAAAGTCCAAGCTTACCCACAATGGCAGTTCACCTCAGGGACCACCCGCTGCAATCAGTGTCACTTTAGCCCTGCGGGCGGTGGCTTGTTGCGAGGTTACGGCCGCGATGCCGCGGGCGAGGATCTTTCCACCTTTGAAGGCAGTGGCGACTTCCTTCATGGCGCTCTTGAGCTGCCAGATTGGCTGGCTTTGGGCGGAGATTTCCGTGGTGCCGTTGTCTCTCAGGACGTTGGCGGGCCAGATTCGCCCAGCCTGGCAATCTTCCCTATGCAGGCCGATGTTTATGCGCGGGTTGCGATGGGCGAATCGTTTTCCTTGCAGGCATCTGGGGGGCTGCGAGGGCAAATTAGGTCTGGGTCTGGCGATATTTTAGGTAGCAACTATCAGCCCGTGAACAGCCACCGCGTCATCTCGCGGGAACACTTTCTCATGTGGCAACCCTCGGCTCAGGGCTGGTACGCGCGCGCTGGCCGATTCTATGCACCGTTCGGTTTGCGCTTGGCCGAACACATCACCTACGTTCGGCGCGATCTTGGTTTTAACCTCCTGGAAGAAAGTTACAATGTCTCAGGTGGTTACATCTCGAACGTTTGGGAGTTGCATTTAACCGCGTTTGGTCCCGACTTCTTACAGAAGTTGGGCGCACGTGAAACTGGCGGCGCCGCCTACCTCGAGCGAAGGTTATTCGAAGAAACGGCCTCAATTGCTGTGCAGGCGCGCTTTGGCACTGTTGATGGCAACTCACGCATTACCGGTGGTTTGGTGGCTCGGTATTTTCTAGAACCGGCCAAGCTTATGTTCCTGGCAGAGGCCAACATTGTAAATCGGCAATTTGACGGGCCAGCGGCGCAAAATCAGTTTGTGGGTGCGGCTGGCTTCACCTTTTTGCCTTGGAATAGCCTGATGTTTACCGCGTTGGCCGAGCGACTGCAGACCGCCATCCAGGTTCGTGATTCAGCCACCGATGCGCTTACGGGGCTTCTCAACTGGTTTCCCTACCCCCACACAGAAATTCAGCTGGTGGGGCGTATGCAGCGACCCGCCGGCATCGAAACGGCGACAACCCTTCTCCTTCAGGTCCACTACTGGCTATGAACAAGCACAAACGAAATGCCATCGTGGGTAGCGTCACTCTCTTGCTGCTAGGCGCCTGCAGCGGGCCCGTCACTCCTGACAAGCCAACCTGGGAAGCCGACATCTATCCCATCCTCCAAGGCCAGTGTCTGAACTGCCACGGTGCCACCTCCAACAAAACTGGGCCGGCCTTTCGATTTGATTTTTTTGACCTGGATAAATGTAAAGACATTGGACCACCTCCGCCAGATCTGGAACTTGACACACCCAATGGTTGGACCTGGAGGGGGGCGATTGCCGACGATGTCAAACCGCAGCTTCGCACTAACGAGGGTCGTGTTGTCGAGACGTTTCGCCCGAGAATGCCCCCGGCCCCTGCAAGCCTGCTTGAAGACTGGCAAGTGGAAACGATTGCCAAGTGGTCGAAACGTTCAAAAGAAGATGCCCGAGGGAAGCGCCCGTCCAACCGCAACCGTCTTCCTACAATTCGGATTACATCAGAATTGCCGGAGTCGACAGACTCCGAGCTGACGGTTTCGTTCGTTGTTGAGGACGGCGACGACGATCCCGTCATCGGCCTCCTCAAGATCGGCGACCAAAGCCACTACATCAACAGCGCCGGCTTGGGAGAGCACACGTTCGATTTGAGCGGCGAGAGCAACGGTGAATTGACGATCACCGCCAATCTTTGCGACGGCTGGGAACAACAACCTTTCGACGATCTAGGAAAGGTCGAAAAAGAATAACCGCGCCCCCAACCCCTTCGAAACGCAAAAACGCGCGGCTCATCACCGCGCGTTTTCGTTTGTACCGCTTATGCCAGCTTAAGCCGCAGCGCCACCCATGCCGCCACCAAAAACGCCCGAGACGTCACGAGCGGTGTTGGTGATCACCGTGAGCAGCCCGCGAAGACCAGCCGCAATCAAACCTGTGCGGCGACGGCGACGACGGCGTGCGGCGCCTCCGGCGGCGGTGGGGGAAGCAGCCATCAGCAGCACCTGTGAGGCAGTTCCAATGTGGTTCGTCATGGGCGCGACTATGCGCCTACACTGGCAGTACCTCAACCCCTAAAGTTGGTTTCTCAGCGCAAGGCCGGGCTAAGGGTTCTTGCGCGGCCGACCCCGGCCACGGCGCGGGCGAAGCGCGCTGTCCAGGATCTGCTGAATCTGCTCAAGCGCTTGCCGGTGCACTTCCGCCTGCTGCACGGCTTCCATCAGCTGGCTCAAAGAACCATCAAGGGTGGGCGTTGTGGCAGACTTGGGGGGCCGACCCCGGCGGGGGCGGTCCACTCCAGGTACGGAGGCACCAGGCGCCGGAACCGGCGAGCGGCCCGCCACGCGGCGGCCCGGCTTTGCGGCTGAACGGCGCTGTAAACCTAAGGCCTTCTTGGCGCGACCGTAAATGATCGGAAGCACCTGAAGGCCTTTTTTGTCAGCGGCAGCTTTCAGATCGCCAAAGGCGATCCTAGGGTTCTTTTCAAGCTGGGCCACCGCAAAGGCCATGCTTGGACTGGAGGGTTTCTTGGCCATCGTGCCGCCTTTCCCCCGCGACCCCGGACCTTGATTAGATTCGGCCGGTTGCGCGCATTTCAGCCATCACCCGCTCAATGCCGCGCTTCGTGATTTCGCGGATGGCAGTTGTGCTGACGCGCAAACGCACCCAACGATTTTCGCTGGGCACCCAAAAACGCTTCCATTGCAGGTTGGGCAGCCAGCGGCGCCGCGACTTGCGGTTGGAGTGAGAGACCTTGTTGCCGGTGGCCGGCTTTTTTCCCGTTACTTGGCAGACGCGAGACATAATCGTATTCCTGGTCGAAAGGAGCGGAGAGACTAGGGCAAGGCTGGCAGCTGTGCAAGCCGAATCCCGGAGTTTTGGCACAAAAAATCAGCGCCGGTGTTTGAAGAATTTCGCGGGCTTGGCCGCCAACCTCATTCGGGGGTAGGCAAATGGGCCAAGTCTATGCCGAAGGCCTGTTTGCAATAATGTCGCATTTCCACCAAGCCCGACTTCACATCGTCCAAAGCCCTGTGGCTGGGAAGCGTGTGGGCGTAGCGGGCCTTTGGAAACCATGCGTCAACTAGCACGCTGAAGGTGGAAACGTCCACCCGCAAAAAGTGAAGGTGCTGCTCGATGCGCGGCATGTACTTCACCAAAAACTTCCAATCGTTGTGGATCGAGCGACCACACAAAAGCCCCTGACCCGGCCCGCAGTGTTGTGAGATGACCTTCAAAACGTCGCGTTCAACCACGCGAAGGTCGATGCCCTTGCTCCGCACATCTTCAACAAGGCCATTGTTGGTGTGGATCTCCCGCACCTTGCTGCTCATGCGGTCCAGCACGTCGTCAGGCTGAAAGACCACGCGCTCAATGGACGCCAAAGGCTCAAGATCGGGCCCCGTAACCATCAAAGCGATCTCCAAGATCGCATCGTAGTCGGGATTCAAGCCCGTCATCTCCATATCCAGCCAGACGAATCTTGGTTCTGACATGGTTTGCCTAGATGAAACAAAACAAGGGCGGAAGACATAGCTTCCGCCCGCAAATCTGTTGACCGTGCTGGAAAAACCCCATGGTCAGACTCGTGAAGCCGGCTGGCCTCACGAAGGGACTACCAGCTGCTCTTGATCACGCCGGGGATGTCGCCACGCAAACCGTAGTCACGCAAAGCAATGCGGGACATGCGGAACTTGCGGAGGAAACCGCGGGGACGGCCGCTGATTTCGCAGCGGTTGCGGAAACGCACCTTGGTGCTGTTGCGGGGCAAAGATTGCATTTTGCGGTTGGCCTTGTCCTTTTCCTCGGCGCTGGCCGTGGGCGAGGCAATGATGGCTTTCAGCGTGGCGCGCACAGGGGCGTACTTTTTGGCCAGCTTCTTCCGCTTTTCGTTCGTGATCAGTTTCGCGAGGGTCGCCATTTGGTCTCCAGGGGGGAAATGACTACCACCTGAACGGTCGTTCTGCAACCCATGAAAACCACAGGGGTGGCCACAAAATGCCATTGTGCCCCGGCGCGCGGTCCAACCCGGGCGGCTTCACCAACGCCATGATATTACCCATGTATGCCCTGGCCCGAGCCCGGATTGTACCGAACAACGACCGCTTTGCCCGGTCACGAAACCGCCATTCCCAAAGATGTCCTTGTGTATGTGGGCCGCCGCGGTGGGCAGCGCTTTGTGGTACGGCCCCACGACAACCGCAACAACCGCTGGTTTTGGCATGATCCCGTGGTGACCCTGAGCAACGAGGCTTGGTGCAAGTCCCTGGTGTCGTTGCCGCTTGAGGGCTTCTACACGCTGCCGGAAGAGATCACCTTCACGGGCGGAGGACGCTGGTTGGAAAACGCCCTTGTGCAGCTGGGCTACAACGACGACGGCCAAGCCATCATTTTTGTGGCGGAATTGCATGAAGGAAACAAGCAAAACGCTTTGTTTTTCAGCGACAGGGGTATGCTCATTGACGACGCGCTAATGCACCGGCTGGTGTGGGCGCCGATTTTGCCCATGGGCCCCAACGGCGAAGAGCTTGACGACGTGGACGAAACCGAGCCCCGCAGCGTGGTGAACTAGAGCCCTTACGAGGCCGGCAGCGTTTGCGCTTGGCTCACCGGCAACCGCAGCACAGGCAGAGGCGCTGGCGCCACCACCTCAGGCACGGGCACCTTGGCCAGCGCGCGCTTCCATTGCGCAAACGCGCCGCCCCCGCGCGCGGCTTCCGCAGCCGCCAAACCTGCCGCAAAGCCCCCTTGAGCCAAGCGATATTCCACCCAAGCCCAGCGCGCCGACGTGGAGCGAATGTCCACTTTTCCCTTTAGCCCCACGCGAAGACGCGCAAGCTTGGCTTCAATGATCGCCGTGTCTTCAAACGCATGCCGATCCAGCGGTGTGTTGCGTTTGGCCACAAAGGGCGCAATGCCAAATGCCACCTTGGGCGCCGCTTCGGACAGCTGCTTGGCAAAACGAATCAGCTCTTCAATGTCGTCCATGGTTTCACCGGGCAAGCCCAGCATCATGTAGAGCTTCAACAAGCGAAGCCCGTGTGTGCGGGTTAGCTGCGCGGCCGCCAGCAGGTGTCGCTCATGGGTTTTGCGGGCGATGGCTTGGCGCATGCGCTCCGAGCTGCCATCAGAAGCCGTGGTGAGCGTGCGATAGCCCCCCGCTTTTAATAAACCCACGATTTCGTCGTTCAAACGATCCGCGCGCAGGCTGGAAATGCCCACGCCGCGCCCTTGTTTCACCAGCGCTCTTAAGATCTCGGGCAGCTTGGGATGATCTGTGACCGCCGCGCCCACCAAGCCCACGCGTTTGGCCTCGTCAGGGATCAGCGCCAGCACACGCTCGGGTGGCACCAAACGCATGCCGCCGTTGGTGCTGCGCCTCATCACACAATACGTACAGCCCCGGTGGCAGCCCCGCTCGGGCTCGATCAGGAACATGTTCGCCAGCTCGGTGTGCGGCGTGAGGATCTGCGAATGCGCGGGCAGCCGCTCGTCGGGCACTTTGGCGACCGGCGGTGGGGTTTCGCCGTGCACGCTGGGTACATAAAACCCCGGCTGTTGCGCCAGGCTGCGCAGCATGGCTTCGCGGTCGGTTTGGTCCAGCACCGCTTGCATCACGGTGGCCACCAGATCTTCGGCCTCGCCCATGATCATCACATCGGCAAAAGGACCTGCCGGAACCGGGTTTGAAAACGTGAGCGGACCGCCCACAAGGATCAGCGGTTGCCGGTGGGGCTGTTGGGCGCGCTCGCTGGCCAAGACGGGAATACCCGCCAAGTCCAGGCAATCAACCAGGCCTGCCAGCTCCAATTCGTAGGCCAAAGAAAACGCCAACACGGGGAAGTCGCCAATGGGACGGCCAGATTCATAGGTGCACAGAGGCTCGCGGCTGCCCCGGGCGGCGGCCACGTCGTCGGGCAAAAACGCGCGTTCCGCCGCCACGTCGGGCAGCGCGTTGAGTTCGCGATAAATCGTTTGGAACCCTAGGGACGACATGCCCACGTGGTAGGGGCTGGGATAAACCAAAGCCACGGGCAGGGCGGCTTGCTTGTGAAGCGTGCCCACTTCATCCCGAAGTCTTTGTTCGCGAAGGTCTCGAAAGCTGGTCAATGCGTGGCAAGTGTACGGGGCTTGCTGCAGCCACGCACCCGGAAACAAGCGGCGGCCCCCAACACAGCGCGAAGGGGGCCCGATTATCGTGCAAGCGGTTAAGGCTTTATGGGCTTGCCATCAATGTCGCGCAGTTCCACATCGGCGATCTTCGACAGGGGCTCCTGGTTGCTGGCCTGATCGCCCACCACCACAATGGCCAGCTTTTGCGGCAAAAGGTACTTGCGGGCCATGTCGCGCACGTCCTTTGCGGTCACCGCCGCCACCTTCTTTTGGAACGACTCCAGTTCGTTGTTGGGCAGGTTGTAGAGAACCAGCGCAGCCATTTGGCCGGCCACTTGGCGCATGGTAGAGAAATAGGCGGGAAAAGCCCGCGTTAAGGCATCCTTGGCCTCTTGCAGCTCTCCCTGTGGCACGTCTTCGGTGCGAAGCTTTTCGATTTCGCTCAGCAACTCTTTGACGGAATCGGCGGTTTTGTCGGCCACGAATTCGCCTTTGATTTGCCAGGGGCCTGGCACCTGATGGGTGGAAAAGCGTGAATAAACGCCATAGGTCCAGCCTTTTTGCTCGCGCAGATTCAATGACAAGCGACGGAAGCTGCCGCCCAAGATTTCATTCATCACCCGCGCTTTGTAGTAGTCGGGGTGTTTGCGCGGCAGCGCCGGCAGCCCCATGCGAATCGACGATTGCGGCGCCTGCGCTTTGTTCACCAAGAAGATGCGCGATTTGGCCAATGGCTTCGCCGTAGGCACAGGGCGCGGTTTCTGCGCGCGGCCCTTCCAACCCTTAAGCAAGGGTTCGATCAGTTTGCGCACGCCCGCTTCGTCCATATCGCCGGCCACAACCAAAACGGCGTTGTTGGGTTGAAAATTGGCCTTGTGAAAGGCTCTCAGCTCGGCCACCGACAAGGTGGGCAGCGTTTCTTCGGTGCCGTTCTGCGGCCATCCCAGCGGGTGCTTGGCGCCATACACCGCGCGGCCAAAGGCAATGTCGGCCAGAGCGGGAGGGGAATCTTTGCGGCGTTGGAACCCGGCCATGCGGTTTTCGCGAACGCGCGCGAGTTCGTCTTCCGCGAACGCTGGATTCAAGATCACGTCGGCCCAAACGGGCAGCGCGCGATCCATCACTTCGGTAAGGCCCGACACCGAAACGGTGCTGTGGTCCCAGTCGGCTCCGGTACCAAGCGAAGCGCCCAGCTGTTCAATCTCGGCCGAAATTTGCAAAGCGCTTCTCTGCGCGGTGCCTTCGTCCAACATGTCGGCCGTCAAATCGGCAAGCCCTGCCTTGCCCGTGGGATCGGCCAACGCGCCGGTGCGCACCACAAGCTGCACATACACCAAAGGCAAATCGCTGTCTTTAGCCAAGATCACCGGCAGGCCGTTGGCTAGCTTGAAGCGTATGACCTTCGGTATGGTGAATTCGGGATCGGGCGCGGGGGCAGGGCGCTGTTGCCGAAACTCATCATCCGGCGTGATCCGTTCGCGCTGCGTTTCTCGCACCTTCGGCTTGGGTGCCGAAGCCAGGCCTTGCGACTGTGGATCCAAGTCCGGGGGCAAGGTGGCCACGCTGGCCCCCGGCCGCGCGGGATCTGATGGCGGCGTGGTGGCGCAAGCGCTGACGCTTGCAAGCAACGCAAGCTTTGTGAAAGTGTCAATGAGATGGGCGTTCATCATGGTGCGCATGGAAAATCCTAAGGCTTAACGCGGCCCATGATCGGGGCCTGATCGTTGGGGGTGACAGTGACCGTGAGGCGCCGATCCTTGCGCAAGACGTTGCGCGCATAGGCTTGCACCGAGGCGGCCGTGACGGCCTCGTAGCGAGCGAGATCTTTGGCCACGAAACCGGGGTCGCCCGTGAAGTACTTGTACTGAGCCAGCAAGCCGGCGCGACCCGCCACGTGTTCAAGGTTGCTGAAGAATTGGGTTTTGATCTTGTTCTTCACCCGTTCCAGCTCATCTGCGGAAATGGGCTCCTTGCGAAGCTTTTCAAGCTCTTCTTCCACCAGCGCAACCACGTCGCTCAAAGACTTGCCTGGCAAAGGTGTCACCTGCACCTCGAACAGGCCCGCGTTCAGCATTGACCACTGGTGGGCGCTCACCTGCTGCGCCACCTTCAGGTCATAAACCAAGCGCTTGTAAAGCCGCGAGGTTTTGCCATCGGCCAGCACCGCGGCCAAAACGTCCATCTCGGCATCACCGGGCTGATACATGGCGGGGGAGTGAAAGGTTAAGAACGCAGAAGGCAGATTGACCTTCGCTTCCATGGCAATCGAGCGGGGCGCTTTGAGCTCTGCGGGCGGCACCGTCCGCCGCACGATGGGCGGCCCGGCGGGAATGGGGCCAAAGTACTTTTCCACCAACGTTTTGGCCTCGGCCGTCTCGAAGTTGCCCGCAATGACCAAGATGGCGTTGTTGGGGGCGTAGTAGCGATTGAAAAATGCCTTTATGTCGGCCTCAGAGGCGCCTTGCAGATCGGCCATGCTGCCAATCACTTCGTGATGATAGGGATGGTTTGGGGGAAACAGATTTTCGAGTTGCACCTGCATCACCAGCCCCATGGGGCGGTTTTCCACGCTCTGGCGGCGCTCGTTTTTCACAACGTCGCGCTGGTTGTCGAGAGTTTCGCGAAAGCTTGATCGTTGCAGCAAAAAGCCCATGCGTGACGATTCGAGCCACAGCGACAGCTCAAGCCGACTGGAGGGCAGCGTTTGGTAGTAGTTGGTTCGATCAAAACTAGTGGTGCCGTTGACATTAGAGGCGCCGGCTTCCTGCAAATACTTAAAGTGCGCGTCTTCGGGTACGTGTTTTGTGCCCTGGAACATGATGTGCTCGAACAAATGCGCGAAACCGGTTTTGCCCGGCTCTTCGTCTTTGGAGCCCACCTTGTACCAAAGCTCTGTGTGCACCGTGGTCACCGCGGGATCGCGGTGCAAAATAACCTCAAGACCGTTGTCGAGTACGTAACTCTCAAAGGGTATCTCGGGCACCTTGGCCTGGGCGAACAGAGGCGTCGCCAGCGGTCCTGCAAAGGCTGCAAAAGCTGCAAAAGCGGCAAAGCCAATCACACTGTGTCTACCTATCATGAGGGCAATCCTGACGTGGGGGCCGCGGCAAGTAAAGGGGCCTGGTTGGCGCGTGAACCTGAAGGGGACCCAGGGCCCAAGATCTGCAACTGATAGAAGCGGGAAAAAAGTCCCTGCACGGCAAGCAATTCTTGCAAGCCACCTTGCTCCACCACGCGCCCCGCTTCAAGCACCACGATGTGATCGGCGTTCAAGATGGTGGACAGCCGATGCGCGATCACGATCGACGTTCGCCCCTGCATCAGTTGGGTGGTGCCCACCTCGATGAGGCGCTCAGACTCTGGGTCCACATTGGCGGTGGCTTCATCAAGCACCAAAACCTCAGGGGCTCGGCACAAGGCCCGCGCCAACGCCAGAAGTTGCCGCTCGCCTGCGGAAAAGTTCGCACCGCGCGCGGTGACGGGTGCCCGCAGCCCCTCAGGACGCCGAGCCACAACCGCGTGGGCGCCCGCCAAATCTACAGCGGCCTGCACTTTGTCGGCGGCAACGTCCCCCAAGCCGATCGCTTGTTCCAAGGTGCCCGAGAAAAGATACGGCTCTTGACCAATGGTTACGATGCGGCGCCGCACGGCTTGCGAGGGAATGTGTACCAGGGAAACACCATCAAGCAGGATCTGCCCCTGCGAGGGCGCGTATAAGCGTGCCAACAGTTTGATCAAGGTGGACTTGCCCGATCCACTGGGCCCTACAATCGCCACGGTTTGGCCGCGCTTCACTTTGAGATTGATGTTTGTGAGCACGGGCTGGCCAGGGCGATAGCCGAAGCTGAGGTTGCGAAATTCGATGACCGGCGCGTCCTTGGGCTCTGGGGCTGGGGGGGCTGTGGATACCGGCGCGTCGGGCGTGTGGGTGTCCAGCAATTCAAAGATTCGTTCGGCGGCTGCCATTGCCTGCTGAAGCACCGTGTATTTGGTGGACAGGTCACGTATGGGGGCAAAGAACTTCTGCAGGTATTCAACAAAGGCAACCAACACGCCAAAACTCAGCGTGCCGGCGAAGATGCGACCGCCGCCGTGCCAGAGCAAACCGGCCAGCGCAAACGATCCCACCGCTTCCACAATGGCGTATAGCGCTGCATCGGCAAAAATCGCGCGGGCGCTGGCTTGCCGGTAAGCGTGATTGAGTTCGTCAAAGCGTTGCGCCGCGAGCCGCTCTTGGGCAAACGCCTGCACAATGCGAATGCCAGAGAGGTGCTCCTGCAAAAAGCCGTTAAGCCGCGCCAACCGGGTGCGAATCTCACGAAACGCTTCGCGCACCAAACGGCGAAACGCCCACGCGATGCCCAGCAGCACCGGGGCGCTGGCCAACGAAAACAAGGCCAACCTCGCATCAATGGCGAAGATGGTGATCAGGATCAAGGTTAGCTTGATCGAATCGCTGATCAAACTGACCAGACCAGATGCGAAAAGCTCGGTGAGCGATTCGATGTCGCTGGTCATGCGGGTCATCAAACGACCCACGGGTGTGGTTTCAAAGAACGACTGGCACAAGCCCAGCACGTGCCTATAAAGCTGGTCGCGAAGGTCGGCCATGGCGCGCTGGCCAACCATTTGCATCAAGTAGGTTTGCAGGAACAAAAAGCCGTACTGTCCCACCAGCATCAAAAGGTAAAGCAGGCCCAATTGGTCAAGGCCCTGCAGCTTGCCCACGGCGATGTGTTCGTCGATGGCTTTTTTCAACAGATACGGCTGCGCAAGCTCAAACGCGGCCGCCAGCGGCAGCACCAGCAGCGCCACCAGCATCAGCCCCTTGTAAGGCCAAACATAGGTCAAGATGCGCTTCAGCAGATGCCGATCCAGAGCCTTGCCCAGCACCGCTTCATGCGCGCCGGCTTCCGCACCCCGTGAAGCGGCCGAGGTGGCTCTCATGGGCTTTCCTTTGGCGCGTTTTGTTGGCTTTGCTCTTGGTAAAGGGTGGCGTAGGTGCCGCCGGCTTGCAGCAGATCTTCGTGCTGCCCGCGTTCCACAATTTCGCCTTTGTCCAAAACCAAGATCTCATGCGCGTGGCGAACGGCGGCCACGCGGTGAGAGATGATCACGGCGGTTCGACGGCCCAAGTGGCTGCGCAGCTGGGCCAAGATGGTTTGCTCGGTTTCCGCGTCTACGGAAGACAGCGAATCATCCAAAATCACCAGGGCCGTTTGTGCGTAAAGCGCCCTGGCCAAAGCCACGCGTTGCCGCTGCCCGCCCGATAAGGTGATGCCGCGCTCACCCACCAAAGTGGAAAGGCCATCGGGTAGCTCTAAAAGATCTCGCCCCAAACCGGCGTCTTGCGCGGCTTGCTCAATGTCCAACCATTCGTGCGCGTTGTGATGATCCGGGGAAGGGGGCTGGCCTAGCCCCGACCACCGTCGCCCGAAGGCGATGTTGTCGGCGATGGATGCCGAGAACAGAAACGGATCTTGAGGCGCATAGGCGATCTGCGCGCGCAGGCTGGCAAGCGGCATCTGCGTCACGTCTTGGTCGGCAAAGAACAGGCTTTCGGGTGGTACATCAACCAACCGCACCAAAGCGTCGGTAAGCGTGCTCTTGCCGCTGCCGGTGCGGCCTACGATCGCGGTGGTATGGCCTGCCGCCAAACGAAAATTCAAGGCTTTCAAGATGGGCACGCCACCAAGCGCAATGTTGAGGTTGTGCGCACGCACGTCTACCGCGGCAGCGGCAACCTCAACGGCGGGCGCGTCTGCAGGGGCCGCTTCCGTCGGGGCGATGACAAACACCTCTTTGACCCGTTCCCATCCTGCGAGCCCTCGCTGCCAGAGTGACAACACCCATCCCAAGGCCAAGGTGGGCCAAGCCAGATACACAAAGTAGGCGTTGAAAGCCACAAGGCCACCCACCGTCATGCGCCCCGCAATGACCTCTCGGCCTCCCAGCCACAGCACAATCAAAGTGCCCAACCCGGCCGCCACGGCGAATTGCGGCCCCAGCAGACCGCGGGTGCGCACCAAAGCCAAAGACTTATCCAGGTAGCCCTGGCTTAGACCCGCAAACAGCTGGTGACGTTGCGTCTGCAGGGTGTACGCGCGCAAAGTGGCGATGCCGTTGAGATCTTCTTGCAAATGGTTTGACAGCACGCCCATTTGCGCTTGCAAGGCGCGGCTCTGATGAAAAATGCGCCGACTTGCAAATTGCGCCGATATCACCACCAAGGGCAGGGGGATAACCGCGAACAAAGTCAACCGCGCCGACAGCGTGGACATGAGATAAAGCCCTGTCAGGTACACGATGCTGGTGTTGGCGATGTTCAGCACGCCGGGGCCGAACAGCATGCGCACAGCCGATAGATCGTTGGTTAGGCGGGACATCAATTCGCCGGTGGGATGGCTGCGGTGGAAACTTTGCGGCAACGCCAACACATGGCGGAAAAGATCCCCCCGCAAACGGAATTCAACCTCGCGGCCGCCATTGAAAATGAGCACGCGCGAGATGGTCCGAATGGCGGCTTGTGCGGCCGCCAAGCCCACAATGGCCAACGCGTAGCGGGCGATAAGACCTAGCGACGCGGCCGATGGAACCACCAGGGCGTCGATGGAGAGCTTGAGCAGCCAGGGAATCAGCAGCCCAAGCCCGTTCGTCATCGCCAGCGCAACAGCGCCGGCTGCGTAACGCGGCCACTCGGCCCGCGCATAGCGAAGCAAGGCGGGTGGGGCCCCTTGGGTGGATGGGCTCGAAAGTGAGACAGAGGGCAGGGGCACGCGTTAGGGGAGTTGCCACGAGATGCCTGCGGTCGCAACGTGCGGGCGCTCCCGGTTCACAAGGCTGCGGGCCGGCAAGCGCCATCGCGGGCAAACCGGCACCGTGTCTTGTGTGTAATAGAAAAAGCAAACGAAAATCGCCGCACCGCGCTTAGGTGGTGAGGCGATCTGGTTCAGCGCACTTTTTGAACCACCCCACCACCGCATAAGTTGGCAAGGCGGTATTTACGCCGTTTTTAGTTGCTTCGTATCGATATCGAGCGGGCGTACACGCCGCCGCCTGTCACGTCTGCTCCGACACGTTGCCATGGGGACTCCATGATGCGTTCGACCAATTTCAGATACATGTCGTAACTGATCTGCGCCCCAGCTGCATCGATGCCGGTGCCGTATTGGCGCTGCATTGTGAAGGTTCCCGCTGAGGTGCCGCCGCAATACGACGCTGACGTTAGGAAAACCGTGGCGGTATCTCCGCCGGTGACGACTTCGCATGGAAAACCTACAACCCACTGAGAGGCGCTAAGAGTCTTGGTTCCCACGCCGGAAGGGGCCGGGCTTAAGGTTTTTGTGCCAACCTGGGCAAGACCCATGGCTGAAACGGCGAAAACTGCTGCGATCGAGGATGCGGCGACGACGAGTTTTTTCATTTGTTTTTCCTTGTTTTTGACAGTGCGAATGGCGGTTATGGAAAGCTGCCTCACGGATCGCGTGCGGCAGCAAGAGTTCGAGAGTGCGCGATCATGTTTTCTCGAAAGGTGGAAACCTCTCGTCTAATGACATCTGCCCCCGCGCGACCGTGCACAGCCTCGATGGCCGCAATGCCGGAAGCCATCTCCAGCTGCGTGACGACCTGCTGCTCTTTCGCTTTCGCTTCGAGCCCGCCAAGAAAACGGGTCAGGTCATCCGCGGTCCGCACGTGGGCCCGAGCGAACCTCTTCGCCTCTTCAAGCGAAAAGCTGCCAAACTCTGCCGGCAAGCTCATTGAAGACGCCTCTTCTTGATGTTCCCTGAATAGGGGAAGGCTCCTCGCAGGTGCCATGGCATGACCTAAACGAGCGGTAGCTTCTGGGACTTTGGATGGTTCAATGCGGCTCGGCATGCCATTGATTGTCGCGACGATGATGACCGTTCCGACAACCACAAGGGCTGCAAATAGTAGGCGTTTCATCTGTGCCCGAAGCCTTTCTGAGAATCCCCACCGTGTTTCGTGAAAGCAAAGCTCTGGATGCGCTTGCTCCAAGTAGACAGCGCGCGAAGGCTACGCATCAACGACAACTCTGTCAATTCAATAAGTCAATCGATGGTGTTTGGTCAAAGGCGCTCTGATGAGGGGGGGCTGGCCGCTGCAAGTTGACCGGCCACCGTGGGCAAACCCATGGCTCCTAAGCCTTGCCTTCACGGCTCATGTCTATTAACGACGACCGAACGCCATCGCTGGTGGTGATCCCTGCGAAGAGCCTTTGGCATTGCCTTGGTGCGTGCCAGACGGGCGGTTCGGCTGCCAGCGCGGGCACGCATGGCAACGGCACTTGCCAAGCGAGAGGGACTCGCCGCTCTTTTGACCCCTTCATTCCGCTCGGTTACTGTATGGGCGCAGCTTCACTCCGAGTCCAACCGACAAGCTGGTGCGTGCGGCTGCAGAAAAAGGACTGTCGTAAATGAAAACCTTAGGGGTCTTAATCTGCGCGGCGCTCGTGATTGTAGGAGTGCTTTCACAGGAGGCGCGGGCACAAACGCCTCAACAGAAGCGAGCGGCTAAGCAACATTTCGAGCAAGCGCGCCGGCTTTACGATGTGGGTCGATATCCCGAAGCGATTGAGGAATACCAAAAGGCCTACTTGAACGTGGAAGACCCGGTTTTCCTTTTCAACATCGCCCAATCGTATCGTTTGAACGAGCAGCCGGAAGAAGCCATTCGTTTTTACAAGAACTACATTCGGCGGTCACCTGACGCCGTAAATCGAAGCGAGGTGGAGAAGCGAATTGCAGACCTGCAAAAGGAGGTGGATGACAAAAGCCGCCCCGTGCAGCCCATCATACAACCTACAACCCCGACCCAACCGCCTGAGACCACGACTGTCTCGCCCAACGCGCCGCTCCCCACTGAGCCCCCTGCCATTGTAGATACGGGTGTTCCTGCACCTGCGGCGACGGATGGCGCAAACACCTGGCGCACCACGGGCTTTGTTTTGGCTGGTGTGGGCGGCGTTTTGCTTGTAACGGCTGTCATCACCGGCGCCTTGGCAAACAAGGCGGCCACGGATCTCGAAAAGGCAACCGTCTTTGACCCGGCCATCGAAAAACGCGGACGCGCATTCAACGGCGTGGCCATTGTGTCGGGCTTTTTGGGCGTCGTGGCGGGTCTGGCCGGCGGATACCTGCTGATGACCACGAGCGGCGAAACCACAGCCGACGTGGCCACTTCTCCTCGCTTGGCCGTAAGCCCGGTGGTTGGCCGTGAGTACACCGGGGCGCAAGCCTCACTACGTTTTTAGCTTAGCGTTTAAGGAGCTTCGATGCGTCTTTCCAGAATCATTCAAACGGGCGCTCTGGGCGCCATGTTGTCGGGTGTTGTGCTTGTGGCTTGTTATAGCCCTGACATTGGCAGCGGCGATCTGCAGTGCAGCGCAAGTCCAGAGAACAAGTGCCCACGAGGATTTACCTGCGATTTGTCCATGCGCCTTTGCGTGAAATCCGCCCCCGCGAGCGGGATGGGTGGCACGGCAGGTGCGGGTGGCGCACCAGGTACAGGTGGTGTGGGAGGCATGTGCGTGACGCCCGTGCCTGGTTGCGCCTCAGCAATTCGCCCCGGCGCCGCCTGCGACGAGGTGTGCCAGGTAGGGTGTGCCTGCGACCAACGTTGCTCGCTTTCAGGCCTTGTTGTGGCATGCCAGGCGGACACAGGTGGCCGGGCAACTGTTGGTGAAGCCTGCTCTGGGGGCGGTGTGCGCGACAATTGTGCTCCTGGGTTGGTTTGTCTGGAAGAGCCAGAGCCGGTTTGCGGCAATCGTTGCTTCCGCTATTGCACCGACGACAAGGACTGCTCGCAGGGCGCCCATTGCAGCTCTTCCTTGGTGGTCGGAGGCAAAGAGGGCGAGGGCATCAAGGTGTGCGATGTCCCGCCTGACGATTGCAATCCGATATTTGGCGAGACCAAGTGCAAACGAGCCGATCGCCCGGATACCTACGGTTGCTACCTGATGGGTTCGGACTTTCCCAACGCCACCGTTTGCGATTGCGCAGGTGTAATTCAAGAAAACGCACCTTGCACGCTCGAGCGGGGGTGCGAGCCAGGGCTGATATGCGCACGTGGGATTGATCAAACTGTCTTGTGTCGCAAGGTGTGCCCCCTCGAATTCCCGATGGTTATAGGGCGCGTCTGCGGCATGGGTAGGAGTTGTATTCCGTTCGCTGGCTCGAATCGCTGGGGCACCTGCCAATAGGCGCCGGTCTGCCAGCTGGGCGTGGCCGTCACGCCCAGTACAAAATCACCGCCACCGCAGCCGCATAAGCCACAAGGTTGGCTAGAAACGGCTTGTCCTTCAGCATGGAATCGGTGGGGCTTTCCGCATCGGGCTTGTTGAAGGTCAGCCACACGAAGCGCACGATCCCCATCACCACAAAGGGGATCGTGAACGCCAGCGAGCGGGTTTCAAACAACGACACGGCATGTTCCGATTGCGTGTAAAGGCCGTAAACGCCAGCTGTCGCCAATGCCAGTACCCCCATCAACATCCGTAGGATGCCGGGGTGGTAGCGTTCAAGCACGTCGCGAGACTTTCCACCGCCCCCTTCGGCGACCACCCGCAGCTCGTGCGCGCGCTTGCCAAACCCCAGCAACGACGACAGCAGCAAGGTGCAGATGAGCAGCCACGGCGACGCGGGCACGCGAATGGCGATGGCGCCTGCCAAAACCCGCAACAAAAATCCCAGGCTGATGCAACCCACATCGACAAAGGGCACCCGCTTGAGCCGAAACGTATAGGCCACGTTGAGCAAGAAATAGCCTGCGGCCACGCTGGCCAACGCGGCTGACAGCACAAACGCGCCTAGCAACGCGGCCACGGCGAATGTGGCAGTCGCCGCCCGCGCGGCCTGCATGCTGAGGGCCCCGGACGCTATGGGGCGGCGGCGCTTGACCGGATGGGCCCGATCTTTTTCGGCGTCAACGATGTCATTCAAAAGGTAAACGGCGCTGGAAAGCACACAAAAACACACAACGGCCGCCAGCGCGCGCCACGCCGAGGCCAGCTCGTCCACCCGCAACGAAAACACAAGCGGAGCCGCCACGAAGGCGTTCTTGATCCACTGATGCGGTCGCGCCGTCTTGGCTAGGGCTAAAATCATAAGCGAGGCGGCGCAGTTTACTCGGAACCTTCCCCTTGCCAAGGCGGAATCCTTCCGCCACACACATGTGTGTAGGTCGCTGCGCGGCGGCGAGGGGAGCGCGGGAATGGTTCGGTCCGCAGCGCGGTTTCACCCCGACCCTTGGGCGCGTGAGGAAACCATGGCCGCAGTCTTGAGACGGCCCCGGGGTGGTGTAGAGTCTTGAGAATAAACCTACGGTTGCCAACGTGTTAGACACTGACCCCACGTCGCTCAGCGACGGAGCGCCCGCTGACGAAGATTTGGTCGAAAAGGCCAAGGCGGGCGATTTTTCGGCCTTCGAAACCCTGGTCATGCGTCACCAAGAGCGGGTTTACCGGCTGGCGTTGCGCATGATGGGCACCGAATCAGACGCACAAGAGGTGGTCCAAGACGCCTTGCTCTCGGCGTGGCGAAACTTGGCCAAGTTCGAAGGCAAGGCTCAGTTTGGAAGTTGGCTTTACCGGATCGCGGCCAATGCGGCGCTGATGATGCTGCGCTCGCGTCGGCGCCACCCACAGGTGTCGATGGAAGATGTGGTGATCGAGGGCGCCGAGGAGGGAGGGGTCAACGGTTTCGGCGCCAGCGGTGACGACTGGTCGAAGCGTCCCGACGACCAGCTACAATCGACCGAGCTGCGCAACGCCATACAAACGGCGGTTGACGATCTGCCGGAGGCGGCGCGAACGGTGTTTTTGGTGCGTGATGTGGAAGGGCTTTCCACGGAAGAAACGGCGGATATGCTGGGCTTGTCGGTGCCCGCGGTCAAAACCCGGTTGCACCGAGCCCGCTTGACGTTGCGCGAGGCCATCACCAGGTACTTCGAGGCCCGGTGATCCGGCCTTTCGTGTTGCCACGCGCGCACGAGCCCGCTTGGGTGCGTCTGCTGTTCTTCGCGTTGGTGTTGTGCTGGTCAAGCTCCGCTGGGGCTCAGGGCACGCCGCCCGCAAATCCGTACCAGGTGCGATTGCAAGCCGCGCAAGCGCAGCTAAAGCAACAGCCGCGCTCGCCGGCGGCCATTGGCCCTGTGCTTGAACTTGTGGGCCTCATTGATCGCCTTCCTGATGACATGGTAGTGCCCCTGCTGGCGCCCGTGGCGAAAGCCGCAGCTGGCGGCGGGGCTTACGACCCGTTGGTGGGCGCTTGGGCGGCGCTGCATCTGGCGCGCCTTCATGACGACCGCGGTGAAGGCCAGATGGCGGCGCAACTGCGCCAAGGCATGGGGCTCATCGAAAACTTTTGGGTGCTGGGGCCGTTCGAGGCCCAGGGGCGCTCGTCTTTAAGCGCGCCTTTGCCGCCCGAGGCAAGCCCCTTGGCGCCCCAAGCCGGCGACACGTTCGAGGGGAAGTTTCAAACCGTGGCTTGGCGTCGTTTCGATTTTGCCGCGCGCTCAGGCATGCTGCTGTTGGACGCAGCGTTGGCGCCGCAAGAAGAAGCCGCCGCGCTGTTGCTTGTTTATGTGCGCAGCCCCAAAACCCAAACCGCGGCGCTGCGCTTGGGCAGTGCGGGGCCGGTGAGGGCATGGCTCAACGGCAAGGCCGTGCTGTCCCATGAAGTTGAACGCCCCGCACGGCTGGATCAAGACGCGGCCGTTTTGCGCCTAGAAAAGGGCGAAAACGTTTTGGTGATCAAATCTGTAAATCTGCAGGGCGCGTGGCGCTTGGTGGCGCGGCTCACGGATCCTGACGGGCGTGCCTTGCCCGGCGTTGAAACGTCGCTGGAAGGATCGCGCAAGGTCACGCTCGAGCCCGATCCCGTGGCGCCGGCGTCAGCGCGCCGCTTGGCGCTCAAACCGCCTGCGGTACGTCAGCTTGGCGCTGATCTCGAAGCGCGCTGGCAACGCGCGCTGAACGCAGGTCGGGTGCCGCAAGCGCAATCCCTGGGATTGGCGCTGGCGCGGCTGTGGGCCAGCGCCAGTCCCTTCGACCAACAAGAAAAGCCCGCTGAACGTGTGCTGAAACAAACCTTGGCCTTGGGCGACGAGCTGGATTTGTGGCGGCTCATGGGCGAAGTGGCTGCGGAAGACAACGACCGGCGACGCGCCTTTGAGATGGCCTTGCGTCAGCAGCCGGGTGTGGCTGAGCGCTGTTTGCTGCTCAGCGCTTTGGGTGATTTCGCACAGCTGGCCCACCGCCCCGTTCACGCTCTGGAGCTGCGACAACGTGCTGCGGAGCTCGACAAAGAAGGCGCCGGTGTTTGCTGGCCCGCGCATGTGGCCATAGCGGAGGAAGCGCGGGTGGCAGGCATGACGGCCGAAGCGTTGCAACGTTTGCAAAGCATGCCCGTTGAAGTGCAGCAGCTACCACCTGTCCGCAAGCGCTTCATTCGCGTGCTGCAGTCGTTGGGACGCGTTGCCGAGGCACGGGCGCAAGCCGAAGCGCTGGCGCAAACCCGCACCAACGATCCTGATGTGGTTGAAACGCTGCTACAGCAGGCGCGCCACAAAGGCGACGTGCCCACGCTGTTGCGGCTTTACCAAGGCCTTGCCACGCATCGGCCCGATCTTCCTTTCTGGGTGCAGGATTGGGCACGCGTGCTGGAGGGGGCGGGGCAAACCCAGAAAGCAGCGGCGGTGCTGCAGGCAGCGCTTGTTCGCTTGCCAGGCTCGGCTGAGCTTCATGAATCCTTGGGTCGTTTGTGGGCGCGGGCCCATGAGCTGCCACAGGCCGTGGCCGCTTTGGACAAGGCGTTGTCATTGCGGCCACAAAACCCTGGTTTGCGCCGCTACAAAGAGGCCTTGGCGCGCATAGGAAACGCGGACAGCGAAGACGCCGCAGCGGATTTGGTCCGTCGGTATGCCAGCGACGTCACAACGATCGTGAAGCAGGCGCTGGCCAAACCAACAAGCAAAGACGCTGAGGACGCTTCTAGGGTGCTGCTGGAGCGGCGGGTGGTGCGCGTGCACGAAAATGGTTTGTCAGAGGTCTTGGAGCAACGTCTCGTGCATGTGTTGACTGAACCCGGCGCCCGCCAAAATGCCAACTTCTACATTCGCTACACACCAGGGTCGCAAGAGGTGGAGGTGCGGCAAGCGCGGGTGTATCGGCGCAACGAAGCTGGCGACATTGCGATCTCCGCCGCCACCGGCCGCGACGACCGCGATCTGTCAGAGCCGTGGTACGCGCTCTATTACGACAACCGCGCCGAAGTGGTCACGTTCGAAGGCTTGCGACCAGGTGACGTGATGGAGATTCAGTACACCGTTGCTGATGTGGCCTCGCGCAATGAACTGGCTGGGTACTTCGGGGATTTTCAGTTTGTGGCAGAAACCACGCCCATAGATCTCTGGCAATACGTTCTGGTCGCCCCATCGCGCAAGCCGTTTTACTTTCACACACCTCAGCTGGCGGGCTTTACGCACAACAAGGTTGAGCGCGGCGGCGACGTAGAACATCACTTCGAGGCGCGCGGCCTCAGCAAGCTGATCCCCGAGCCCTCAATGCCCGGCTGGGCAGAGGTGGCGCCTTATCTGCACGTCAGCACCTACGAAAACTGGGAGCAGGTGGGCCGTTGGTACTGGAGCCTTGTGGCTGAGCAGCTGGCCCCTGATGCGGAAGTGCGGCGCGTAGCCACAGAGGCCGTCAAGGGCGCCGTTTCGCTTGAAGAAAAGGTGCGCGCGGTTCACAAACGCGTGATTCAAGGCACGCGTTACGTCGGGCTGGAGTTTGGCATTCACGGCTACAAACCCTATTGCGTGTCACAGGTGCTGGCACGCAGGTTTGGCGATTGCAAAGACAAAGCCTCGCTGCTGGTTGCGATGTTGAAACTGGCGGGCGTTGAGGCGGAAATGGTGCTTTTGCGCACCCGACGCGGTGGCGACGTTCAGACTGCGCCGGCGTCGCTGGCTGTGTTTGATCACGCCATCGCTTATGTTCCGGCGCTCGATTTGTATCTGGATGGCACCGCGGAATTTTCGGGCGCTCACGAACTTCCCTACCAAGATCAGGGTGTGCTGGCGCTGCGGGTGGGGCCCAAAGGCAGCATGCTGGTGCACACGCCGGTTCTGCCCTCAAGCAGCAACCAAGCCATACGACGCTGGGACGTGGCCATAGATGCCTCCGGCGACGCGCTCGTAAATGAGCAGGTTTCGCTGCAGGGGCAGGCGGCGCCCGAGTGGCGGCAGCACTACCAATCCGCCGGCGAGCGGCTGGACAAGTACGGCAAGGTTTGGAACGCGAGATTCCCTGGTTCGGTTGTCACGGCTTTGGATGTGACGGGCGTTGATGATCCCAATTTGCCCGTGAAGGTTGCGGCCACCATCGAGGTGCCAAACCTTGCCACCGCACAGGGCGCGCGTTTGGTCCTGCCCGTGTCGTCGAGGGTTCCCGAGTATTTGCGGTCGTACGCGCGGTTGTCGACGCGCCGGCATGACCTCATGCTTGCCTATCCCTGGCAGCACCACGAAACCCTGGTGTATCGGCTTCCCGCAGGCTGGCGCGTGGCGCGCGCGCCCGCCAGCGCGGCCCAAGACACAAGCTTTGGCAGCTTTCGATTTGATGTTGAGGCCTCGCCGGACACGCTCACCATCACCACCCATTTGGACATGCGTGAGCATCGTTTCTCGCCTCGTGACTACCCCGCATTTCGCAAATTCTTGTCCGCATTGGAGGCGTCCTTGCGCGAGCGCGTGGAACTTGAGAAGCGGGAGGCGCCGTGATCACGTCACCGCGAAAGCCTCAGGGCAGGCGCTTGACCGGCGCCGCTTTGTTGCTGTGGGCCCTGGGTGGGTGTGCTGGGCCATCCGCTTCGCTGGTCGCGCGCAACGGCGGCCCGCTTGCGCATGACGGGTGGCGCCACGTCCTGGCCGGGGATGCGACGCGCGGGGTGAAAGCTTTTGACGACGCCTTGGCCAAATCGCCCGAAGATCCCTTTGCGCGGTTTGGGCGTGCAGCCGTGGCCTTCGAGCACGGCCGCACCGAATTGGCGCTCGACGATGTGCAGGCGCTTTTGGCGGCAGCCGCGGAGCCATCCGCAAGCCCGTGGGCACGCTGGTTGGCAACGGCCAGCAGTGGTTGGGTTTCCACTTTGATTTACGAAGCGAAATCGTGGCAGCAAAGGTTGCCGTTTTTGGCCGATCAACAGTCACGAGACCTGCCCTGGCTTGCGCGCATGGAGCTGTTGCAGGTGGCCGACGACACGGCCAGGCGCGCGGGCCGCTTGGACGTGTTGAGCGAGCTGGCCCGCCATGCCGCTTGCCCCACGCAAGCACAGCAAACCAGTGTCGCAGGTCGCCGTCCTGTGCTGGATTTGCTGAAGCCCGTGCAAGCCTTACCCAAAGCCGACGCGCGCGTTTATCTTGCCGGCTGCCGGGCTCAGGTTCCGGCCCCCGATGGTTTGCCAGGCGTGCTTGTGGTTCATACATCGATCAAGGTGCCTGCCGCGGCAAACTACGACGTAGCGCTTGATTATCGCGGCTTGGCGGCGTTTCGCATCGACGGAGGTGATTGGCATCTGCATGGCGCCGCCGACGCCTGGGGGCCTTCGCGCTCCGCCGCGCACCGCAAGCTTGCAGCTGGATCGCATGACGTTGAGATGCGGCTTTCCACCTACGGAGGTGGCGCGGATTACTGGCTTGCGGCGTGGCCTTCGTCGCAGCTTAATGGCGAGCCGCCGGCGGTGCCCGCAAAGCAGCCCCCCTCTGTGTCGGTGCCGCTGTCTGCGTACGCGCAGCTTCTGGTGGCGGGCCAACAAGGGCATTGGATTGCCGGGTTGAAGGCGGTTGAATCGCTACGGCCGCAGCGTTCGTTTGCGTTGGGACTTGTGCAAGTGGGGCGTTTTGCTGAAGCTGAGCCCACCCAACCCGACAACGTCACCCGCGATGCCGCGCGCAGCGCGTGGCGCTTGGCGGTTGAACTTGACCCACAACTTGTGCGGGCGCGCTTGGCCTTGTCGGCGGTGGAGAGCATGGAGGGGCGTCCTCGCGAGGCCACCGCGCAAGCGCAGGCCGCGCGCAACCAAGCCCCGCAATGGTGGCCGGCGGCGTTGGCTGCGTACGAGGCCTTCAGCGCCGAAGGCTTCGATCACCATGCAGACGCGGCGCTGGAGGCTGGTCTGCAACTTATGGGTCTCAAACTTGGTGACCCAAAGTCCCCCGAGGGTCCCGCGTGGGCGTGTCCCCTCGTGGATGCAGCTTTGCGCCGCGCGCGCCAATTGGATCAATTGGCGGTTCTGCCAAGTTTGCAACAACGGCAACTGCACTGCGATGCACGCGATCCGGGTGCCGCCATGCACGCGCTTGATGCGGGAAACGCCGCCCAGGCGGTGGAACTCTTCGCGCAGGCGACGAAGCTTTCATCGTCGCCACAATGGATGGCGGGCGATCACGCACGCGCCTTGGTGGCCGCAGGCGATGTGCCGGCCGCCGTCGCGCTGACCGAGTCTTACGCCCAGATTTGGCCCAGGGAAACCGCGTTTTGGCTTCGACTGGCCAATCTACACACGCTGGCGGGGCAAGCCCCCAAGGGGCGCGAGATGCTGGTGACGGCGTTAAAGCGCTTCCCCGCGGCCGCGGATGTGCGGCAAGCAGCGCGCGCCGTAGGGGTGGCGCTGCCCATCGATAAAGAACGGATTGATGGGCTTGAGGTTATTGCCAAATACATCAAGGCCGGCCGCCATGTTGACGCTCCCGCCGTTTTCGTTTTGGACCGCATGGTGGAACGCGTGTTTGGTGACGGCACCCGCATGGTGCTGACCCACAACATCGTCAAAGTACAATCGAAAGAGGCGCTGGATCGTTGGGGTGAAGTGAATGTGCCCGCGGGCTCGGAGGTGATCACTTTGCGCACGGTGAAGCCCGATCTTTCGGTGCGCGAACCGGAGGATATCTTCGGTAAAGAAAGCGTGTCAGCGCCGGAATTGGAAGTGGGTGATTTCGTCGAGTGGGAAACCTTGGAAACTCTGGAGGCCTCGGCTGCGTTTGGTCCAGGATTCCTCGGCCAACGATTTTACTTCCAAAGCAACGAAGCGCCGATGGAGCACAGCGAGTACGTGGTGGTGTATCCAGCCTCCATGGCCCTGAGCTACGATCTTCGGGCGAACGCGCCGCAACCTGTGCGTGAGGCTTTGGATGACGGGCTCACGTTGTTGCGCTTCAAAGCGCAGAATGTGGCTCAGATCTTCCCTGAGCGGGCGGCTGTGGCGCCACTACACTGGTTGCCGTCTGTGCGCATCGCCAGTGGTGTGACCACGCAAGCTTGGACCAGCTTCGTGGCCGATCGGTTGGCCACCATCGCGCGGCAAACGCCGGAGGTGGAGCAAACCGCAAAAACTGTGCTTGAACTGGCGGGGGGAAACAACGCAGATGCCCAGGCGCGCGCGCGTGCCCTGGTGTCGTGGGTCACCCAAAACATCGAAGCCGAAGGCACGCTTGACGAACCCGCCAGCTACGCTTTGGCGCGTGGCCGAGGCAATCGTATGGCGGTGGCCTTGGCGCTGTCCCGCGCTTTGGGGCTTGAAGCTGAAGCCGTGCTCGTGCGTCCGCTGACCACTGAAAGCGTAAACGAGCCGATTGTGCCGCAGGAGCTCATGGCGTTTTCAGAAACGTTGCTGCATTTCCCTCAGGTGCGGCCCGCGGGGCGCGGCCCTGGAACATTTGTGGATTTGCGGTGGAGGCAAGCCCCGTTTGGGTACGTGCCTTCCGAACTGGATGGCGCTCGTGCGCTGCGCATGCCTGCAGGCGAGCCGTTGGTGTCCACAAGCTTGATCGCGGACCGACGTCAGGTGGAAATGCGCATTGCCGTGGCTCCTGATGGCAGCGCCACGATCTGGGCCAAGGAAAAGCTTGTGGGTGGTCCAGCGGTGGAATGGGCCGAGGCCCTGCGCCAACTGGGACCCGATGTTGACAAGCGCCGCCGTCGCTTCGAAGAAGCTTATTTAGCGTACCACTTTCCAGGTGCCGATCTGCAAGACGTGCGCTTTGACGTGCAGGCCGAGGCTGTTCTCCTTGAATACATGCTGACCGTTGAACGGTTCGCCACGCCCACGCAAACCGGGCTGGTGATCGAACCGAGGTTTTTCTTGTCGCAACCTGGACGGCGGTTCTCTTCCGAGTCCCAACGCAGCACAACCTTGTTGATGGGGCCTGATGTGCCACTGGAACTGACGGCCGCCATCGAATGGCCCGCCGGCTATCGGGTAGCGGAATCCGGTGAAGGGCTTGCCGCTGAACCTCTGGGGCCCTTGGGGCCGCGCTTTGTCGAACGGCGCACGGTGGAGCGCTCGGGCGATGACAAGCCCGCGCGGGTGGTGATCCGGCGCGATCATCGGGTGCCTTTGATGCGCGTGGGGCCGGACAGGTACAAAACGTTGGGCGCCGCGCTTCGGCGCGTGGATGTGGCCGAGCAAGCCGTCATTCGTGTGATTCAATCAAGCAAGGCCCCAAATGGAACCTGAGGCGAAACCCGAGGCCACTGTAACGCCCTTGCGCGTGGTTGTGTTGGGCGCCGGCTCGTGGGGAACCGCGCTCGCTTGTTTGCTGGTGGAGCAGGGCCACGCGGTCACTTTGTGGGGACGCGACACCACGGCGATCGTCGATATGCAATCGCGCCGCGAGAATCGCCGGTATTTGCCCGGACTCAAGCTACCCACGGGACTTGCGCTCACCACCACCTTGCCTGGCTGCTTGCAAGACGCGGACGTGTGCGTGGTGGCGCTGCCGTCGGCCACCGCGCGCGCCGTGCTGACCGAAGCCTCTCACGACTTTGCTGGCGTTGTGGTTTGCGCCTCAAAGGGGCTTGAGAAGCAGACCATGATGATGATGGATCAGCTGATCGCCAATGTGTGGCCCCACAGCCGACCCGTGTTGCTGTCAGGACCCACATTTGCCCTCGAGGTGGCGCATCGGCGGCCCGCGGCGGCCGTTGCGGCGTCTCACGATGTGGGAGCGCGCGAATTGGCCCAGCACTTGTTTTCGTGCGCGCGCTTTCGCGTTTACACCACCGATGATGTTGTGGGCGTGGCTTTGGGCGGGGCGCTGAAGAATGTGATCGCTCTGGCCGCGGGCTGCTCTGACGGCCTGGGCTTTGGCAACAACGCCCGCGCGGCTTTGATCACGCGAGGACTTGCGGAAATCGGGCGCCTGGCGCAACACCTGGGCGGCAACCCATTAACGCTCGCGGGCTTGGCGGGGCTAGGCGATCTTGTTCTCACCTGTACCGGCGAGCTTTCGCGCAACCGCACGGTGGGCGTGGCTCTGGGGCGGGGTGAGCCCTTGGGCAAAATTACGGCACGGCTAGGGCAAGTGGCCGAGGGCGTAGAAACCGCGGAAACCGCCGCGGCCCTTGCCGCCAGCTTGGGCCTGGACATGCCGATCGTCACAGAAGTGGCGGCCGTGTTGGCCGGCCATCATACCGCCGCCGAAGCGGTTGAACGCTTGTTGGCGCGGGAAATCGGCATTGAGTTGGGTGGCCGCCCTGCAAGCCTAGACCCTCACCGTCTTGGCAGTCGTTAGGTCACGATCTGCAACTGGCGGCGATACTGTCGAATGAGGTCGGTCTTGGCTGGTGGCAGTTCCAAATGGTCGAAGATGGCCAACATGGCTTTGCGGGCAGCGCCGTCGGCGTGGCTGGGGTTGCGCGACACGCTTTGTAGCAAGGCATCAAGCGCCGCCTCGATCTGACCCCGCACAAGGTGCGTGGCGGCCAAGGCCAGCGCCGCGTCGTGGCTCTTTGGATCGGCGGCCACCGCGGCCGCAGCCGCTTCGGACCCCTGGGGATTCGCCTTTTCCACCAACTGCGCCAACACCTGCAGCGCTTCAACCCGCGCGTACAGGTCCGAAGCCGGGTGCACCTTGTCAGCCAGGGCGCGGATTTCATCGGGCGAGCCCCCAGACCCCACCAGCAGATGCGCCAGGAAGAACGCAGAGGCGCTGCCGGCTTCTTCGTCGCCCAGCAGGCCCCGAAAACCCTGCTCCGCCTCCGCAGGGTGCCCCGAGACCAGGTGTTGCAAGGCGGTGGCAAGCGCTTCTTGCGAGGCTGACGGCACCAAGCGCGCCAAAAACTGGGCGATCGCCGGGGCGGGCAGGGCGCCCACAAACTCGTCCACCATGGCGCCATTGCGAAAGGCCTTCACGTTGGGAATGCCCTGGATGCCAAATTGGGCGGCAATGTTGGGATTGGCGTCGGTGTTGATCTTCACCATGACCACCCGTCCGCCCAGGGCCGCCACCGCCTGTTCAAGCAGCGGACCCAAAGTTTTGCACGGGCCACACCAGGGCGCCCAGAAGTCAACCACCACCGGGACCTGCTGGGAACGTTCAATCACTTCGGCTTGAAAGTCGGCCTCGGCAATGTCTTTGACGGGTGTAGTCACAACTTCATCTTGGCGTCCCGCGCGGTCCTAGGCAAGCTCGGGTATCATCTTCGTGGTGCCTGTTTTCGGGCTTACGGACGACGCGGGATTGTTCCCGGACCCACAGCTTGCTGATGCGGATGGCCTTCTGGCCGTTGGCGGCGATCTATCAGCGGAGCGGCTTGTGGCTGCGTACGCTGCAGGCATTTTTCCCTGGTTTGAGAAGGGCCAACCCATTTTGTGGTGGTCGCCCAACCCGCGCATGGTGTTGCAGCCGGCGGCTCTACACGTGTCTCGGTCGTTGGCCAAAGCCATCCGACTGGGGGTTTTCGAGGTCCAGTTCGACACGGCGTTTGCTCGGGTGATTCAACGCTGTTCAGAGAAGCGGCGGCCAGGCCAGCGTGGCACTTGGATCACCCCCGACATGTTGCGGGCCTATCAACGTTTGCATGAATTGGGGTTGGCGCATTCGGTGGAGGCGTGGCACGAGGGCGAATTGGTGGGGGGGCTCTACGGCGTAAGCTTGGGCGGCGCGTTCTTTGGCGAATCGATGTACGCCGACGCACCCGATGCCTCGAAAGTGGCGTTTGTGATCCTGGTGCAGCAGCTGCAAGCTTGGGGCATGGATCTGGTTGATTGCCAGGTGGCCACGTCGCACCTGGCGCGTTTTGGCGCCGTGGAAGTGCCTCGGGGAGAATTTTTGGAGCGTTTGCGGCAATCGATCGAGCGACCCACGAAACAGGGCCGGTGGCAACGCGAAGTTGTTTAAGCGGGCAAGGTCAAACGTCCAGCCCCACGGCGCGCATTAACGCAAGCGCGTTGCTCTTCTGCACAACGCCCGGCCGCAAGGTGTAATCGAAGTGCATCTGATCGGCTTGCAAGCGATCTTGAAAATGCACATTCACCACTTCGGGACCCAGGGTTTCCGGCAGGCGGGTGAGCGCCAGATCGTGCGTGGTAATAAGCCCCACCGTGTTGTGCGACAAAAGCCCCTTCACCACGCCTGCGGCGCCCGCGCGGCGATCTTCTGAATTGGTGCCGGCGAAAATCTCGTCCAACAAAAACAGCACCGGCCGCGGCCCCTGTGCCGCCGCCAAGGCCACCACTTGGCGCACCCGCAACAGTTCAGCGAAAAACCGCGAACGCCCTTCTTGCAAGGAATCCGACACGCGAATGGCCGCGCCCACGTCAAACGGGCACACCCTCACATCTTGGCCGCACACGACGGAGCCAGCTTGCGCCAACACGGCGTTCAGCCCGATCGTGCGCAAATACGTGCTTTTTCCCGACATATTCGAACCGCTCACCATCATGAGGCGAATCGTCTGTTGGGGCTCCCCAATGTCTTTGCCGCCCGCGTTGTGGCCCAAGCGAACGGCGTTGCTCACGCGTTTGTCGGTGGGCAACAACGGATGTCCCAACGTGCGCGCCGTATAGCGAACGGCATCGGGTTCAATGACGGGGTTTTCAAAGTCTGGGTTCTCGAACGCAAACCCCGCCAAACTGCACAGCGCCTCCAGATCCGCCACAGCGTCAATCCAATCGCTCACCACATGTCCGTGTTTGCGGCGCCACGACTCGATCGTAAGCGCCCACAGGGGAGCCCAAAACAGCGGCCACAAGAAGGGAATGAGCAGCTGATTGCGATACGCATCGAAAAAGCCCACCCGGCGAGACAGCTGCGCGATCACGCGCGAAGGGCGTTCCGCGCCACGGCCCACGCGTTTGCTGAGCAGTTGCAGGCGGGGGCTATCAAAGGGCGTTTGTTCTATCGTCTGCAGCAGGGCTCCCATCACTTGCAATTCGTCAAGCCGGCGGTTCACTTCGCGCGCCACCTGCAAGACAGCGTCTAGCAGAGCGCGCATCACCACGAGGTCGATCGCCAACAAACCCAGCAACGCCGCGCCCGACATTTTGCCCATGAACGCCAACGGGGTGATCACCAGAAAAGCCGCGGCCAAAATCAAAGCGGTGGTTACAAGAAACACCAAGCGAAGCCGCGACCAGGGCAGCGGCGGCGCCGTGGCCCAGCGCCGCAAATCTTCGGGTTGGGTTTTTTCGCGCAGATCCGATCCCGCAACCGCCAAGCGCTCGCGCAGCTCAACTTTGGGCGCAAGTTCAGCCACGGCGGCTTGCCGATCACGTATTTCTTCGGGCGCAGCTGGGGCCAAGAGCCAATCGGCCAAGCGGCGTTGCCCGGGGGCTGTGCGCGCTTCGTTGAGGCGCTCAAACACGCTGCCCACACCGAAGATGTCGAGATCCGAGGCGTAAAGATGTTCGGGATCGAAGAAGGCAAGCCCCGTGTCGCCCTTGCCTGACCAGCGATCTTCCACACGAGCCAGCCCGCGCGCGAAAAACGCCACGCCTCGTTCGGCCCCGGAACGTTGGCGCGCCAAACGGTTTTCCCACAGCCACAACAGCACGAAAAGGAACGCTGGCACCAAAGCCCAACGCCCGTCTAATGCCGGGTCGCGATAGGCCTGAATCAGGAGGCCGATAAACAAAGCGGTTAAAGCCAGCCGCACACGCACGCTAAAGCGATCACGCGCCAACAGGCGATCAACCTCGGCTTGTCGCGCCCGAAGCCCGCCCTGATAAACTTCACCCGGTGTTTGTTGTGTCACTGGCCCGCGCTTGATGAAAAGGGTACCGCTACGCCAGCAACCGGTCCGCGGTGAGCGCAACAAACAGCAGCATCAAATACACAATGGACAGCGCGAACAATGATCGCCCCCAGCGCGCAAGCCCCGGGCCCGTGCGGTGCTTGGCTTGATACCCCGCTGCCGTCCACAGCACGAAAGCCGCGCCCAACAGGGCGGCGGTGACGCCATAAATCCACCCGGTGATTCCCAGAGGGGCGAGGCTCAGGCTCACCACAACCATGGCCACGGCGCAGGCCAGGGCCCACAAACGCGTGGCGGCCATGCCGTATTCGGCCGGCATCACTTTGAAGCCGGCTTGGGTGTATTCCTGCACGCGAAACACAGAAATCGCCAAGAAATGCGGGATTTGCCACAAAAACAGAATGCCGAACAGCACCAACCCCGGCGCGTCCAAGCTACCGGTGGCGGTGGTCCAACCCATCAGCGGAGGCAACGCCCCAGGCACCGCACCTACAAACAAAGCGATGGAAGACTTTTGCTTCAGCGGTGTGTACATGAACACGTAGCTGGTGAACGCCACAAATCCCAGCACGCAAGTAAGCGCGTTGCCGCCGATCAGCAACAGCGGTAAAGACGCGCACACTAGCGCGGTGCCCGTGGCCACCGCCGCATCCGCCGAAAGCCGCCCTTGTGGCAGAGGGCGATTTTTGGTGCGTTTCATCAACGCATCAATGTCGCGCTCAAGGTACATGTTCAGCGCGTTCGCCGCGCCCACGATCAACAGCGTGCCTGCCAAAGCGACAAACGCGCGCCAGGTTTCGCTGCTTTGGGGCGCCAACCACAGGCCACCGCCGAAGGTGGCGATCACCATCGCCGAGATGCGCGGCTTGGTCAGTGCCACGATCTCACGAACAAGAGCGCGCAAACTCGCGCCACGGGCAGCTGCGCGCGCAGGCGTGCTTCCCAAATAAAGTCCCCATTGCGCCGCCAACAACGCCACGCCCAGCCCAATGTGCGCCTGCAACGATGACAGAGGCAACGTGTCGGCCACGGCCTTTACGCCCAAGAGCGCCTGCGCCATCACCAACAGCACCACCGCGGCCGCCAGGCCCCGCAGCCAGGGACGCGCCGAGGTCACCACAAACATAGCGACGGCCGATGTGGCCACGAACGCGACGGTGGCCATGGAGCCCAGGCGGTGCAGCGCGTACACGGACCGCGTGGCTTCGATGTTGCCCCACAAAGCTTCCCCCGTGGCGCCCGCGTAGCGAACCAAAGCGCCCAACAACATCTGCGACACCATCACCACGCCGGCTATCAAAACCCAGCGCCGCACGCGCGGGCTGATCTCAACCACGGGCCGCACGTACAAAGCCGGGGCGGTGCCCACGGCCACGTATGAGATGGTCAAAAAGAAAGCCAGCGCAGCGGCGTTCTGCAGGGTGGCCAGTTCATTGGGCAAGTTCAAAGCGGGGGCCACGGCCGACCACGCCAACAATACGAAGCCCAGTCCGGCGGCGGCCCAACCGGCGCGCACCAAGGCGGGCAGGGTCTGGCGAAAGCGCGTGAGGTAAAGCGCCATGACCAGCGCGGAGAGTGCCGCAAAGCTTCCCGCGAACTGTGCGGCTTGACCGGCGGCGGCGTCTTTAAGCCAAACGTTGCCGTGGGTGGCGCCCACAGCCACCAAAATCGCGCACGCCGACAGCGCCGCGGCCACGGCGGCCATATGAAAGACAACAGACGGCCTTTGTGGGGGCCGTCTGTTCAAAGGTGAAGAGATTGGGTTCAAGCTGGTTTGCTCCTGAAGTGTGGGGGGACCGCCCCCGCATCAAGCGCCTCAGCTTGGGACGCGGATGACAGAGCGGTTTATTTGGCCGCCACTTCCAGATCCAAAGCCGTTGGCTTGCCGGCTTTTACCTCAACCTCGGCCGTTTGGGCACCGTATTTCTCGTGCCAGTGCTCGATGGTGTACTTCCCCGGAGGGACGTTGTCGATGGTGAAGCCACCATCGGCATTGGACACGGCGAAAAGGGGGTTATCAACCACCACCACCCAGCCGGTCATCCAGGGGTGTACGTCGCACTTGAATTTCACGATGTCGCCCGATTTGGCGAACTTCTTCTTAAGCGGGGGAAAGCCCTGGGGCTGCGCCTGATTGAACAGGGTGGCGGGGCCCTTGTAGGTGTGCACGTTGTGCAGGGTTTGATCGCTGTTCTTGATCAACACCTGCTGGCCGGCCTGAGCCACTGCCACGCGAGGCTGGTAGACGCACCCCGACTGGTCCAAAACCACGTCGCCGGTCGCAGCGGGGGCGTCACCAGTGAAGCCCTTGGCTACCCGTACGACCACGTTCTTGAGGCCGCCCTTGGCGCCCACCACCACGGATTCGTCCTTGGCGGCTTGCTTGGCACAAAATGGATCGGACTTCATGTTCAAGTCTTCAGCCTTGGGGGCTGCGCCCTTGAGCTTAACGGTGCCCTTGATGGACCCTGTGTCAGCGGCATGGACAGGTGCGGCCAAGCTAACAGCCGAGGCGAAAGCAGCGAACAGAGCAAGATTCATCTTCGACATTCAGGTCTCCTCTTAGGTCAAAAGCTCTCGTGATTGCGGGTGCTTACCAGGGGGGGGCAAGCCAGTCAACGCGGAAGCGCCGCTCACATGGTCTACAAGCAAGACGGGTGGGGCGCCGCTCACATTCACGGGTGCTGAACGATTTTCTTCAAAAACAAAAGCCCCCGGAGTGCGGGGGCTTGGCAGGTCGAGAACGGCAGGCGGGCTATTGCGCGAACTTCCTCGACTTGAATTCGGTGGAAAGTGCCACCGTTCGCAGCATGTCCTTCAGGCCGCCGCCACCATCAACCGTTTTTCGCAAGCGTTCGAGCGCGCAATTGTCGGCGCCCTCGGCGTCTTCCCAGCGGGCGAAGGTGAACCGGAAGTAGTTGCGTGCCATGCAGGCCTGAACCTTGCCGCTTTCGGCGATGCGGGCCATGAGTTCGCCGGGACCAGACACCTCGCGTTCGTCGTCTTCGAACACACGGGGGATGGCCCTCGTGTTGACCTCGAGCCGCAACCGCTCTTTGCCTTCATCCGAGAACAAAACCTCTTCGGAACGGTGGCGGCCGAGTGCGTCATAGTTCTCGGTGGCAAAACCCAGCCCGTTGATCAGGGTTTGGTGGCAACCTGCGCAGGCCGAGCTGGCTTGCTCTGTAATCGCCTCCACCGCTTCGCGGGTGGTTCCGTTCGTGGTGTCAACAGGCGCGTTGCTAGCCCCAGGAGGCGGCGGGGGAATTTCGTCGCAAAGCACGCTGGTGCGGATGAACACGCCCTTCATAATCGGCCGTGTGGTGGCTTGGTCGGTGGACAGGAAGGCGGCGCGGGTCAAAAAGCCAGGGCGCTCGCCGCCCGGCAAGGCGGGAGGATCGCTTTGACCATCCCAGGGCTCTACGTTGTAGACCTTTGCCAAGTCGCTGGTGCGGGCAAACGAAAGCTCGCTCTTGAGCACATCATCGACGGAGCCGCCTTTTTCCCAGGTGTAGTACTGAAACATCTCTACAGCGTCGTCGATCATGTTTTGTCGCAGCATGTTGGTAACGGCGAGGTCGCCAGCCAAGGCTTTGAAGTCTTTCTTGTCGTTGGCGGCCTCCAGCGCGGGCAAGTCTTCCACCTTCAGGTAATCGGTGAAGAACTCCTGGCTGGCCTTGCGGGCACGTGGATCGTCCATCAGGCGATCCACCTGCTTCTCGTATTCGCCTTCGGAGGTAAGCGTTCCCGCCTTCGCCGCTGCCCAAAGGTCGGCGTCGGGCATGGACTGGGTGAAGTGATAAGACAGGCGAGACGCCAACTCGAAGTTCGAAAGCCCGAACAGATCTGCCTTGTTTGGGATCGCTCGGTCGCCGTGTTCCACCATATAAAGGAATTGTGGCGCGGTGAGGAAGCCTGCGATCAAATCGGTGAACGCAAGCGGGTCAATGGCGTTGCTGGTGCCGTAAAAGCCGCGGTAGAAGGCAACTTCGTCCGTCTCCAGCGGCCGGCGCAATGCGCGTTCGCCGAAGCCCTTGATGAAATCGTCGATGCAGGCGGCGTCGTTGCCGGTGTTGCTGTCGGTGGCACAGCCGCCCACCAGCTTGCCCAACCGGGCGCCTTCCACCATTTTGCTGGCGGCGGCGGCGGCGATCTCGTAGCCCACGTCAACGTGCGCTTGCTGCAAGTCCTGGTCAAGCTGGCGGTAGCTTCCATGCAGGTCTTGGGGAACCCGTTCACGCTCTTCGGTCGGGTACTTGGCCAGTCCCGCCGACAGCGCACTCCAAACGCCCATGGCCTCGGTGTTGTCGCCGTTGAAAGCCACGCCGATGAGGTCGCGCAGGGTGTTCCTGTACTGCGTGGTGGTGAGCTTTCGCAAACCCACCGATGCCGGAACCGCACCGTTGTCGCAGGAGAACGTGGGCTTAACGCCAATCACGTTGCCGTTGTCGTCTACAACGGGAGGAGGGGGCTTGCTGGAACCATTGTCGTCGCTATCGTCGCCACCTGGCCCGTTCACGCTGCCGACGCAGCCGCCAAACAACATGGCGCCCACCGCAACCATCCCCGAAATGCGAAAGTACTGCTGAACTTCAACTACCGACTGCTTCATGGTAGCTCCTTCGCACCCGGGGCAGCCGGGTGTGACTTCTGTGGGCTTTGAAGAAAGTCTTCATCGCTCCCATTGACGTATGACTTAACCTAAACCATATTGCAGCGGTCTTTCGGACCCCCTAGTCCTTCAGACCGTGCATTCTTCGTCACGAAGAATTAACAGTGATTATCAGCGGTCAAACGCCCAAATGGCAAGGGGTTATGTGGCTTTCCGTTGGGAATTGGCGTTTTTTACAGTTCCACGGGCGGATGACGCAAGGAGCCTGGGAATTTCGTACTAGATATGACCAGGAGAAATGTCCATCGTCCAGCGGGAAGCGTCAGGGGCGCTCGGCGCGTGCACGAAGGTCTTACGTTTCGTGGCCTCGCAGGTTAGGTTGTCGCCGATCCAATATGTCACTTCCCACCCGACCGCATCTCCCACGCAAAGAAGCGTTTGTGGCCATGGCGCAACAGGGCAGGCTGGGTTTCGTTTTCCGCGAAATCCTGGCTGACGCCGAAACCCCCGTTTCCGTCTACGCCAAACTGGGCCGCGGGCCCTATTCGTTCTTGTTGGAAAGCGTCGTGGGTGGGGAAAAGTGGGCAGCGTACAGCTTTGTAGGCGTGAAACCCCGCCAAGTGGTGCGCGCCAGCGCGGGACAGGTCCAAATTTTGAAGCCTGGCCCCAGCGGTACATTCGAGGTCACGGACAGCCGTGCGGTGGCCAATCCCGTCGCTTTTGTTGACGATATGCTGACGCAGCTCAAACCCGTGGTGCCCGAGGGCCTGCCTAGATTCGTGGGCGGAGCGGTGGGCTTTTTGGGGTACGACGCCGTAAGGTGCTTTGAAACTCTGCCGCAGACCGCGCCCGACGAGCTGGGTTTGCCACAAATGTGCTTTGCGATCACGGACACTGTGGTTGTGTTCGACAATCTTCGCGGCACCATTAAGGTGGTGGCCGCCGCCAGCTTGGCTGAGGCTCCGGCAAAGGCGTGGGACGACGCTTGCGATCGCATCGACGGCATCATCGAAACATTGGCCCGGTCTACCGAGGCGCCACCGCCGCTCGATTTGGGGGGCTTCCGCGAAGATCTCGCGAAGCTGCCACAGTCGCGCAGTGGCCAAGCCAACTATGAACAATCCATCGGCCGCATCCACGAATACATTCGGGCCGGCGACGCGTTTCAAGTGGTGCTGTCCCAGCGCTTCGAAGTGCCGCGGGGCAACGTTGATCCCTTTGACGTCTATCGCGTGTTGCGGGTCACGAACCCTTCACCCTACATGTTTCATTTGGAGTTTCCTGAGGCTCAAATCACGGGGGCCTCGCCGGAAGCTTTGGTGCGTTTGGATGGCCGCCGGGTGGAAGTGCGGCCCATTGCCGGCACCCGCCCGCGCGGAAAAACGCCGGCCGAAGATTTGGCGATGGAGTCCGAGCTCAAGGCCGATCCGAAAGAGTGCGCCGAGCATGTGATGCTCATTGATCTGGGCCGCAACGACGTAGGGCGGGTGTCTAAACGCGGCAGCGTTAAGGTTGATGAAGTCATGGTGATCGAGCGCTACAGCCACGTGATGCACATCGTGTCCAATGTGTCGGGCGTGCTTGAAGACGGCCAGCGACCCTCTGACGTCATCAAAGCCGCTTTCCCAGCCGGCACGCTGTCAGGCGCACCCAAGATTCGCGCGATGCAAATCATCGAGGAGCTTGAGCCTTCGCGCCGGGGCATCTATGGCGGGGCCGTGGGTTATATGTCGTACCAAGGCAATGTGGATATGGCGATCGCCATTCGAACGCTGGTGACCAAGGGCGACACCATCTACATTCAAGCGGGCGCGGGCGTTGTGGCCGACAGCGTGCCCGCGGCGGAACATGCGGAGTGTGAGAACAAGGCGCGAGCTGTTCTCATGGCCATTGAGCGCGCTCGCCAAGCGCGCAAGGAAACGAACGAACGTGCTGCTGGTCATCGATAACTACGATTCCTTCACCTACAACCTGGTTCAGTACCTCGCGGAGCTGGGTGAGGATGTAAAGGTTGTGCGCAACGACGAAATTGCGTCCTCCGATGTCGCGCACCTTGCGCCTTCGCGCATCGTTTTGTCTCCCGGGCCGTGCACGCCCAACGAAGCCGGCATCACCTTGGATGTGATTCGTGACTACGCGGGCCGCATTCCCATCCTGGGCGTGTGTTTGGGTCATCAGGCGATTGGCCAAGCGTTTGGTGGCGAGGTCATTCGCGCCAAAGAGGTGGTTCACGGCAAAACTTCGCGCATTTTTCACGACGAACAAGGCGTGTTTGCGCAGCTCCCCAATCCCTTCGAGGCCACGCGCTATCACTCTTTGGTGCTGCGCAAATCGTCGCTGCCCGATTGCTTGCAAATCACGGCGAAGACCTGGGACGAAGAGATCATGGGCGTGCGTCACAAAACCCTCGATGTGGAAGGCGTGCAGTTTCATCCCGAGTCATTTTTGACCATCGTGGGCAAGCAATTGTTGGCCAATTTTCTGCGCAAACCCTATGCGCCAAAGGCCGCCTTATGAGTGAGGCGCTTTCGATCAAAGAGGCTCTGGCGCTTGTTGTAGATGGACGCGCTTTGTCCGCCGAACAGATGGCGGCCGTGGTGGGCCAGTTTATGGATGGCGAAGCCAGCGGCGCCCAGATTGGGGCGCTGCTGACCGCCCTGCGCATGAAGGGCGAAACGGTTGACGAAGTCGTGGGCGCCGCACAAGCCATGCGGCAGCGCATGCTGCGTGTGGCGTTTGAAGCACCTGTGGTGCTTGACACCTGCGGCACGGGGGGCGATGGCTCGCAGTCGGTGAATGTTTCTACTTTGGCCGCGTTCGTGGTGGCTGCTTGTGGCGTGCCGGTGGCCAAACACGGCAACCGCGCGTTGTCGTCGCGTTCGGGCTCTCACGATGTAATTGAAGCGTTGGGCCTCAATCCTGCGCCTTCGCCCGAGCTTGCCCAACAATGTTTGCGCGACGTGGGCTTGGCATTTTTGTTTGCGCCTACGTTTCATGCGGCCACAAAAGCTGTGGCTGTCGCGCGCCGCGAGCTGGGATTTCGCACGGTGTTCAACTTGTTAGGACCGCTGACGAATCCCGCGGGCGCACGGCACCATCTCAATGGCGTGTTTGCCGCCAGCCGGGTGGGCTTTCTGGCTCACGCCCACCAGCGGTTGGGCGCCAATCGGGCCTTGGTGGTTCACGGGGCGGGGGGGTTGGATGAGATCGCCACAGCAGGAGCCACCCACGTGGCAGAGCTGCATGAGGGGGTGGTGCGGGAATACGAGATTTTCCCGGCAGATTTTGGCTTGCGCGAAGAAGATCCTGCAGGGCTTCGGGGTGGCTTGCCCGAAGAAAACGCAGCCTTGCTGCTCAAAACCTTGCAGGGCGCACAAGGCGCCATTGCCTCCGCGGCCATTATGTCGGCAGCTGCGGCGCTTTACGTTGCGGGCAAAGCCGCAACCCTCAAGGACGGGGCTGCCGTGGCCCACAAAGCGTTGAGCGGCGGCGATGCCATGCGGTTGCTGGAACAATTGCGAGCCCTGGCGCCGCGGGCGGCAGTGGAAGGATCAACCTAATGGCGTCGGTTCAGATCTTAAATCAGATCATTGAGCAAACACGGCGCGATCTCGTGCAACGCCAGGCGGACACGCCCATCGAGGTTTTGCGCGAACGCGCGCAGGCCGCCTCGGCTCCGCTGAGTTTGGCCAAGGCGCTGCGTCACCCGGGCCGCGTCACGTGCATCTCGGAAATGAAGCGGCGCTCGCCATCGGCGGGGTGGATTCGCCAGGACGCCGATGCGGCGGCTGTGGCGCGCGGCTACGAGTTGGCGGGCGCGGCGGCCATTTCCGTGCTGACAGACGAGCCGTTTTTTGGTGGGACGTTGCATGACCTTGTGCGCGTCAAGTCGGCCGTGGGTCTGCCGATACTTCGAAAAGACTTCATTGTGGATCCTTATCAGGTGGTTGAAGCGCGCGCGGCAGGGGCAGATTGCATCTTGCTGATCGTGGCCGCCTTGCCCGACGATCAGTTGGCAAGGTTGCTGGCGCAGGCCACCGACCTGGGCATGGACACGCTGGTGGAAACACATGACGAAGAGGAAGTGCAGCGCGCTTTGGCCATTGGGGCACAAGTTGTGGGCATAAACCACCGAGATCTTCGTACGTTCACTATGGATATGGATCTGGCCTTGCGCATGCGCCCCCGCATTCCCTCCGACCGCGTTGTTGTGGCTGAGTCCGGCATTAAAGTGCCGGCAGACGTGGCGCGCATGAAAGCAGGCGGCATTGATGCGATTTTGGTGGGCGAAGGGCTTATGCGACAGCCCGATCCCGGCGTAGCTTTGCAGCAGCTTTTGGCAGCGGCATGAGTTTCATCGTCAAAGTTTGTGGCGTTACACGCGTTGAAGACGCGAAGGCGGCGGTTGAGGCCAAAGTCGACGCCATTGGCCTCAATTTCTGGCCCGGCTCCAAACGCTACGTCAACGACGATTTGGCCCGCGAGATCTTGGCGGTGGTGCCGTCGTCCGTGTTGAAGGTGGGTGTGTTCGTGAACGCGCACCCGCTGGTGGTGGAAGAAACCTTGGCGGATCTCAAACTCGACCGCATCCAGCTACACGGCGACGAACGGGTGGGGGATTGGGCCCACATTGGCAGCCGCAAACTCATCCGCGCTTTGCGTGTGGCCGACGAGGCCACGCTCAAGGAAGGCATGGGTTGGGACGCCAGCCTCTATATCTGCGACGCCTACGTGCGTGGTTACGGCGGGGCGGGTGAAGTGGCCCCATGGTCATTGATCGCGGAAATGGGGCCCCGCCCCTTCCTGTTGGCGGGCGGCCTCACACTGGAAAACCTGGTCGAGGCGATCACCGCCACAAAGCCCAACGGTGTGGATGTGGCCAGCGGCATCGAGTCGGCGCCCGGCATCAAAGACCATGCCCGCATGCTGCAATTCGTGAATTTGGCCCACGCCACGTCCAAGAAGCTTGGGCTTAGGTAAGCCGCGCAAGGGCGGCAGGCGCAAGCGCTGCGAAGCCCCCGTTTCGACGCACATCGATACTACGTCATGATCACGCGGCTTGATGGCCCGCGGCCTTCGCGCAGCACCTGAACCCAATCATCGACCAAGCTTACAACCGTAGAAGGCGGCCCTGTGAGCGGACCCGCATCCAGGATCAAATCCAATTCACCACCGTATTCCGCCCGAATGTCCGCAGCGGTCGTGAGCACCTGCCCGTCCCTGGCTTTGGCAGTGGCGGTCAGGATGGGGCGGCCCAACGCCCAGAGTATTTTTTCGCAAAACGCGTGGTCGGGAATGCGAATGCCCACGGTGTTACGTTCGGGATGCAAATAAGGATTGGGCACGCGAGACGAAGCGCTCAGCTCCACGCAGTAAGGGCCCGGGAAAATCCGACTGAGGACGCGAAAGCTGTTGCCCGTGACGTTGGCCCATCGGGCCACTTCTCCCAAATCGGGCAACAAAAACGTGAGCGGCCGGCGAAGCACATCGATGCCACGCATCGCGTGAATGCGATCCACCGCTTCGGCCCGATCCAGGGCGCAGCCAATGCCGTACAGCGTGTCGGTGGGAAGGGCGATTACGCCCCCCGCATCAAGAATCTTTACGGCTTCCGCTATTGCCGCTTCCCCAGGTTGCGACGGCGCAACCTCCATTACTGACGCCACGATGCTCATATGCCCATCAACCGAACGTAAAGAGTTAACCCCAAAGACCGGCGCGTCTTTATCCGATGAAACACGCGCTGGCAAGCCACCGCGAACACATGTGTGGAAATGACGCCTAACAGGATCACATGGGGGGGGCGGTTGATGCTATCTTGTTGCCGTGCCAGCACGTTTTTTCGTCGTGTTGGGCCTTACAACCGCTTTGCTGGGAGCCATGAATTCCGGCAGCTTTGCGGCTAAGCCCGAAGCCGAGCCGCGCGTTCAGGTGCGCATCGAGGGCCCGTTTGCGTTCGTTACCGTCGAGCGAAGTTTTTTTGTTGGCGACATGGCGCCGAGGTCTCGATCGCAGCTTGCCGTGTTCGATGTGGCGCTGCCCACCTCTGCGGTGGGTTTTGCCGTTGATGTGGTGGATTCAGCGGGCGAGAGCCCTTGGGTGGCCGAGACGGCCGATGAAAATGCGCCAATTTCCGCGTTGGCGCTTAAGGCCCCCTGGGATCCGGCTGCCCGCCATCGCGTCATCGTGCAGGGGTTGGGTGACCAACAGCGCGTGCGCCTTCGCTACCGCTTTGCCCTGCCCATGACATGCGATGCGGGTCAATGGACGCTGTCGTTTCCGGGAGCCGTTGATCTATCTCCCGTTGCGTACGAGGTTGACGTGCGAGTGAGAATGCCCACCGCCGTCCGCGTGGTGGCTGTGGAGGTGGCAGGTGAATCGGTCATGCTCGATCCGAAACTGCGAACCGCGAAAGGGCGGGCGCCAGCGCAGGCGGCGTGGGACCTGCGCGTGCGCGTAGCAAGCGGGCGCCGCACGGGGGAGCAAAGCGCCAGCGCGATGGGGCTGCGATTTCGCGCGAAGAAAACCGCATTGCCCGCCGCCGAATGGTGGGCGCTTTGCCGCGCGGCCACGTCACCTTCCTTGGCCCCTCCGCGCGAGGTCGTGTTTGCCATCGACATGTCCCGCAGCGTGGGCGCTGTCGGGCTCGCCTTGCAGCGAGATTTTGTGCGGGCCATTTTGGAGACCCTGCCCACCGGCACCCGATGGAACGCGGTGCTGTTCCATCGCAAAGCGTGGCCCCTGTTTCCGGTGTTCCGGTTAATAACCTCAGAGAGCCTGGCGCAGCTTGATGACGCCTTGGTGCCAGGGTCGTTGCAAAACGGCAGCGCGCTCACCACCGCGCTGGCCACGGCCGCAACGATGCTGCGGTGGGACTCGGCTGAGACCGAGCGGCTCCCGGGGCCCGCATCCGCCTGGTTGGTTGTTGTGTCGGATGGCTCGCTGCCAGAGTCGAAACCCTTGGTGGCCCCGCAGGCACCTCCCTGGGCGGCTTTGGCCGCCGTGCTGCTGCGTCCCGAAGCTGAGGAGACCCCTTCGGCCGAGGCGCAGCGCTTGTTTTTGCAACTTGCTGCTCAGCAGGTTGGCGTGTTCCGAACGCTACAGCCGCCGGGTGTAACCGCCGCCGCCACGGCTTTGGTGGCCGAGGTTTTGTCCGGCGGAGATTGGTTCTCGGTGCGGGCGCAGCCTGGGGGCCCCGCGATGGCGGGCCCCGTGCCGCCTGGGCGGGGGACCGGACATTGGGTTGCGCCGGGTGCCCGTCGCCCCTCGCGGCTTGAGCTGGTGGCAGGCGGCATCAGCCGTAGGCTGCCCATCGCAAAATTAAACGCTGCCGCGCCTTGGCCCGCGTCGGATCCGGTGCCAGTCCTTGCGAACCCGTTGGTGCCTGGCCAACGCGCGTTTGTGGTGCCCTTGGCGGCGGGGGACGCGCCACTGCCAGCCGGCGGGGAACTTGAACGTTCAGTGCTGAGGAACGCACTGGCGTTGGCCTACCTGCCGCGTGCCCGGGCTTGTTACCTCAACCGCAGCGGCCAAACTCTTGGGGATCGCGACCTGGCAGGACGGGTGCGATTGCGCTTGCAACTGGAACGCGGCGAGGTGTTGGAGGCCCAAGTGGTGTCGTCAACGTTGCAGCGGCCCGCAATCGAAACCTGCCTTTCGGAGGCCGCCTTTGCGCTTCACATTCCCCGCCCGGCGGGACGCGACGCCCCGGTGGAGGCGTTGCTAAACCTGGTCTTCAAGCCGGCCACAACGCAAGAGGCCGAGAAGAATGGGCCCATGGGACCCTTGGACCGGGAAATCGAAGTGCTCGTGGCGCCCCTACGCAGCGGCGAAACCCCCGCTTTTGACCGCCTGTTGCTTGACGAAGCCCCGGTCGCTCCGTAAGGCGATGCGAATCAAGGGGTTGCAAGCAAAAATCGCCCACCAACAACCTTGACGTGCATTCACCGCACGACTATAACTTGCCGCCCTTGGTTGCCCTTGCGGCACTTTTGCATTTCGTTTCCGGAGATTCCTGAGCCATGTCGCTGAAGATGGGCCTGCTAGGCCGCAAAGTTGGAATGACCCAGATGTTCTGGGATGACGGTACAGCCTTGGGTTGTACGGTTCTTGAACTGGGTCCGTGCGTTGTTACCGACGTGCGCAGCAAGGAAAAGCATGGCTATTCGGCCATCGCCCTGGGATTGGGCGCTAAGCCCGACCGCCTGCTGAACCGCCCCGAGCAGGGCCAGCTCAAAGCCATCCAAACCAAAGCCGGCGAAGGGTCCAAGGTGGAAAGCCTACCCCGCACGGTCAAAGAGGTTCGGTTGAGCGACGCTGACGCCGCCAAGTACGCCGTAGGCAGCGTGCTGGGAGCCAAGGATGTGTTCAAAGCTGGCGACGTGGTTGACATCACCGCTACCAGCAAGGGCAAAGGCTACCAGGGTGTTATGAAGTTGCACCACATGGCGGGCTTTCGCTCCACCCACGGTGTGCACGAGTTTTACCGCCACGGTGGTTCGATTGGTTGTCGTTTGACCCCAGGCCGCGTGCACAAGGGCAAGCGCATGTCGGGTCGCATGGGCAACAAGACCTGCACCACCTCCAACCTTGTTATCGTCAAGGTGCTTGAGGAAGAGAATGTGGTGATCGTGAAGGGCTCTGTGCCTGGCGCCGCCAACGGACTCGTGGTGGTGAAGGGCAGCGCCAAGAACGTTGTTCGTCAAGCGGTGAAGGTCCCGGTCAAGGAAACCGAGTCGAAGAACCCGATGAAGGCGTCCAAGAAGGGCGCGCCCGCCAAAAAGAAGTAGTCAACAAAGTAAGCACAAGCGCTTACGGTTTGGCTTCAAGGCCCGCGGCAACGCGGGCTTTGACGTTTCTAAAGGCCCGGTTTCTGCTAATTTGCCGCCTGCATGACGGACGCGTCTACCTCCCCGCGCATTATCCGCCTGCCGCCGCAGTTGATCGATCAAATCGCCGCGGGGGAGGTGGTAGAGCGCGCCGCCTCCGTGGTCAAAGAGCTGTGCGAAAACAGCATCGATGCGGGCGCGCGCCGCATCGATGTGGAGATCACCGCCGGTGGTCGCACCGCCATCCGCATTGTTGATGACGGCTGTGGCATGAGCCCACAAGATCTGCGCTTGGCCTTGGAACGTCACGCCACTTCCAAAATTCGCTGCGCCGATGACCTGTGGGGTGTGCAGACATTTGGCTTTCGCGGCGAGGCGCTGCCTTCAATCGCGTCGGTGTCTCGCTTGATGCTGCAAAGCCGCCCCGCAGACGCCGATGAGGGCTTTCTCCTGCGCGTGGAGGCAGGACGCGAAATGGAAGCGCGCGCTGTGGGAATGCCGCAAGGCACGCAGATTGAAGTGCGTGATCTGTTTTTCAACACGCCCGCGCGCTTGAAGTTTCAGAAAACCGAAGCCACGGAAACCAGCAACGTGTCCGAGGCCTTGTTGCGCTTGGCGGTGGCCAACCCCGATGTGCATTTCCGCCTGCGCAGCAATGGTCGCGTGGCGATGGATTTGCCGCCGCATCGCGATTTGTCTGAACGTGTGCGCGCCGCCATGTCACGTCGCGGTGCGGGTGTGTTGCATGAGGCCGTGGGCGATGAAAACGGCGTTTGTGTTCAGGCGTTTTTGGCCGCCCCCGATTGCGCTTCCACAACGGCACGCAACACGTTTTTGTTCGTGGGGCGCCGCTTTGTGCGCGACCGCTCGTTGTTGCAGGCGGTGTGTATGGGTTACGGCGAGACCATGGAAAAAGGGCGCTATCCGTTGGCGGCCTTGTTCCTAGACGTGCCCGGTGACGATCTGGATGTGAATGTGCACCCGCAAAAACTGGAGGTGCGGTTTGCGCAACCGCAGCCCGTTTATGCGGCGGTTCGGCATGTGCTGAGCTCGGCTTTGGCGCGTGCACCTTGGATGCAAACGCAAGGGCCACGGGCCTACAGCTTGCCTCCTGGCAGTTTGTCCAAGGCCGGGATGGCTGCGCCGTCAAGCGCCCGTTCCGCGAGCCACGGTGGCACCTCACCGCAGAGCTTGCAAACCTTGAATTTCGACAACGTGTTTCCTGGGCACAGCGCTCCTGTCAGCGCTCCTATGGTTCCTGCCGCGGCGTTGCTCGTGGCAACAGCGGCCGCAGAACCCAATCCAATTCCCTCCGCACCTGCTGTTGCGTATGGCGCGGCGGCGGACAGTGGGGCGCTGTCGCCGTTGCGCTACATAGGCGCGCTGTCGAACACATTCTTGCTGCTTGAAGCGCACGACGGCGGTTTGGTGCTTGTGGATCAACACGCAGCGCACGAACGCGTGATGTTTGAGAAGCTGCGCAGCGGGTTTCATGAGCGCCGAGTGGCCCAACAGCGATTGCTATTCCCCATCCCAATTGAAGTGGATGACGCGGCGATGGCCAGCCTGGCTGTGGCGGGGTCCGCGCTCGAACGTTTGGGGTTTGATGTGGGCGCGTTTGGTGCGCAAACGCTGCTGGTGCGCGCGGTGCCCGAGCTGCTTGTCAAAGCGGATCCCAAACCCCTGGTTCTGGATGTGCTGGCGCGCTTGGCGGAAGACCAGGCGCCCGAGCTTGTAGGCGCCCACGCTGACAAGGTGCTTGCCACCATGGCTTGTCACAGCGCCGTGCGCGCCGGCGATGGTCTAGATCCGCCGCGTGTGCAGGGCCTGCTGCAACAGCTTGACGGCGTTGATTGGCGTTCGCATTGCCCGCACGGCCGGCCCGTGTTGATCCGCATGAGCCTGAGCGACATCGAACGACAATTTGGCCGCATATGAGCGCCCTCGAAGCTGAGCGAAAGCGGCCGCAGGTGGTCGCGGTGTTAGGACCCACGGCCTCGGGAAAAAGCGACTTGGGATTGGCACTCGCCCAACAGCTGGGCGGCGAAATCATCTGTTGCGATTCCATGCAAGTGTACCGAGGTCTCGACATTGGCACGGGTAAACCCACGGCCGATGACCAGTCCCTGGTGCCGCACCATTTGCTGGACGTGGCCAATCCCGATGAGAATTTTCATGCCGGCGCGTGGGCGAGGCGGGCGCAGCAAATCGTCGACGAGATCTCAAGCCGGGGTCGTTTCCCTGTGATCGTGGGTGGCACAGGGTTGTACTTTCGGGCCCTCACACAAGGCTTGTTCGAGGCGCCCGCGGCCAGCCCCGAGATTCGCGCGCGCCACAAAGCCGAGGCTGAAGCGAGCGGCGCGCCGGCACTGCACGCCCGCTTAGCCGACATTGACCCCCAGGCGGCCGCGAAGATCTCGCCCACGGATCTGGTGCGCACAAGCCGGGCGCTTGAGGTGTGGGAACAAACAGGGATTCCCATCACCGTTCACTGGCAGCGTGCGCAACCGGTGGCGCCCTTAAGCTGCCACCGCATTGTTTTCGATCGTCCGTTGCCGGCGTTGCGCGCGCTGATCGACAGGCGCGTGGACGCGATGATGGCGGCGGGTTTTCTAGACGAAGTGCGCGGTCTGCGGACCGGGGGCTATGCGCACGCTCGGGCGCTGCAGGGGCTGGGCTACAAGGAGCTTGGCCAACATCTGGATGGCGTTTGGCCGCTCGAGGAAGCCGTTGCGGAAATCAAGAAGAACACCGCTGCCTACGCGCGACGTCAGCGAACTTGGTTTCGCGGAGAAACGCCCGATTTCATAATATCTGACAGCCCAGATTTCGAGCTGGTGACGGCGCAGACGCGTGCATGGTTAAGCCTGGGGCCAAGTTAGCGGGCTTGGCGGGCTTTGGCGGTCTTTGGCCGTCTTTGGCCTTGCCAGGAGCGGCGCGGCGATGCGAAAGACGAACATTCGCCCCTTGTCATTACGGCCGAAGGGCCCCAGTATCTCCCGTCGCCCGCATGGAGACGAAGACCGAACAGCCAACGGAAGGGCCCACGCTAGAATTCGAGCGCCCGATCGTCGAACTTGAAAAGCGCATCGATGAGCTGCAGCAGCTCACCGCCGGTGGATCGATCGATCTGCAAGACGAAATCAAAGCGCTGCAAAAGCGCGTTGAGACGCTTCAGCGCAAGATTTTCGACGATCTGACCCCTTGGCAGCGCGTGCTGCTGTCGCGGCACCCCAGCCGGCCGTATTCCCTCGACTACATCAGCCGCATGTTCACGGATTTTACCGAACTGCATGGCGATCGTCGGTTTGGCGACGACCCAGCCATCGTCGCGGGGTTTGCACATTTTCAGGGCGAGTCGGTTTTGGTTGTGGGGCACCAAAAAGGCCGCACAACCAAAGAAAACGTACGCCGCAATTTTGGTATGCCCAAGCCCGAGGGATACCGCAAAGCCTTGCGCTTGATGGAATTGGCGGCGCGCTTCGGCCGCCCCATCATTTGTTTCGTGGACACCTCCGGCGCTTATCCAGGCATCGATGCCGAAGAACGTGGGCAAGCCGAGGCGATCGCCAAAAATTTGGAAGTGATGGCGGGCTTGCCGGTGCCCATCTTGTGCGCGGTGATCGGAGAAGGCGGATCGGGCGGTGCTTTGGCACTGGGCGTGGCCGATCGCATTTTCATGCTGGAAAACTCGGTATATTCGGTGATCTCGCCTGAGGGCTGCGCTTCCATTCTGTGGCGAGACGACACGCAAAAGCGCCTGGCCGCCGAGGTCATGAAGATTACGGCGAATGATTTGAAGCGTCTGGGCATCATCGACGAGGTGGTGTCGGAAGCGCGCGGTGGCGCTCACCGCGATTGGGATGTAACGGCCGAGCATTTAAGCGTTGCCTTCGCGCAGAGTCTGCAAGAGCTTCGCAAGCTAAGCCCCCACGAGCTCAAGGACGAGCGCTACAACAAGTTTCGGCAAATGGGCCAGTTTGTAGAAACAACCACACGTTCGTGACACGGAAGAAACTGGGAGAAGTTGGGCGATGAGCAAACGACCTGAGAGTCCAGGGGCAGAAGAGATCCTGGGTTTGTATTTCCCCGTGTTGGATCACGGCTTCGTTTCCCTTGTTGATTACATGGGCACAGACGAAGACATCGAACGCGCCGCGCGCGTTAGCTACGGCTACGGCACGCGCAAAAAGAACTTAACCCGCGGTTTGATTCGCTATCTGCGCCGGCACAAACACACAACCCCCAGTGAAATGGTTGAATTGAAGTTTCACTGCTGCATGCCCATATTCATTGCCCGCCAATGGATTCGCCACCGCACCGCGAATGTGAATGAATACTCGGGCCGCTACAGCTTGGTGCCCACATTGTTTTATTCTCCTGAGGCCAACCAGCTCCAAACGCAAAGCCGCGCCAACAACCAGGGCCGCAGCGGCCAACCGGTTGAAGCTGGTTTGTACGCTGAGGCCTCTCGGCGTTGGGGCGGCATTCGTCGCGACGCCACCTCAACGTACGAATGGCTCACGGAACACGATGTGGCCCGTGAGCTGGCGCGCATCGATCTGCCGCTGTCCACGTACACGCAGTGGTACTGGAAAATCGATCTGCACAACTTGCTGCACTTTTTAACCCTGCGCGTGGATGAACATGCGCAGTGGGAAATTCAGCAATACGGACGCGTGATGGCGGGCATGCTCAAACGCGTGGCGCCCCTGTCTTACGAAGCCTGGATCGACTACGACGTGTGCGGCAGCGCTATGTCACGCATGGAACTAGAGGTGCTGCGGAAGCTCGTTCATCCCGAGGGGGATGGCATCGCGGCTCGCGAAGGTGCGGTTTCCAAGGAGCAGCTGGCTGAGGCGGGACTTTCCGCGCGCGAGGTGACGGAGTGGCTTGCCAAACTGGCCCCCAAAGCCACGCCCGACTTCGAGCTGGACCTTGGGGCCGCCGTATCAGGTGAGTCGTTCGCTGAGCGATTTGCCCAAGCCGTACCGAAGGGCGATCGAAGCCCAAGCGAAGCCTGATGGCGGCCGTCGCCATCTGACACCGTACCCGCGAGCCCGCACTACTCCTCGGGTTTCGGGGGCGTCTGCGAGGGCACGCGGTACATGCCCGTGCGACGGGGTTGCAGCATGCGGGGCAGTTCCGACAGCGCGCGATCCAACGTCACGGGCTCTTCCGCAGCTTCAGGCTCATTGTCCAGTAGGTCGCCATCTGAGCGTGCCCGCAACCGGCGCGCATAATCGAGCGCTTTGCGAATCGATTGCTCTGAAACGCCTGCGTCGAAGCCTTCTTTGGCCGCCCCCGTGCTGCGTGTGTTCCCAGCCATGCGATGTGTGCCCTAAAAACGTGGTCCCTACGTGCCTCCCTAGGGATTTTTAAAGTATGGAGTCGGCGGACGATGGCGGTCAAATCAAATTCTAAGGAACCCCCATTTCAGGCGCAAAACCGAACAAGCGTTGCGCGTTTTCACTGGTCACGCGGGCCGCGGTGGCAACATCCACGCCCTTGATCTCGGCCAAGCGCTTCAGCGTTTCCACAACGTAGGCGGGCTCATTGCGCTTGCCCCGATAAGGAATGGGGGCCAGGTAGGGGGCATCGGTTTCCACCAAGATGCGATCGAGGGGTGCGAAGCGGGCAGCTTCGCGAATGGGCTCGGCATTCTTGAAGGTGAGGATTCCCGAAAACGAAAGCATTTGCCCCAAATCGAGGTAAGCCCGGGCGTCGTTGGCGTCGCCGGTGAAACAGTGGATAACGCCACCCGCGTCTTGCGCGTTTTCTTCCGTCAGAATGCGTTTGGCGTCTTCGTGGGCGTCGCGGATGTGCGACACGATGGGGCGCCGCAACTTGTGCGCCAGGGCGATAAAGCGCCGAAATGCCACCTGCTGCACGTCCCGCGGGGAATGGTCGTAGTAGTAGTCGAGCCCAGTCTCGCCAATCGCCACCACCCGGGGGCGTTGCCCCAGCGCTTCAAGCTCCGTCCAGTCGGTTTCAGACATGCCAATAGCGTCGTGGGGATGCACGCCCACAGCCGCCCATACATCCGCTTCGGCTTCGGACAGAGCCACCGCGCCGCGCGCCGATTCGGTGTCGCTGCCGGCGCCAATGCACACGAACGCTTTGACCCCAGCGTCGCGCGCCCGCTGCAGCACCAGGGGCAGCTCATCGGCAAAGTCTTTAAAATCAAGATGACAATGGGTGTCAATGACGGGCAACACGCCATGCAGGGTAGCAGCGTTCCCGTCCGCCTGGGCATGCGAGGGAAATCCTTAGGCGGTGGCGGCCTCGGGCTGCTCTTCCGAAACCAGTTGGAACACGCCGGGCGGCTGTTCGATTACAAACAACGCCACGGCCAAGCGCCGCAGCAAGCGATCGGCGGTGAGCCCCACTGTTTGCGCCAGGCTTTGGCATTGTTGGGCCTCGATGCGTGGGCCCCGGGCGCGAAACAGATCGATGAGGCCGCGATCTTCGTCTGAAAGCAGCAGGGGTTCGGGACACGCCAGCTGCACGTGGCCGGTGGAATCCCAAGCAAAGTGGGGCACCTGGCGACACAAAGCCTCGAGGACCGACAAAGGCGGCACGAACTCCGAGGGGCGACGTTGGAAAACCGCTCGCGATAAAGTGGCCGCCGAGATTCGTGAGGACACGGCCAAAACCTTTTCTATGCTGTGCACCAGGCGCGCGTCCTTGCTTTCGAACCAGAACCAGCCGCTGCTTTCCGCCAGCCAACGAAACGAGGGGCGAGCCTTAACCACCGCCGTTACGAAACCGGTGCGTTCCGTGCCGGCTTGTTCAGCCAAGTGGCCCACGCGCGCCAAGCCCCAGGAAACTACGGTCCTGACCGCCAGGCCATAAACCCTCTGTGTCAGCGCCAGGTCCGAGTTGGGTATCACCAAACACAAATCGCCCCGGCGCAAGATGGCGTAGGGAATGGGCGCTTCCACAAAGCGGCTGGCGCGTTCGATTTGGGCCAATGTCACCTCGCCGCGCGCCAGACCGCTCTTAACGAAACTGGCCAAGATGGCCGCTTCGGAGGCGGGTGCCAATTGTCCTATCAAGGCGATGGCTTGTTCCAGCAGCGGGGTGGGGGGCCGCGGCCAAAGCCGAGGGCGGGCTGCCAGCAGCGGTGCCAATTCGTCCTCAAGCGTTGTGGGTGAATGCGGGGGGTGCAGCGCCGCTTGCCGCAGCTGCGACGCCGCCTCCACCGCGTCATGCAGCGTGCGCAGACTGAAGCCTGGAATGGCAAGCAGTCGCCCCACGGTCCAGTCGCCCTCAGGTGGTTCGTGAAGCATGGCCCGCTCAAGTGAAACCCTGACTCGGGGCAGCAGTGGAATGTCGCGAAGGATGTCGGCGGGGGACGGCGCGGGCCGCATGAGAAAATCCACCGACGGCCGTCGCAGGGTAGACGCAGGCATGACTTTGGCCAAGCCGGCCAACACCACCGTCGTCGCGTGCGCGGAAGACATCCCCTTCACCATAGAAGGGCTATGTCTCCGGCAGGTTTCGTACGCGCAAAATGGCCGTAAACCGGCGCCTAAGCTCTAAGCTTGTTACGAAGTCGAAGCTACAGGCGGGCGGCGACCGAAGCGGCGCCCAGCAAACCCACCGCCGGATGCGTCACAACGAAACAGGGAATCTTCGCCACCAACGGTTGAAAACGTCCCTTGGCCTCAAACGCCTGGCGGTAAACGCCGTTGGTCATGATGGGAATGATGCGCGGGGCGATGCCGCCCGCGATGAACACACCCCCGGTGGCCAGAAAGGTCAGCGCCAAATTGCCGGCCAGACCGCCCAAAATGGAACAGAAGAGGTTGATGGCCATCACGCATATGGGATCGGTGCCCTCAATCGCTTGCCTGGCGATGACAGCGGCAGGATCCTCAACCACCATTTGCCCCTTGGTCTCTTCCGCAACCAGGGGTCGCAAGGCGGCCTCGCTGGTGAGAAAACCAAAGACATCGGCCAGCCCCTGTGCGGACAGAACCCGTTCGTAAGACACGCGACCATAGCGGCCCGCCATATAAGTCATCAACCCCGTTTCGAGGGCCGAACGCGGCGTGAAATCCACGTGGCCACCTTCAGAGGCGATCACCTGGTAGCGGTTGTCAGCGGGCGACCAGAACAAAAAGCCTTCGCCCAAACCTGTGCCCGCACCCATGACCACGATGGGGCCGGTGGGGTTGCGGCTGCCACCACCTATGCCGTGCAGATGATCTTGCCCTATCACCGTGACGCCCAAGGCCGCGGCTTGAAAGTCGTTCAGGAGCGCGACCTTGTCGATTTTGGTTTTGGATTCGATCTTCTTGCCGTCCACGAACCAAGGCAGGTTGGTGACGCGGCAGGTGTTGTTTTCAACCGGTCCGGGCACACCAAAGCAGGCGCGCTTCGGCTGCGCGTCGGGGCCCAAAGCCTTGCGCACATCGTGAAGGAATTTCTCAACCACCGCGTCCAGTGACGCGTGATCGGCAGAGGGGTATGCCTTCTCGAAGAATATTTCGTTGTCTCGCAACAACGCCAAGCGGCTGGTTGTGCCGCCAATGTCTCCAGCCAGAACCGTCACGGAGGACTCCTTCTTAGGGGGCTTGAACGAACGCTTACGATACCTTGTTACGGCGTTTCGCGCGCGGGCTTCCCATCGGCTTGCGCTTCGGCTTGCTCAAGCTCTTTGATTTTCCTAATTCGCTCAAGGTGGCGGCCACCCTCGAAGCGGGCGTTCACAAACGCATCAACGATCGCCACGGCGTTGTCAGGGGCGATGAGGCGCTCCCCCAAGCAGATAACATTCGCGTCATTGTGGCCACGCGCCAATCGGGCGGCTTCGATGCTGAAGCCGTCAGCCGCACGCACCCCCCGCACTTTGTTGGCGGCGATGCACATGCCCAGCCCTGAGCCGCACACCAAAACCCCCAGTGTCCCTGGGTTGTCGCGCACTTGGCGGCCCACGGGGGCGGCGTAGTCGGGATAGTCGCTACGATCGGCGGTGGGCGGGCCCATATCCACAATCTCGTGGTTTTGGCTGCGCAAATGCTGCAGCACGCGCTGCCTGAGGTGAAACCCTGCGTGATCGCTGGCCACGAATATCTTCACGGGAAATGCACAATGGCAGGAAGCCGCAACCAAGGCAAGGGGGCGCGTCGGCGGTCACGGTTGCACCGCCGCCGGGTCTTAGAAGCCGGCCTCGCGCGCGTCTCCACACCCTCCTCAAGGACGTTCTCGTTCGCGCCCATCTTTGGTATACGCTGGGCCATGAAACTGGCCTCGTGGAACATCAATTCGGTGCGGGCGCGCTTAGATCGGGTTTTGCAATGGGTACAAACGAATGCGCCAGATGTCCTTTGCCTGCAGGAGACCAAAGTCGAAGACAAAGACTTTCCCAGCGAGGCGTTTTCGGCCCTTGGATACCAAATCGAGCACTACGGTCAGCGTTCGTACAATGGGGTGGCTCTGCTTTCACGCTTGCCTCTCACGCAGGTAGGCCGTGGGTTCGGCGACGACGATGCGGCGGCGCGTTTCATTGTGGCCAACGTGGCGGGACTTAGGGTGGCCAGCGTTTATGTCCCCAACGGGCAATCCGTGGGCAGCGACAAGTTTGTTTACAAGCTGGGCTGGTTAAGCCGGTGCCGACAGTGGCTTGACCAGCACGCCGATCCCGCTGCGCCAATGGCTCTGTGTGGTGACTACAACATTGCCCCGGAAGACCGCGACGTTCACGATCCCGCCGCCTGGAAAGGGCAGGTCTTGTGCCACCCCGACGAGAGGGCCGCCTTGGCCCACATCCAGGCGTGGGGCGTTGAAGATGTGTTCCGCCGCCATCATCCCGAGCCCGGCCTTTACTCCTGGTGGGACTATCGCATGTTGGGCTTTCCCAAAAACCGAGGCCTCCGCATCGACTACATGCTGTGCACGCCGTCGTTGGCGGCGGTTTGCAAGGACATTCGCATCGACCGCGAAGCACGCAAAGGTAAACTGCCTTCGGACCACGCACCTGTCGTGGCCGAATTCTCGCTGTAAAACCTGCGTTTGCGTGGCGCGAGCGGTCACCGCGACGCCGCTGGGTCCGCACCTGTGATTGGTGGTGGCCGTCGGGTTTTGACTTGAGGTGTTGACCGCAGCCGCACCAGGCTGTACGTTTCACACCCCTAAATGGCCCGCGAAGAGCATATTGAGTTTCAAGGACGTGTGATCGAAGTGTTGCCTGCGGGCAGTTTCCGGATCGAACTGGAAACGGGTCACCAAGTGCTTGCGCACCTGGGTGGCAAACTGCGCAAACACCGCATTCGCGTCGTTTTGGGCGACAAAGTCACCGTGGCTTTGACCCCTTACGATCCCACACGGGGAATCATCGTATACCGCGGTTAGCCGCGAACAGGCTCACCGATGTCGTTGGGCAAGGTCGCAAACGCAGTCCTTTGGATCGGTTTGGTGGCCGGGGCTTTCTTCGCCGGCCGCGCGACCGCGCAGATGCCCCCACGGGACGCTGCGCCTACTGTTGCCACGCCTAGAGCTGTGCCTGCGCCGGCCAGCATTGAGCCACCCGGCGCTGACCCCACACCCTTAGACCTACAAGGGTCGGTGGCGCCGCTTGTGAACCGGGTGAAGGGCTCGGTGGTGTCCATTCACACCTCGAAGACCATTCGGCGCGTGGTGCGCGAAGATCCATTCACTCAATTCCTGCGCGAGCGGTTGGGCGGTGGATCCGCGGCACCCGAGCGACGCGAAACACAAACTGGCCTCGGTTCTGGGTTTGTCATCGACGCCCAGGGCACCATTTTGACCAACAACCATGTGGTGGCGGGCGCTGACGAAGTGGTTGTGATTCTGGACGACGAACGCAGCTTTTCGGCCAAGGTGTTGGGCAACGACCCAAGCACGGATGTGGCTGTGGTGAGGATTGACAAGCCGCCCACCGATTTGAAGCCCGCGGTGTTGGGCGATTCCGAGCAAGTGGCTGTGGGTGACTACGCCCTGGCCATTGGCAACCCCTTGGGTCTTGGCCAAACCGTCACCATGGGCATCGTCAGCGCCAAGAATCGCTCCTTGGGCACGCGGTTGGGGGACATTGAAGCCCGCTATCAAGATTTCATCCAAACCGATGCCGCCATCAACCAGGGCAATTCGGGCGGTCCGCTGTTCAACTTCAAAGGCCAAGTGATTGGAGTGAACTCGGCAATTTTGAATCCTGCGGTGGCCATGAACGTGGGTTTCGCGATTCCGATCAATTTGGCCCAGCGGGTGGCGTCGCAGCTGCAGCGCTCGGGACGCGTGGCACGCGGCTACCTGGGCGTGTCCAACACCGACTTGTCGCCCGACCTTGCCGCCAAGCTCAAGGTGGAACAAACCTCGGGCGCGTTCGTGACCTCCGTGGCTGAAAATTCAGCCGCCGCGCGCGCGGGCTTGCAGAACGAGGACATCATTGTGGAGATTAACGGGATCTCCATCGATCGCCGCAACCAGCTTGCGCAGGTGATTGCGCAAATCGAACCCGGCACCAAAACAAAGATTGTCTTCATCCGCGGCGGACAGCGATTCGAAACAGAGGCTGTTTTGGATGAAACCGCAGCGGGCGAACTGGTGTTGAGCCTGCGCGTGGTGCCGTTAACGGCCGATGAAGCCAAAGCGCTGGGCCTGCGAAGTGGGCAGGGCGTTCGCGTTGTGGATGTGGATCCGTCTGGCTTCATAAGCGGCGAGTTGCGCCGTGACGACATCATCCTGGCGATTGACCGCACCCCCGTGACAGTCCCTTTGCTCAAACGGCTAGAGCAGGTGTTGCTGCAAGGTGGTTGGGGACGTTTGATCGTTCAGCGCGGTGGGCAGCAGTTCGTTCTTACCGTCACCGGCAACTGATCACCTGATCATGCAGCAAAGCTGAGCGGCGCCCCTGTGGCGGCTTGCGCCTGCGCGCGCGACACCTCGGGAGCAAGTTCAATGCACAAAAAGTGATCGCCTTGCGGGTCGAACACACCCAGATCGGTGATCACGCGGTCCACGCACCCCATGGCTGTGGCAGGCAGATCTAGGGCCTTCACCAGTTTGGGCGCGCCATCTTTGGCTGTGTGGGTTTGCAAAACCACCACACGTTGCGCGCCCGCGGCCAGATCCATGGCGCCGCCCATGCCCGTGACCATCTTGCCGGGCACCGCCCAATTGGCCAAGTCGCCCGCCACACTCACCTCAAGCCCGCCCAAGATGGCAAGGTCAACGTGACCGCCGCGAATCATGGCGAACGATTGCGCCGAATCGAACACGCTGCCACCGGGCAACACGGTTACGGTTTGCTTTCCGGCGTTGATCACACGCGGATCGATCTCGTCTTCATAAGGAAATGGGCCCATGCCCAAAAGCCCGTTTTCCGAATGCAACACCACCGCCACGGCGGCTGGCACGCAGTTGGCCACCAACGTGGGCAACCCAATGCCCAGGTTCACAATCTGACCCGTGCACAGTTCCTGCGCGGCGCGCGCCACCATGTCGTCGCGCGACCAGCTCACGCTTTTTCTCCTGTTCCTGTGGGGCGGGGACGTGTGGTTTTGTGTTCAATCACATTCGCGTTATCGCGTGCCTCGAATATCCGCTTCACGTACAAACCTGGCAAGTGCACGTCGTCGGGATCCAAAGCCCCGCGCTCCACCAGCTCGTCCACTTCCGCCACAGTGATCGTGGCGGCGGTGGCTACAAGCGGATTGAAGTTGCGCGCGGTTCGATAAAATCGCAGGTTGCCATCGGGATCGCCCACCGCCGCCCGCACGATCGCAAAGTCGGCGCGCAAAGGTGCTTCTAGAACGTAAAGGCGGCCGTCAATTTCCCGCACCTCTTTGCCCTGTGCCACCACGGTTCCCACGCCTGTGGGTGTGAAAAAGCCGCCCAGGCCCGCGCCCCCCGCGCGAATGCGCTCGGCCAGCGTGCCTTGCGGGTTCAGCTCCACCTCCACCTCGCCTGCGAGATACTGGGCTTCCAGATCGGGGTTGCCACCGATAAAGCTGCAGATCACCTTGCGCACCTGGCGTTGTTGCAACAGCACGGCCAAGCCCAACCCTTGGTTGCCGCAGTTGTTGCTAATGATTGTGAGCTGTTTTGGATTTCGGCGCGCGATCTCGGCTATGCAATGCTCGGCATTGCCGCACAGGCCAAATCCGCCGGCCATGATGCGCATTCCGTCTTGAAGACCCTCTAGCGCCGCTTGCGCGTGGGGCACAACTTTGCTGGGTAAGCCTGTCATGGTGTGTGTTGTTGCGGCTGCATCAACGCGACCAAACTTCATCAAGCGCGCTGCCCAGCCGTTCTATGCCGTCTTCAAGCTCGTCCTCTGAGATTACCAGCGGCGGCGCCAAAAACACGAGGTTGTCGCGTTTGTGCAGGTGCAACCGCATTTGGCGCAGCAGGTCCGCCAAGGTTTTCATGCGTGCGGGGGTGGCGGGCGTGGTGGCCTTGGGTTCATCCAGTTCGATGGCCCACAACAACCCCAAACCTCGAACCTCGCGCACAAATGGCCGCTTGCGGGTCCACAAAGGCATGCGGCGCTTCAACCATTCGCCCAAGCGGGCTGCACGCGGCACCAGCGATTCCATTTTGTAGACATTGATCGCCGCTGCAATCGCCGCGCAGGTGAGGGGATGCGCGTAGCTGGTAAGGCCACAACGCAAGGGATTGTCATCGAAGTGGCGTGCCACCCGCCCGCTGGCAATCACAGCGCCGCCGGGCGCGTAACCAGCGGTTAAGCCTTTGCCGCAGGTCAAAAGGTCGGGCGACGCGCCGTCATGATCCACGGCAAACCAGCGGCCGGTGCGCCCAAAGCCGGAAAGCACCTCATCGGCAATGAACAAGATGCCGTGGCGATCGCAGACTTGGCGGATGTGACGGTAATAAGAAAACGGGGGCGGAAACACGCCATTGGCCCCCACCACGCCTTCCAGCAGCACGGCGGCGATAGTGTCGGGGCCTTCTGCCTGGATCACAGACTCCAGATCGCCCTCACACGGGCCGCCCACGTAGGGATCTTGCCAGGGCACACCCATCGACATGCCCGTCTCGAACCCCTGTTTTCGCGGGTCTCCGGAGAGCGCCAGCATGCCCAAAGTCGCGCCGTGATAGCTACGATCGCGGTAGATGACCTTTTTGCGCCCGGTGACCTGAAGCGCGATTTTGACGGCGTTTTCATTCGCTTCGGCGCCTGACAAACAGATGAACACCTTTCCCGAGGCCATGCCTGGTGGCGCCACATCAAGCAGCCGCTCCGCCGCCAGCGCTTTGGCGGGAAACGTAGACGCCGGCGTCACCAACAATGAGCGTTCGGCGGCCGCAACCATGGCATGGAGCATGGCTGGGTGCCCATGGCCCAAGTTCGCGTTCCAAACCATGCTTCCCAAATCCAGCCACCGGGCGCCGTCGGCGGTTTGAAAGTTGGCGCCTTGGCCGCCCACAATGTCCAACGGGACCGCGTCACGCTGGGCCGTCCACGTGAAAAAGCTGCGATGATTCGTGGCCGGCAGGGGAGAGGGATGGTGGGTTCGGATGGATCTCATGCGGTGTTTGCCGTCACGGACGCAAAGATATCCGCCGCCGCCGCCGCCTGGGACTCCGTGATGATGAGAGGGGGTGAAAGCCGAATGGCTTTGTCTCCACATTCTAGAACCAATAGCCCGCGTTGGAAACAAGTCTGCGCCACGCGGTTCGCCTCAGAAGCGCTTTCAAACTCAACGCCGATCATCAACCCCAAGCCGCGGACCTCTTTGACCTGTGGGCAGGAGGCCAGTTTCGTCTTCAGTTGCGTTTGCAGGGCGGCCCCCATGCGAGCTGAGTTCTCTGTGAGGCCTTCTTGCAGCAGATCCAGCGTGGTGAGGGCGCTCGCGATGCAAACGGGGTTGCCACCGCAGGTGGAGCCATGGCTGCCGGCGGGCCACGTCATGATGGGCTTGCGGGCGAGCAGGGCGCCTAGCGGCATGCCCGAGGCCAACCCTTTGGCGAGCGTAAACATATCCGGCACCACGCCGAAATGTTCAGCGGCCAGCATGCGGCCGGTGCGACCCATGCCTGATTGCACCTCATCGAACACCAGCAGGATGCCGTGTTTGTCGCACAAACCGCGCAGCCGCTGCAAAAATGCGGGTTCGGGCACGATGTAGCCACCTTCGCCCAACACCGGTTCAACAAAAATCGCCGCCACATCCTCGGGGCTAACGGTGCGCTTGAACAGAACGTTTTCTATGTGGTCGGTGTCGCCGTAAGGCGCGTGAAAAACGCCTGACAACAGCGGCCCAAAGTTGCGGCGGTACTTGGCTTTGCTTGCGGTTAGCGACAACGACCCGTAAGAGCGGCCATGAAAGCCACCCTGAAACGCGATGAAGGCCGAGCGTTTGGTGTGGTTGCGCGCCAGCTTCATGGCGGCTTCAACCGCTTCGGTTCCTGAATTCGTAAGAAAGCTTTGCCATCCCGAGGCCTTGCCCGTGGTTTGGGTCTCGAACGCATCGGCGATGGCGCCCAAGCGCTGGCATAGCTCGCCGTACCCGGGATAGAAAAAGTCGGTTCCACAGATGTGAACCAGGGTCTGCGCTTGCTGTGTCATGGCCTCCACGATCCGTGCGTGGCAATGCCCGGTTGCCGCCGCCGCCACCCCCGCCTGGGCATCAAGAAACACATTGCCGTCAACGTCTTCCACCATGCAACCCGCCGCCCGCGCGACCATGAGCGGGTACACGTGGATCAGCGACGGCGACATATGTTGCTTGGCGGTTTGAATGCGCGCCGTTGCCAGGGGGCCAGGCAGCGCTGTGCGAATGCTGATGTTGGCGTGGGCGAGGGCTTCGTAGTCGTTTGCCATAACATCCTTGTGCGGCCTACTCGACCACCGTGCGGCTTTGCTCGCGCAAGTAGCAGCTCAACGAATAAAGCCCGCCGATGTTCTTGCCCGTAGATCCGCTGCCTTTCCAACCGCCAAACGGTTGCACGCCCGGCCACGCGCCCGTCGTGGCGCCCGCGGCGCGGTTCACATAAACTACACCCGCCTCAATGTCCTCGAAGAACGCTTCTAGCTCTTTTTGATTTTGGCTGAAACAACCTGCGGTCAATCCCAACGTGGTGTTGTTGGCCATCTGCATGGCCTCCGCAAAGCTGCGCACGGTTTGAATGTGCAACATGGGAACAAAAAGCTCCTGCCTTACCAGCTCGTGATCTTCAGGCAGGCCTCGCATGACCGTTGGGCGCACAAACAGGCCTTTGGCAAAGGGGCCATCCTGCAGCTGCACGCCGCCTTCAATCAGAGCCCCCGCGTTGCGAGCGCTTTGGCTGTAGGTCAAATAGTCGTTGAGGCTTTGCTTGGTGGCCAAAGAGCCCACGAAAACGTCGCGTTCAAGTGGGTTTCCGATCTCCGTTGCGCGAACTTTGGCGAGTAAGCGTTCCACAAACGCATCTGCCACCGCTTCGTGCACGTACACGCGTGAGCATGCCGAGCACTTGTGGCCGTTCATGCCGAACGCGGAACGATAAACACCAGCCACCGCTTTGTCCAAGTCGGCGCTGTCCATCACCAAGGCGGGGTTTTTGCCGCCCATTTCTACGATGCACGGGCGCGGGTAGGTCACAGAAAACTGCTTGAATAGTTGGTGAAAACCCACCTCGTATGACCCTGTGAAGGTGGCGCCTGCCACCCGAGGATCTTTCACAACGGCATCGCCCACCATGCGTCCGCTGCCGGTGATGAAGTTCAACACACCATCGGGCAACCCTGCGGCCTGAAACAGCCGCATCAACGCAGCGGCGATGATGGGTGTTTCCGACGAGGGCTTGGCCACCACCGTGTTGCCCGTGAGCAAGGCCGCGGCCACCGGCGCACCTAGCAAGGCGCAAGGAAAATTCCAAGGTGAGATCACGGCCCACACGCCATAAGGACGCATCACGCTGGTGTTGCGATCCTGTGGGCTTAGGCTGTCCATGGGGTGAACGAAGCCATTCGCTAGGGTCATGCGGTCGTTGTAATACGTGATGAGATCGGCGGTTTCCTCCACCTCACCCAAGGCCTCTGTGCGGCTTTTTCCCATCTCGGCGATGATCAGTGACGACAGATAGAATCTTTCGTCGCGGATGCGCTTGGCCACATCACCCAGCAGCTCTGCGCGTCGGGACCACGGCGTTTGGCGCCAGCTGGGAAAGGCGGCTTCTGCGGCGGCGATCGCGTCAGCCATGTCTGCGGGCGCGGCGTCACTGGCGTGGCCCACGATCACTGAGGTGTCTAGCGGACTTGTGCTGGCCGTGGTTTTCCGCGTGTTCCGGGCTCTGCCGTTGATAAACAACGGCATGGTCTGGTCGTATTCACGCTGCACCCGCGCAATGCCTGCATTGAAACCCGCGCGGGCGTCCTCGCTGTCAGCCGACAGCGTGACATAAGTGACCTTTGGCTCGCTGCCCATACTGTTCAGCGTAAGCCCCCGCACTCACTGCGGCAAGGGTGGTGTGATCGGGGCGTACAAACAACGTTGATTCCGCCTAGAAACAACTGCGATAGGGAAACGGCTCAGGTGGGAAAGTGTGTTACACGCGAGCACGCGGTTTTGGGAACGTCACAGGATGGTAGGCCAGCCTACGAACCGCGAAGACAAAGTGCGCCGTGGCGGACGGGGATGCTCGTTCGTCAAGCTTGAGTGCAGGTATTGTTTAGGGCTCGTTCCGTGATTCAACGAGACCGTCGACGTGAAATCACTCACGAAATTGGCGGACTTCGCAACATCGTTCCTTAGCCTCGCTTTGTCCGTTGACACCCTATGGGCGCGTACCTATTCTCAGGCGCCTCGCGATCGTCGGGGGTTTGAAAAGGGAATGACGAAGGCAGAGCTCATAGATAGGGTGGCAGCGCGGAAGGACATTCCGCGTGGATTAACCAAAAAGGCAGTCGCGCAGATTGTTGATGCCGCCTTCTTAGAAATTGGTGACTACTTTATTCGCGCCCGCATTGGCAGAACTCCCGCGCGGCTAACATATCCAGGGTTTGGAACATTCACCAAGCGCAAGAAGAACGCGCGCACTGTGCGGAATCCACAAACCGGTGAACCCCTCTTGATTCCCACGCAAGCTACGGTGTCGTTCGCACCTAGCCAGGATCTGAAGTCGCTGATGAACGAATTGGCGCAGCCAAAGCGCGCGCGCAGGTAAATTCTGCTGCCTGACGGGGCCTAACGCAAAGAAGGTGCGTTAGCGCACGGCACCGGCGCCTGGCATGCCCGCGAATGCCGATTACAATGGGCCTATGAAGTTGTGCAACTTAGGCCGCGGCTTAGTTTGGGGCCTGTGTTTGTTCCTGACATTGCTTGCCAAAAGCGCCTCAGCGGCCCCGCCGCAATCTTTTGTAATTGTTGATCCGGAACTGGCCCAAGTGAAGGAGAGGCGCAACGAGTACCTGGACGCGTTCGCCCGCAGGCTCGAGGAGGTGCTGAAGCGCAAACCCGGCTCGTTGCGTGTTGTCGGGTTTACGGATTTGCAAAGCGCCGAGGAGGTTCTCAATCGAGAACGCTCAGCGTTTGCG
>JBBSJE010000007.1:0-66556 GCA_038257535.1 Polyangia bacterium
ACGGTGGAAAAAGCCATTGAGCAGGTGCGGCGAACCGCAGAAGAAAAGGAAACCATCTACGAAGCCTTTGCGGTGGATCCGAATGGCACCTTGTTGGGGGTGGTGTCGCTGCGGGATTTGGTCATAGCGCCTGCCTCTAAGCTCATCTCCGAAATCATGGAGCCCGACGTGGTTTCGGTTCCGGCCGAGACGGATCAAGAGGAAGTGGCGGGTGTTTTTCAGCGCTACGACCTATTGGCACTACCCGTTGTGGATTCCACGCACAAACTCTTGGGGATTGTCACCGTCGACGACGTCGTGCACGTACTCAGAGAAGAGCAAGCGGAAGACATCCAAAAACTGGGCGCCATGTCCCCCACGGAGGGGTCGTATTTTGATACGAGTTTTTGGACCTTCCTCCGCAGCCGGGCGGTGTGGCTGGTGCTGCTGTTTGTCGGGCAAAGCTTCACCGTCAGCGTGTTGCAACACTACGGTTCAATCACCTCGGCGATGTTGGCGCTAACCTTTTTCATTCCGCTGATCATCTCCTCGGGCGGAAACACCGGTAATCAAGCGGCTGCATTGGTCATTCGCGGTATGGCGCTCGATGAGTTTGGCGCTGGGGACGCTGCGAAGATCCTCTGGCGTGAGGTGCGTATTGGCGGCGCCCTTGGGGGCATCCTGGGTGTGCTGGGCATGATCATGGCCAGCATCATTGGCAGTGATGAAGGATTTCGCTTCGCCATGGCGGTGGGCACGGCGCTGGTTGCGTGTGTGACGTTGGGGTCCGTTGTGGGGGCGGGCATGCCCTTGTTTATTCGTCGTATGGGCATGGATCCCGCGGTGGCCTCTGGGCCTTTCATCGCGTCCATGCTCGACGTGATGGGGATCTTCATCTACGTCGAAACCGCTGTGCTGATGATGGGCTTAAATCGCTAACAGCCGCTCAAGCGTTTTTGACCGCGCCAACCAACGCCTCAACGTTTTCAATCGGCGTGTCGGGGTAAATGCCATGGCCCAGGTTGAAAATGTGGCCGCGTCGTTGACCTTGTTCGATGATGGCCTGCACCTGGCGCACAACTTCGTCCTTGGGTCCCAGCAACAAGGCGGGATCCAAATTGCCTTGAACCGCGGCCCCCGCAGCGCCGCCTGCCTCCAGACGCGCGCGCGCTTCTGACAGCGGCAACCGCCAGTCGATGCCGTACACATCAGCGCCCACAGCCGCCACCCGGTCCAAGATGGTGGTGGCGCCATTGGGAAAATAAATCACGGGCACCCCGGTGGCCTGAACCGCCTTCACCAAAGCTTTTGTTGGGCCCAGCACAAAGCGCTGCCAATCTTCCACCGACACCACACCCACCCACGAGTCGAAAATTTGAATCGCTTGCGCGCCGGCGTTGACCTGTGCAATCAGATACGCCGCTGTGGTTTCCGCCAGCTTCTCCAGCAGCCGGTGGCTGGTTTGGGGATCGGTATAAAACAGCCGCTTGGTTTCCACGAACCGCTTCGAGGTTTTGCCTTCGATGGCGTAGGTGGCCACCGTGAATGGCGCCCCCGCAAAGCCAATCAGGGGCGTGGGTCCAAGCTTGTCAAGCTCGGGGCGCAGCCGATTGATGGTTTCAAGCACAAAGGGTGTGCCCACCGCAGGATCGAAGTTGTGCAAGCGCTCAACGTCCGCGGCGTTGCGCACCGGATTGGCGATGGCGGGGCCTTGCTCGGTGAACGACACCTCGAGGCCCATGGGTTCAAGCGGAACCAACAAGTCAGAAAACAGAATCGCCGCGTCGAAGCCGAAGCGGCGCAATGGCTGCAAGGTCACCTCAGCCGCGAGCTCGGGATTTTTGCACAGATCAAGGAAAGAAACGTTGGCCCGCAGCGCCCGGTACTCGGGTAGATAGCGGCCCGCCTGGCGCATCAGCCACAGGGGGGGGCGTGCAGTGGTTTCGCCGCGACAAGCTCGAAGAAAAAGTGGTTCCACCCGCGCGTTTCTACCCCGCCCCGAGGTATCCGTCCATGCTGCAGCACCTGGGCTTGGTGCCCAAGTGGCCAGGGCGCTTGGCGGCCCACCAATCTTGGCGCTATGAACGACAAACCATGTCGCGTGTGATCGAGGTGCATGAGTTTGGCGGTCCCCAGGTGCTGACAACCCAAACCCGCGACGTGGGGGCTCCGGGGCCGCGCGAACTGCGCGTGCGGCACACGGCGGTGGGCCTCAATTACATCGACGTTTATTATCGCACGGGCGTTTACAAGCCGCCGGGGCTGCCGTTTGTGCCCGGTCTGGAAGCCGCCGGCGTGGTGGAGGCCGTGGGCGATGAGGTGGAAGCATTTGCCGTGGGCGATCGCGTGGCCTACGCGGGCGGCCCCTTGGGCGCCTACGCCGAACACCGGCTTTTGCCCGCCGATCGCGCGATCAAATTGCCGTCTGAAATTGCCGACGAAACCGCCGCCGCGATGATGCTCAAAGGCATGACCGCCCAGTATTTGTTGCGCCAGACGTATGTGGTGAAGCCAGGGGACACCATCTTGTTCCATGCGGCCGCGGGCGGCGTGGGGCTTATCGCTTGCCAATGGGCCAAGCATTTGGGCGCCACCGTCATTGGCACCGTGGGCTCCGACGCCAAAGCTGAGCTGGCGCGCGCCCACGGCTGCGACCACGTGATCAATTACAGCCGCGAGAACTTCGTGGAGCGGGTGGCCGAAATTACCGGCGGGCAAAAGCTTGCAGCGGTGTACGACGGGGTTGGGCAGTCCACGTTTGAAGGGTCTTTGGATTGCTTAAGACCGCGCGGCATTCTCGTGTTGTTTGGACAATCCTCGGGAAAGGTGGCCCCATTTGACCTGGGCCTGTTGGCGGCCAAAGGTTCGCTTTACATCACCCGGCCTACGCTGTTTACGTACACGGCCTCGCGCGCCGATTTGGAAGCCTGCGCGCACGACCTTATCAGTGTGGTGGCGGCGGGGCACGTGCGTGTTCCCATCGGCGCGCGCCGACCGTTGGCTGAAATTCAGATCGCGCATCAAGCGCTTGAGGCACGCAAGACGACGGGCGCCACGGTGCTTTCGGTTTAGCGCGATGACTGCGCGACGTTGGCACCGCGCCGTTTGCGCGTCTGGATTTGGCTTGTGGCTCATGGCCTGCGCGTCCGCGCCAGGCCCCGTGCCACCCGCTCGCAAGCCTTTGGCGCCCCATCCCGACTTCGTGCGGCCGCCCCCTGACGCCACACGGCTGCCCTCGGGCGTGGGCTACAAGGTGCTTCGCAAGGGCACGGGCACCACGCACCCCGACGCTGGCAGCCTTGTGCGTGTGAATTACGAGGGCTGGCGAAGCGACGGCAGCGTGTTTGATTCTTCACAACGGCAGGGCAAACCAAAGATCTTCGATCTGCCGCAAGTGGTTCGCGGCCTTTCGCAAGGCATTGAGCAGATGGTGGAAGGGGAGGTGGCCAAGTTTTGGATCCCCGCGCCGCTGGCTTATGGCGACGCGCCCGAGGATCCGCGGATTCCTGCAGGGCCTTTGGTGTTCCAGATCGAGCTGCTCAAGATCGTTCGCCCGTGATCGCCGGACGCCCGTCGGGCTTTGCCAAATGCGTGCGGTAAAGCAGCGCGGCCACCAAGCCTAAGGTGGCCAGCGCAAACCACGCCCCACGCGGCGAAATGGCCTCGAGCAAGAACACGCCCAACACGGGGCCCACCGTCTGCGCGGCCCCTTGAAACAACCCAAAAACCCCGGTGTAACGAGCCACTTTGTCGTGTGGGGCTAGCGCCGTTACGTGCGCTTGTTGCGCAGGCGCGGTGATGATTTCGCACAAAGTGATGAGACCCACGCAGGCGAGCAGTGACAAATAGCTCCAGGCCAAACCGCAGGCCGCAAACGCCACCAGGTAGCCCACCGAACCCACCACAAGCGCCTTACGCGTGCCCCATTTGTGAATCAGACGCACAGCGGGCAATTGCAGAATCACCACCAAGATCGCGTTGAGCGTAAACAGCGTGCCCACCTGCGCGCGGCCGAGGTCAAGGTACTTGGCGGCGAACACCGACATCATGTGATACATCTGCGTTTGCAGCATGAAGTAGGCCAGCGAGGCGAACAGGAAGCGCAAGAACACAGGGTCGCTTCCGAAGGCCAGAATCTCGAACAGCTTGGGGGTTTGGCGCGGCTGCTCGGGCCGCGTTTCGGGAATGAACATGGCCAGCGCGGGCGCCAACAAAGTGAACGGCGCGCAGATATAAAACAACGTGCTGAATTCGGCGCTGGCGGCCAAAGTGGCCACCAAGGGACCTGCCACCCAACCCAAGCTGCTGCCCACGCGGTGCAAACTAAACGCCGCCACACGCTCGTGCCGCGCAGCCAGTGAAGCCACCACCGCCCACGCCACGGGATCATAAAACCCCCGCAAGGCGCCATTCATGATCGCCAGCGCGCCAATCACGCCAAACGAAGCGTTTTGGCCGATCACGTAGCCCAGCGCGGCCAAGTTTATCGAGCGCACCACCATGCCGGCCACCAGCACGGGGCGGCGCCCAATGCGATCGGCCAAGTGCCCCGCCACCCATTGCATGGCCGCGCAGCCCGCGCTGGACACCGCCCACAGCCCGCCTATGCGCAACACCGAGAAGCCGCGATCCACCACCAGATGCATGGCCAAGAATGGCATCACAACGGCAAAGCCTGCGGTGACCACGAAGCGCACCGCCGCCAACAGCCAGATGCGAACGTCAAGATCGGGCAGCTGCAGCACGGGTGAGAAGGACGCTGGAATCGTGAGCCGCCGCACGTGGGGGCGGGGGGGCAGCACGTCTTTGATCGTGTCGGGCGCGCGCATCGCCACGGGGGGCGAATTCAGCGATTTTACGCCTGGCGCGGGCACACTCACACCGGTGGCCATCGGCGGAAAACGCCCCAGCCTTGATCAGCAAGCGGGGCGGCCGCGGTGCGCTTCAAAAAGGCGGGCGGCGCCGGGGCGCCACCGACGAGCGCGCTTCAGTAGCGGCGCACCTGCACATACAGTTTTTGCGCTTCGTCCCACGCAAACTGCACCGCTTCGCGAACGCCGTCGGCTTGCACATCCACAACCAGGTAATCCACGGGGTACGCGGGCTCATCACCCATCCGCGCCGCGGCCTGATCGGTGTCGCTGAAGTAGGCGCCCACGTTGGGGTGCGAGTGGTAAATGATCTTGGCGGGCTCGTCGCCCCGAAGGCTCTTTTGCAGCCTAAAAATGTCGCCGGCGTCGAAGTTGTAGGCGGTGTGGGCGTCGCGGGGAAACTGCGCCGGATCTTCGGCGTGCAGGTCGTCTTGAATGTTCACGCAGGCTTGCGCGCGTGTGGCGGCCCCTTCGGCCTTCGGGCCAAACACGATGCCGCAACATTCTTTAGGGTAATCGCGGCGCGCATGGGCGTAGATTTCCTGCAGGGCTTCGGGGCTAACGATGGGTGTGGTCATAACGAACAAAGGGATAATGGATGGGCCGTTAGCTACGCGCGGGATCTTTGGGGTCAACAGGCGCCTCAAAATACCTGTCGGCTCTATCCGGAAATACGGTGACGATCACGCCGTTTTGCCCCTTGGCATACAGCTGCTTGGCCAAACGGACAGCGCCGGCCAACGCGGCGCCTGACGAATGCCCCGCCAAGATGCCCGATTCGGACCCTAAGCGTTCGCTGATGTCCCAGGCCTCGTCCGTGGGCATCGGGATCACGCCCGTTAATTCTTGCGGGTGGTAAATGTCGGGCACCATGGAACTGGCCATGTGTTTGAGCCCTTCGAGCCCGTGAAGCGCCTCGTCGGGTTCAACAGCCCAGATCTCCACCGTGCGGTCGTGATCGCGCAACCCGCGACCGGTGCCCATGATCGTGCCGCTGGTGCCGATGCCGGCGACAAAGTGTGTCACCCGGCCTTCGGTTTGCTCCCAGATCTCCTGCGCGGTGGTCAGGTAGTGGCCCCGCGGGTTGGATTCGTTGCCGTACTGATCAGGATAAAAGTATTTGCCAGGATGCTCGGCCACCTGCTTGCGGCACAGTCGAATGGCGCCATCGGAGCCCTCCATTTCCGACGAAAAGATCAGCTGGGTGCCAAACGCTTCGCTGATCTTGCGGCGCGCCCACGACACGTTGCCGGGCAACACCAGCGCCACGGGGAATCCCAAAGCGGCGCCAATCAGCGAGTACGCAATGCCCGTGTTGCCTGATGACGCGTCGATAAGGGCTTTGCCTTCCCCCAGCCGTCCTGAACTGAGGGCGTCGCGAACCATTTGTGACGCCGCGCGATCTTTCACCGAGCCGCCGGGGTTCATGAATTCGCATTTGGCCCAAATCTCAACGCCTGGAAAAGGACGATCAAAAGCCTCAAGCCTCACCAGCGGCGTGGAACCTATAAGGTCTGTGATGCTATCGGCCACCCGGGCCCGGGCGCGCGCCACGGCCAACTCGTCGGGCGAATAGTCGTCGACTTGCAGCGAAGGTTGAGACAGTGCGGTTTGGGTTGCCATGGGGTGCCTAGGGGAAACTATGCCGGTGAGGGCCAAGGAATATTGTACGTGGTAGGCCGCGGGCCTGCGCTGGCCAAAGAGAATTGCAGGTGCCGCATCACGTTAACTGCCGAGGCGTCAGACGTCTCAGTTTGCGGGGGCCGTTCAGTCACCAACCACAAAGCCTCGGTGGCCGCCAACGTGCCGGCGACAATTTGCAACGAGCTCTGCAGGGGCGAATCCGCAAAAGTGGTTTGCGGTGCGGATGGCACAACGTCGTCCACCTGGGCGGTTTTTGCGGATTTTTCGGGCCGCAGCGAAAGCAGGTCGATGTTTTCAGCGCCTGCCTGGGCGCGCACGATCACGGCAGCTACGCCCTGCGCGCGGCAAGCCGTCACCATGGCGTCGTCGCCGAAATCGGCCCGCAGCACAACGCTTACGTCAAGTAGGGCCGCTGCCCAGGCAAGGCCAGACTCTGGCAACGGCAAAACTTCAAACCGCGTCTCGGGGGGCAGGGCCGGTTTCAGGGTTTGCAACCATGCAGGCTCATCGCCCGGCATGTCGGCGGCCACCACAACGAATGCCGACACCCCGGCGCAAGCCAAGTACAAAACTGCGGTTTCCAGAGCCAGCGCCGCACTCGGCGCATCAACGAGCAAAATCTTGGCGCCCAAGATACGTGTTTGCCCGTCGGGCCCCAACTCTGGTAGGGCCACCTGGCGAGCGAAACGGCGGGCTTGGGCCAAGTTCATGGCGCGTGTTCGCGCGGCCGGGGCCTCTGCGGTCCGGCCTGCAGTCGAGGGTGACCTGAACTTAGCGGCCGCCCGCGATGGCCGGCACGATGGAGATTTCGTCGCTGTCCTTCACTGGGGTTTCCAGGTTTTGCAGGAAGCGAATGTCTTCGTCGTTGGCAAAGATGTTCACGAACCTTCGCACTTTGCCCTGGTCGTCGCAGATGCGCTCTTTGATGCCGGGGTATTGCGTTTCAAGCTGGGTGATCAGCGCGCCGATGTTGGCGCCACTTGCCTGAACCTCTTCAAGGCCGTTGGTGAGCTTGCGCAATGGGGTAGGAATCCGGACGGTGGCCATGAACGCTGTCTCCTGTGGTGAGTCTTAGATGATGTGAACCTGAAAAGGGCGCTTAGGACAAGTAGCCGGCGAAGGCGCCACTGCCAAACAGCTGGTCGAAGTCGGACAGTTTGGGACCGATCAAACCGGGCTTGCGCAGCTTTTCCACCAATGGGTCTTGGGTCTTGAGACCTTGCCCGGTGATGCAAAGAACCACGGGGCCATCGTCGGCGCCGATCTGCCCTTGTTGCACCAAGTGTTTGGCCGCGCCCAAGGTGACGCCGCCGGCGGTCTCGGTGAAGATGCCTTCGTTTTCAGCCAACGCGATGATGGCTTCGCAGATCTCGTCGTCGTTGGGCAAAGCGGCAAATCCGCCCGTGCCCAACATGGTTTGGCGCGCGTAGATCGCGTCGGCCGGGTTGCCAATGGCCAGGCTCTTCGCGATGGTTTGCGGCGTTTTTACGGGTTTCACGAAATCACGGCCTTCAGTGACCATCGACGCAATGGGGCCGCAGCCCGAAGCCTGGGCGCCGTGAATCTTGGTGGCCTTGCCTTCAACCAAGCCCAGCTTGGTGAGCTCTTTGAAGGCTTTGTCGATCTTGGTGATCAGTGAGCCACCGGCCATAGGCACCACCACGTGGGCAGGCAACTTCCAGCCCATTTGCTCGGCAATTTCGTAGCCAAAGGCCTTTGAGCCTTCGGCGTAAAACGGCCGCAGGTTCACGTTCACGAAACCCCAGCCGTACTTGCCGGCGATCTCCGAGCACAAACGATTCACGTCGTCGTAGGTGCCTTGCACGCCCACCACGCGCGCGCCGTAAATGCTGGTGGCCAACACCTTGGCGGGTTCAAGATCGTGGGGGATCAAGATCACGGCGGGCATGCCGGCGGCGGCGGCTTGCGAAGCGGTGGCGTTGGCCAAATTGCCGGTGCTGGCGCAGGCCACCACCTTGATGCCAAATTCGCGCGCTTTGCTTACGGCCACGGACACCACGCGGTCTTTGAACGACAGCGTGGGGAAGCTAACCGAATCGTTCTTAAGCCACAGCTCTTTGACGCCCAGCCATTTGGCCAAGCGATCGGCCTTCACGAATGGCGTCATGCCGGTTTGCATGCCCACGGTGGGGGGGCCGTCGAGCGGCAGCAGCTCAGCGTAGCGCCACATGGAGGGGGCGCGCGATTCGATGAGCTTGCGCGACAACACGCTGCCAATGGCCTCGTAGTCGTAGGCGATTTCCAACGGGCCAAAGCAGAATTCACAAACGTGAATGGGCTGCTTCGGATACTCGGCGCCGCATTCACGGCACTTCATGCACTTTACGAACGACATATCGCTTTGTTGTTGGGCTTGCGCGAGGGTCATTTAGCGGCTCTCCATGGGCTGGCAAGCGGGGGAACCATAGTTTCCCGCCTCCAGACTCGTGATGACAGGCGCATCACCACACACCCCGCAATGCGGGTTGGGGCGGAATGTGATGCTGCGCATGGTCATAGCAGGCGAATCATAGCGGATGAGACGGCCAGAAAAGGCAGGAGTCTTACCACAAAGTAAGCGAATCGCCTCGTGTGCTTGCATAGAACCGATCACACCCGGCACCGGGCCCAAAACCCCAGCTTCGGAGCACGAGGGGGTGTCGGAGGTTTGGGCGGGCAATTCCTCGAACAGGCAGCGATAGCAGGGGCGGCCGCCCGCGGGAATTGTGAGCAATTGCCCCATGGTGCCCACCGAAGCGCCGTGCACCAGCGGCTTGCCCGCCAGCACAGCCGCATCATTGGCCAGGAACTTGGTTTCCAGGTTGTCGGAGCCGTCCAGGAGCACGTCGTGGGCGGTGAAGAGGGGCAGGGCGTTGTGGGTGGTCAGGCGGGCGGCCACCGCGTTGACTCGGACGTCGGTGAATCGCTGTTTTAACGAAGCGGCCATGCTTTGCACCTTGGGATGCCCCACGGCTGCAAAGCGGTGCAGCACTTGCCGGTGCAAGTTGGATTCGTCGACCACATCGTCGTCCAGCACCGTGATGTGGCGAACGCCGGCGGCGGCCAATCCCAGCGCGGCGCCACAGCCCAGGCCACCGGCACCGATGATCAACACGCTGCCCTTCATTGCCAGGTTCGCTAGGCGTCGGGTAGCGCCAGTTCGGGATACAGCTTGGCGAAGGCTTCGTCGGTGCTGAAATAGCGTTCGCCGGTGTCGCACAGCACGGTGACCACGGTTTTTCCGGGGCCCAGGGCCGCCGCCACTTCCAGTGCCACCTTAACTGAAGCCCCGGCGGAAATGCCCACCAGCAGGCCTTCTTTGCGCGCCAGGGCTAACTTCACGCGTTGGGCGTCAGCTTCGGACACCTTGTGTATCTCCGAAATCAGCGACCTGTCGAGGATGTCGGGTACAAAGCCCGCACCAATGCCGTCGATGCGATGTTCGCCCGGCTGGCCGCCGCTGAGCACGGGGCTTTTTTCGGGCTCCACCGCCACCAATCGCACGTTTGGATTCACCCGCCGCAGCGCTTGACCCACGCCGGTGATGGTGCCGCCGGTGCCCACGCCGGCCACAAAGGCATCGGGTAGGCGCCCGTCTAAGCTTTCCAGCTGGGCAAGGATTTCGGGGCCGGTGGTGCGTCGGTGAGCAGCGGGGTTGGCGGGGTTTTTGAATTGTTGAAGCATCACGTACTCCGGATGCTCTTCGCAAAGCTGCACGGCGCGTGCGATGGCGCCGTTCATCACGTCGGCAGCGGGCGTGAGGTAGAGTTCGGCGCCGTAAGCTTTCAGCAGCATGCGCCGCTCAAGCGACATGTTGTCGGGCATGGTCAGGATCAACCGGTAACCCTTCACCGCCGCCACCAGGGCCAAGCCCACGCCGGTGTTCCCCGAGGTGGGCTCAACCAGCACGGTTTTGCCAGGCACAAGCTTGCCTTCGCGCTCGGCGGTTTCGATCATGGACAGGGCCACGCGATCTTTGACCGAGCCGCCCGGGTTGAAGTGCTCGCATTTTGCGAACACGTCGGCGGAGCCGGGGCGGGGCAGGTTGCGCAAGCGCACCAGGGGCGTGCCGCCTATGAGCGACAGCATGTTTTTCACCACGGGCAATTCAGGGCGTGACATTTGGCTACTCCTTAGGCCGGTGGACCGGCGAGGGCGCCGCATTCTGAGCAACGGTTGTCGCTGCCAATCACGCCGGTGCAGGCGCCGTTGGGGCAAAGGCGGCGGTTAAGATTGAAGCCGGCTGTTGCGTCTGCAGAGGGGAAGGGCAGCAGGGGGGCAGGCTCTGGCTCGGGCTCTGCCGATTGCGGTTGGTCAGCGGACACCGCGGCGGGGGGCACGTCGCCCCAGAATTTTCCGCACTCGCTGCAAACACCGGCGGCATCAACCAAACCGGTGCACGCGCCATCGGGGCACAAGCGCCGGGCGGCGGGATCAAATTCGGGGGTTTGGGGGGAAGTCATGGGGGGCGAATTGCTGGGCGGCGTCCACACAAGGCATATAGTGGCGTCCCTCATATGTCCACCTTATGCGAAACGTGTCGCATCATTCGGGGTGCAGCACAGGCTGCCCCACAATTCGTTGGCTTGAGATGGCGCGGGAGGAGAAACGGTCCGCGTCACGGACCACGACAAACATCATCGCCGAGATTCACAAGCCGACAAGCTGATCCTCTTTTCCCTGAGCACGGGTGTCCCGAACCGGGTCAAGCCCAGACACGTTCAGTCGCGAAAATAAGGAGCGACCATGCAAAAAACGAAGCCAAAGCTAGCTCGAAGGCGGAAATTCCCGCTGGGATTGCCGAAAATTTTCCTTGCGCCCAGGGCAACAAGTCCTCTTCCGTATCCGGGACGGTGGTGGATAAGCAATGCCCCTATTTTAAAATGTTCATCAAGGACCACCGCCCTACCGGAGCCCACATCATTCTGCTGCCGGCGCTCGCCCCTTGAGCACGTCAAGCTTTGCCGACCAACGGATTCTCCGTGCGCAACGACGGGAAGCGGCTGAAGTCCCGGTCTTGCGTCCACAGCGCGCGAACGCCATGCAATTCGCACAGAGCCGCAATTCGACCGTCGTGCACACGGGGACCAACCACCCTCCCTTTGAGAAGTCGATCGCGGAAAACGGCCCAATACCCATCACTTTCCTCAAGCAGCACCAGGTTTGGCGATTCAAGCCACGCCTCGACCTGATCAATGGCCTGCGCGAGCTGTGAAGGAGGATCGTAAATCTTGGGGTGGGTGACCACGCTGATGAATTCGTGAACGCATGGCCACGGAATTGCCCAGCGACCCTTACCCTCACAGAGTTCCATAAGGGCCGCTTTGGCCTTCTTGTGGAACGGAGAATCAGCTCTATGGGCATAAACCAGGATATTGGTGTCGATGGCGATCATAGTTTTGTGGACGGGCCGCGATCGCCGTAACTCAGGTCCAGGATTTCCGAGAAGCTCGAGCCGTGCAGGGAAGGGGACAGACCATTGCCCTGGACGGACGCGTCGCGCAGCCTAAACTGGCCCAGCGACGCCTGCGTGTCACTCAGCTCCCGCCTCAATCCCGCCTCGACCATGTCGCGAAGCGTGCGGTTCTGCCGTTGAGCCAAGGCCTTGGCCCGCCGGAGCAGCGGTTCGGGAATATCGATGGTCGTCTTCATACTGCTAGCAGTATAGCAGGGTACTGCTTGATTCACGGGGCGCTCCGTTGGCAGGCAACCCAGGCTCTTGGCGCAGTTGTTGTACCGACAGCACGCAGCGGGGCACAGGAGGCCACCAATGGAATCCTTTGACTAAGGTGGCTACGGTGGCTACTTTTACGGGGTGAAGGCCGTCGGCATAAAAAACCTGAAGAACAATCTAAGTCGATATCTTGACATGGTGCGCGAGGGGGAAACCATCTACGTGACGGACCGCGACGACGTCATCGCTGAGATCCACAAACCTGTAAGCGCGCCCCTGACAATGATTTCCCGGTGGGACGCGTTTCTGAATGCCGAGGAGCGCGCAGGGGTTTTGATCCGAGCTAAGCAGAAAGGTGCAAGCCTCAATGACCTTCGGATGAAGCTCTCGCCAACGCCGGGCCCCGTGGATGTGCAGGCCCTGTTGGACGAAACCCGCGAAGATAGGTCCTAGTGGTCGTCACCTACTTTGATTCCAGTCTGCTCTTGTGCGTTCTGCTTAACGAAGCTCGAGCCGAAGCCGCCTCTGTCCTATGGGACCTCGCGGCTATCAAGGTCTCCTCGATTCTGCTGCCTGCCGAATGCTATGTGAACTTGCGAAGGCACTTCCTCAAGATTAAAAAGAGCCCACCCGCAGGATGGATGGAGGAAAGAATGGCGGTGTTGGAGCAATCTGTAGCCGACGCCACCATTCGCCAAGTCGACGCCGGAATCTTGGAGGTCCTGAAAAGGCATCCCGAACTTAGCGAATGCCGTTCCCTGGACGCGATTCACTTGGCGACCGCGTTGCACTTCCGGGAACACAGTGACGGAGAATTCTTTCTGGCAAGCTTTGACGAACGGATGCGGCACGCGGCAGTCAAGCTGGGCATTAAAACTCTTCCGGAGGGTGCATAGAGGGTGGCTGCCCTCGTTTCCCCGAAAAAGTCTTCCGGCCAGCGGAATCGAAGCTTTGGCGGTTTGAAATCCGCGCCGTCCCTTTGAAAGCGGCGGAATAACAGGGCATATAGTCCGCACCCTTCATGTCCACCCCATCTACGACAGCGCCCGGCAGGTTTGGCCCCTTTGGGGGCCGGTATGTTTCCGAAACGCTCATCCCGTCGCTGGATGAGCTGACGGCCGCCTGGGAACGCGAAGGGCGCAACCCCGAGTTTCTGGCCGAGGTGGACCGGCTGCTCAAAGATTACGTGGGCCGCCCCACACCGCTGACCCGGGCCGACCGTTTGGCCGCGGATCTGGCGCGGGAAACCGGGCGCCAGGTGCAGCTTTACCTCAAGCGCGAAGACCTGTGCCATACCGGCGCGCACAAGATCAACAACTGCATTGGCCAAGTGCTGCTGGCCAAGCGCATGGGCAAAACCCGCATCATTGCGGAAACCGGCGCTGGTCAGCATGGCGTGGCCACGGCTACCGCGTGCGCGCTGTTTGGCATGCCCTGCGAGGTGTACATGGGCGCGGTGGACGTAGAACGCCAATCGCTGAACGTGTTTCGCATGAAGTTGTTGGGCGCCCAGGTGCATGCCGTAACGGGCGGCACCGCCACGCTCAAAGACGCGATGAACGAAGCTTTGCGGGATTGGGTCACCAATGTGCGGGACACCTATTACGTGATTGGCTCTGTGGCGGGCCCGCACCCTTACCCCACCTTGGTTCGGGATCTGCAGGCGGTGATCGGGCGGGAGGCGCGCGCGCAAATTCAAGCCGCCACCGGGCGCTTGCCTGACGCGTGCGTGGCGTGCGTGGGTGGTGGATCAAACGCGATGGGCTTGTTTCATGCGTTTGTGCCCGACGCCGAAGTGCGCTTGTTTGGCGTGGAAGCGGCCGGTGACGGGGTGGACACAGGCCGCCACGCGGCCACGCTCACCGCGGGCAAAGTGGGCGTGCTGCACGGCTCGAAATCCTACGTTTTGTGCGACGCCGAAGGGCAAATCGCCGAGGCGCATTCCATTTCTGCCGGTTTGGATTACCCCGGCGTGGGCCCTGAGCATTCGCATCTGAAGGACATCGGTCGCGCCCATTACGTGAGCGTCACCGACACGCAGGCCCTGCACGGCTTGCAGCGGCTGGCACGCAACGAAGGCATCATTTGTGCGCTCGAAACGGCGCATGCCGTGGCGGCGTTGCCCCAAATTGTGGCGCAGTTGCCTGAAAACGCGGTGGTGGTTGTGAACATTTCGGGCCGTGGTGACAAAGACATGGGTCACGTGGCACAAGCGCTCAGCAAGCTGGCCAGCGCGGGAGGCGCAGCTTAAATGGCGTCTTCGAACGATCATCAAAACACCGATCGCTTGGCGGCCGCGTTTGCGCGCGCCAAAACCGAAGGCCGCACACCGCTGGTCATTTACCTCACGGCCGGCGATCCCAATGCTGAGGCGAGCTTCGAGCTGGTATTGGCAGCGGCCGATGCGGGCATGGATGTGCTGGAGCTAGGGATCCCGTGGAGCGACCCTTCGGCCGATGGTTTGGCGATTCAAGGCGCCATGCTGCGTGCGCTGAACAATGGGGGCGGGCTGTCGGCCACCTTGAAGTTGTGCGCCCGCATCCGGCAAGCGCGGCCTGCGCTGCCCATCGTTTTGTTTGGTTACGCGAACCCCATCGTCGTGCGCGGCTGCGCGCCGTTTGCCGCCGATGCGAAAGCGGCCGGTGCCGATGCGGTGCTGTGCGTGGACTGGCCGGCCGATGAAGACAAAGAGTTGCCCGAGGCCCTGCGCGCACAAGGGTTGGGCTTTGTGCCGTTGTTGGCGCCCACGTCAACGCCCGCGCGGGTGGCCGCCGCTTTGGCGGTGGCGGGCGGGTTTGTGTATTACGTTTCGCTCACCGGCATCACCGGCGCCAAACTCACCGACTTTTCCGCACCCGCGGCGCATGTAGCGCAGATTCGCGCGGCGGCGCATAACCGCTTGCCGGTTGTGGTGGGCTTTGGCATTGCCACGCCGCAAGACGCGCGCACGGTTGCAGGTTTTGCCGACGGCGTGGTGGTGGGCAGCGCCGCCGTGCGCTTGATCGAAACCTCGCCCCAAACCGCCAAGGCCGACCTGGCTCGGCTCGTCGCGGGGCTCTCAGATGGGCTGCGCGGCGTTGGGTTGGGGTAGAACAAGCGCTTTAGTCTTCGAGCGGGCCCACGCGTGTGCGCATGTCTTTGACCAAGGACTCACCCAGGTCCAAGGTTATGCGTTCAATTAGAGTGCGTTTGACCATCGAAAGCTCATGCGCCAGCGCCGAGCTTTCTAGCCGCACGATGAGCGTGCCATCTTTGAGACGCTCGGGGCGCGAGTGCCGCGAAAACAGAGCGCCGGCGGCGCGCTCGTAGGCCATAAACACACGTTGCTCCAAGCTGCGCTCGCTGCCGCCCAATCGCTCGACCACCTGCGGCAGAAGGTCTGCGAAGCTCACAGGTTCGGGCATGCGCGGGCGGCGTGGCTTCATCGACATCGCTCATACGGCCAGGCTGTGTGTGGTGCAAGCCGAAACTGCGCCGGGCATCCCCCGTTCGGATGAGGGCTTCTGGCCGAACGACAGAAAACCATCGGCTTGATACGGTGAACACCGTCCCCTGGTGGTGCGCGATGTGGCCATGGTCTGCGAGTTCGCCTTGACAAAGCGACGTTGCAACGCGACCGGTCTCGTGAAGGCACCTCGTTTCCTCAGCGACCTAAGAAGTGCAGGTGAACCATGAGAAGCCCCGTTTCAGCGTTGATGTTTTCGCTCCTAGTGGCCTGCAGTGGGGCCGTACCCGGTGTTGATGACGATGGGGGAGGGTCCGGAGGCAACCGGCCCGGTGGCCGTGGTGGCGATGGCGTTGCTGCGAATTGCCCGTCGTCAGAGCAGGTGGACCCAGGCCCGTCCCCGCTGCGTCGATTGACCAACGCCGAATACAACAACACGGTGGCCGACCTCCTGGGCGACGACAGCGCGCCGGCCAACAGCTTCCCAAACGATTCGCGCGTGCACGGCTTCGACAATCACGTTTCTACGCAAACGGTGACTTACACCTTGGCCGACTACACGTTCAAAGCGGCCGAGAACTTGGCTGCCGCCGCCGTTGGCCGCCTTGAGTCGCTTTACGACTGCAATGTGGGGGACACGGGTGAAACGCCCTGTGCGAAAGAGTTCATTGCCGCCTTCGGTCGCCGCGCCTACCGCCGCCCCCTGGATGATGCCGAGAAAGACAGCCTGTTTGCGCTGTACGAAAAGGGCCGTCAGGGTGGTGGTGACTTTAAAAAGGGCATTCGCTTTGTGCTCACGCGCATGCTGGCGTCGCCCGCGTTTCTTTATCGCCCTGAGCTGGGGGCGGTGGACGGAGATGACGGCCAAGGCTTCGTGCAACTCACTTCGTGGGAGGTGGCTTCGCGTCTGTCGTATTTGTTTTGGGGAACCATGCCGGATGGGGCGCTGTTTGAGGCCGCGGACCGCGATGAGCTGAGCTCAAAAGCGCAGGTGCAGGGCCAAGTTGAACGCATGCTCGCTGACCCCAAGGCCAAGGCAGGTCTGCGCCGTTTTTATTCGGGGTGGTTGAAGCTGGATGCGATCGCGCAGTCTACGAAAGACGAAAAAATGTTTCCGGGCCATGACACTGTGGTTCCCGCGATGGTGGAAGAAATCCATCGCATGATGGACGACATCCTGTGGGATGACGAGGGCACGGTGGACAAGTTATTTACGGCCGATTACACCTTCATCAATCGCGATTTGGCGGCATTCGTCGGCATGAAGGAGGCGGATGCCATGAGCTCCGATTTCGAGCGCGTCTCGCTTTCACCCAAAGGACCGCCCAGTGCCGGCCAACGCATGGGAATTTTGGCCAGTCCCGGCCTTCTGTCGGCACAGAGCAAGCCTCAAGAAACGTCACCGTTGCTGCGGGGCCTATTCGTGCTTGAACAGGTCTTGTGCATGGAAATGCCTTTGCCGCCCGCTGGCGTGCCGCCGCTTGAGGTGTTTGATACCACGGGCTTAACCACGCGCGAGCGATTTGAGAAGCACTCTGAGTCCGCCTGCGCGTCCTGTCACAAATTCATCGACCCGATCGGCTTCGCGTTTGAAAACTTCGACGCCGCAGGCCGCTTCCGCGACAGCGAAAAAGGCAAGCCCATCAACACCGCAGGCGAGCTTGTCGAGACCGACGTTGATGGTCCCTTCGACAATTCGGTTGAGCTTTCCCAACGCTTTGCCAGCAGCGAGCGCATTCGCAAATGCGTGGCCACGCAGTGGTTTCGCTTTGCGATGGGACGTGGTGAAACCGATGAACAAGAACATAGCCTTGAACAATTGGCATGCGGCTTCTCGCAAGATTCACCGATCAAATCGATGCTGGCTAGTTTCGCTGAAACCGACGCCTTCCGTTACCGCAGCACAGAAGGGATTGCACGATGAAAGCCATCAATCGCCGAACGGTTTTGCGTGGGTTGGGCGGCGCCGCCATTCCATTGCCATGGCTTGACATCATGGCGCGTTCCCAAACGGCGCAGGCACAGGCCAGCTCGAAAACCGGCCCCAACGGTGCGCCCAAGCGCTTCATCATGTTCTTTACGCCGTGCGGGCAGGGCGCGGAGTGGATTCGTTGTAAAAACGATTCACAAGGCAAGCTTGTGCTAACGGCGCCGCTCAAACCTTTGGAGCGGCATGGGCAAAGTTTGCTGATGCTAGACGGCATCAACAACAAAAGCGCTTTGTCCGACAGCGCAGGGATCGATCCCGGGCATCACAAACCTATGGTGAATCTGAGCACCTGCATGCCTTCCAGTGGCGGCTCGGGTGGCGGCATATCCATCGATCAGGCGATTGCCAAAGAGATCTCCCAGGGTACGAAATTTCCGTCGGTGCAGCTGTCCGTGCAGCCCAAGAGCGGATACTTGGGCACGCTTTCGTTTAGCGGTCCCAAGATTCCGATTTTGGGGGTTTCCAACCCTACCTTGGCTTTCAGTCGGCTGTTTTCAGACGCGCAAACCACGCCCACGACCTTCGAATCAACCAGCGCCGAGCGCAAATCCATTCTCGATGGCATTAAAGACGATTACGCGGCTTTGTCGGGGCGCCTGAGCGGTGAGGACAAGCTAAAGATTGAATCGCATCTTGAAGGCATTCGCGAAGTGGAAACCCGTTTGGCTTCTTCAACGGGCGGCGGCGGGGGCGGCGGCAACACCTGCAAAGCCACAGCGCCGGGAGCCAACGCCGCGGGCGCCGAGGGGCTTATTCTGGCCGGCGACGCCCATATGAAACTGCTGTCCACAGCGCTGGCCTGCGATCTGACGCGGGTGGCTTCCTTGGTGTACCAGGGCTCAGGCGGCAACGTGCAGCTGCCAGGTTTTGCCAAAGGCATTCACGACGCCTCTCACGATTATGGTCCCGCGGGGTGGCCGCTGCGCAACAAGTACACAGAATGGTTTGCGGGCCGCTTTGCCACTTTCCTGGATCAGCTCAAGGCCGTAGACGAAGGCGGGCGTTCGTTGCTGGACAACACAGTTGTGTACTGGTGCTCGGAACACGGTGCTGGCAACCACAATTACGACTGGATGACCATGATGGTGGCGGGAAGTGGCGGCGGATACTTCAAAACCGGCCGCCAGATCTCGTATCCCAATCAAACCAACGGACTCGAATACATACAACACAACGCGGGCTCAGACAAAGCCACAGGCCCAAGCCAAGCTGACCTTTACGTTTCCTTCATGAACGCGATGGGCATTCCCGCCAAGACGTTTGGCGTGGCCAGCCAGTGTCGCGGCCCCCTGCCTGGATTGACGGGCTAGCAGGCTTGGTGATGCGCCGTTGCGGTTGGCAGCGGCGCAGTGGTTTTGCAAGCGGTCGCCCTTAGACCGCGGGCGCTATCAAGGCGTGGGGCAACCGATCGGCTCTTTGCTGATCACCACGTCATCTATCCAAACCGTGCGCTGCTCCGCCAAGGTGTGCCAATACTGAAACCCCACGCTTAAGTTTGTCAGCTGCGGAACGAACCACGGCGTGGCTTGCGTTCCCCCCAAGCATCCGCGGCCCTTGTCGCCAGAGGGGATTTTCGTGAAGCTGAGCTTGGCGCCCACCATTGCATCGATTGTAACTTTGTGCGTGTGAGTGGCCGAATCCATATGCCATTCCAGGCAGGTCCATTTGCCCACCGGAAGTTTGTGTGACGTGTGATTCCAACAATCCAACTTGCCCTCCGCGCCACCAGTGGTGGCCATGATGCTCTGCAGGCCAGAATCAGGGCTTTTCGCCCAACCGCCTACGCCAAGCCGGGGGCCCGTGCGCATGATCCCGCTGTCAGGGGGAAACGCGCCCAAAGCACGCATCACATTCCAATGAAATGGGCTTGCCCCCATGGGAACGTCGTCGAAATACACCATCATGCGGGCGTGAATGCGCGCCGCGGGGAAGATGTCATCGCGCAGCGTGGTCAACATTTGGTCGCTTGAAGCGCCGGGTGTCACAGTGATCTTCAAAGACTTGCTTCCCGAGTGCGCGCGGCTGTCATCCACGCGCAGGTTTTGCGAACCGCTGGCCAACCGCCAATTGGCCCCGGGCGTGGAGCTGACGGGCGTGGTTCCCACGGTGTAGTCCTCGAACGAATCGCAAAACGGATGACCTCCGCACTTCGAGACATCCGCGCCCCCGCTGCCGCCCGAACTTGATCCCGCGTGGCCGCCTGATGCCCCCACATCCGCGTTGCCGCCGCCCTGGCCCGCGTCCTCTGGCGCGCCCGCTTGACCGCCCGCTTCGCTGCCGCCTTGGGGCCCGACGCCGCCTGCGCTTCCGCCTTCGCCATCATCCGGGGCTTCGCCGGCTTGTCCACCGCCAGCGGCATCGTCGTCGTTGACGCCCGAAGAAGCGGTGCAAGCCGCAAACGCGACCGCCACTGAAAACAAAGCGACAGGCCATGGCCTGGACGCGTGGCTGGGGAGACTCGTACGGCTGGTGCTGCTTGCCGATACACTCATGAGGTAAACCCCTTTGATCCGGCGCGAGGGACACGCCGATGAAAAGATCTGTGATACGCCAAACAGGTGACGTTGTCGTTCCGGCAAACGGCTTCGCCCATTCGGCGCGCGGGAGCAACCTTGGATCTATCGACACTTTCGCTGAGCCCCTGAAGCCAATACAGGCCGCGGGATCACGTCCGTGTCATTGCGGGGCAGGGCAACCCACCGCAGATTTGCTGACAACCACGTCGTCAATCCAAAGATTGCGGCTCAAATCCGAAGCGTGCCATTGCGTGTAGCCCAGCTTGAACTCATCGATCGGTGGCACGAACCAGCTTGTGCCCGGGGGAAACTTGAGGCAGCCGTTGCTGGCCTGAGGCTTTTCTACATAACTAAGCTCAAGTGCCGGTTGCCCATCGATCAGAAGCTTTTGCGTGTGCGTTGCGGAATCCAAGGACCATTCAAGGCACACCCATGTCTTCGTGGGGATCTCCTGCGCGGCGTGGTTCCAGCAATCCATAAATCCCTCGGTGCCGTGTGCGCCCATGACGTTTTGCATCCCACCTACTCTGGATTTGTACCACCCACCGACGCCGAAAGTCGCTTTGGCGCGTGTCTGTTGCGCGGTTTGCGGGAAGGCCCCTGACATCTGCATGAACGACCAGTGAAATGGGCTTGCTCCCATGGGTGGCCCGTCGAGGTAAAACATGATGCGTGCGTGAAGTTGCGTCGCCGGAAACAGCGCCTTGTCCACCAGCTTCAGCAGCGCGGCGGCGTTGCCGCCTTTGGTGACCGGAATCTTGATGTGCAGCGATTGTTTGCCCGAAAACGATCGCGAATCGTCTACGCGTGCCATGTCGGTGGATCCGCCGCCGACCTGCCACATCGCCAGCGTTGATGTCGCGTTAGACATGGGGCCCAGCGGATAAGCCTCAAACGAATCGCGCACAACGGCCGCGCTGGTTTCTGCATTTGCGGAAAGGCTGTCAATCGGCATGCCCGCGCGCGCCACGGCCAATTGATCCACACCCATGCATGAGCTTCGACCCGCAACATAAAACGCGTGAACGCCTGCCGTCAGCTCAGCGGCTGGCCCTTGGCTCCAGGTGAATTGCCCCGCGGGGCCAAACCCCGCACGTTTTATCGGTGTCTGTTGTCCGATGAGCCCCGCCCACAGATCGTTGTCACCGTCTTTGAGCCGATGGGATGTGCGAATGAATAGTTGGTAGCGTCCTGGCGCCGCTTCGGGCACCCGAAACTTGATCACCAACCAATCTTGATGTTGGCCTTGCCGGGTGGTGGGTGCGGGATCTTCAAGGTTTTCTTCGCCCGTGCAGTGGCCGCCTGTCCACATTACGAAGCGTGTGCCCTTGGCGTCGGGAGCGAATTGCGGAAAGCCTTCAACTTCCCCCGCCTGCCAGTTGCGGCTGTCAGCGCCCGCCAGCGCCTCGGCTTCCACGACGACGAAACCTTTCGCAGGATCAATGTTCAAAACCGGTCCTGCCAGAGCGTTCACAGAGATCTGCGCGGGATTGGAGCCTGAAGGACACAAGTGCCTGCTTGTGATCTTGGACAGATTCTCAAGCTCACAACGCAGCGGCGGTGGTGTCAAAAGCTCTTGGGAGGTTGAGCTTGCGGCTGGCCTGGGTGCCATGGGGGCGGGCGCAAGCCGGGCGCAAGCCATCATGGAGGCCATGCATGTCAGCAGCAAAGCGAACGTCTTGTGGTACTGGGCTTGTCGGTGATTGGACATGAGGCCAGCCAGTTTAGTCGTGGCTCCGCGGTCCGAACATGAGAAAGATGTCCGAAGATTTGCGATGTGTGGCCGCCGATCGCCTGGCCGCTTCTATCCGCGTTTCAAAGGGCCCGGTTGTGGTTTTGCCGTAGCTGGGGGCCTGTCTTGCGCGAGCCACAATTGAATTAGCTTTGGACCCCGGGGCAAAAAATCAGCCAAGGTTTGTTGATCAAGCACCTCAAAGAACGCGCGTTGGGCGCGAATCAAAGTGCCCTTCAGTCCACACGCGGGTGAAATCGGGCACGTGTTTGTTTCGTCATCAAAGCACTCCACCAAGTTCAAATGCGGTTCAGCTTTGCGGACCATCGCGCCGATGTTGATCTGGTCGGGCGCCATCGCAAGCGTCAATCCGCCCTTGCGGCCTCGCACCGACTGCACAACCTTGGCTTCGACCAAAAATTGCACCACCTTAAAAAGATGGTGATGAGAGATCCCGTAGGCCTGCGCCACCTCATCAACGGGCACCAAGCGTCCCGGGTGGGTGGCCAAGTAAAGCGCCACCCGCAAGCTGTAGTCGGAGAACAACGTCAATTGCATGAAACTCTTTTCTTCTGCCGCGGATAGAGCGCCATAGCCAGCCGGAAATCGTTGCCAGCCTAAGTCCGGGGGAGCGTGGCTTTTCAGCCCGACCCGCCCACAACGTCGGCCAGACGTTTCCCTTGCGGCGTTTCGCGCGGTTTTCGGGATGCGGCAGCAGCAAAGGCGCTATGCTGCGCGGCTATGTCGACTGCCTCGGTGTCCACCCAGAACGCGCCCGCCGCCATCGGTCCCTACGTGCAAGCCAAAGTGGCCGAAGGCAGCCGCCTGGTGTTTTGTTCTGGCCAAATTCCGCTTGATCCCACCACCGGGGGCTTCGTGGGGCAAGGTGATGTGGTGGCGCAAACGCATCAAGTCATGAAGAACTTGTCGGCCGTTCTCGAGGCCGCGGGCGTGGGCTGGGCGCACGTGGTGAAGACCACGATCTATTTGGTAGATATGGCCGACTTTGCCGCTGTGAATGAGGTTTATGCTTCGTACCTCGCAAAGGAGCCGCCGGCCCGCGCCACGGTGCAGGTGGCGGCGCTGCCCAAGGCCGCGCGGGTGGAAATCGACGCCGTGGCCGTGATTTAGAGGCAGCCGCGTGGAACACGGTTGGGTGCGGTGGTTCACCGTGGTGTTGCTCGCCGCCGGGATGTTCTCGTGCGCGCGAAAAAACCAAGACGCCCCCACAGGCGCTGCGGTTTTGGAAACGCGGGTGACGGCCGCCGATCTACCAGCAGATACCGTGGTGTCGCTGCAGCTGCGTCGCCCGAACGGCGCGGTGGCCGCGCAAACGCAAACGCGGGTCGGCGCTTCGTTTGTGTTCAAGGACCTGGCCCCTGGCACCTACGCGCTGGTGGCCGACGCGTCTGGATTGGGCGCCGCCGCCGTGTCGTTGGTTTTGGGGCCTGGCGAGCGGCTGCACACCGTCTTGCGCCTGCAGGAGCCGGCGCGCGTGGAAGGCCTGGTGCTCGACCGCCGATCGCAACCGGTGGCTTCGGCGCTTGTTCTGGTTTGGCGCAGTGGCGATGAAGCGGGGCAGGCGCGCGAGACAAGCACAGACGAAATGGGACGCTTCGTGGTTGCAAAGTTGGCGGCCGCCACGGTCACGGTGTTGGTGCAAGCGCCAGGCATTGGCTCGGTGAAATGGGAAGCGGTGCCGCTGCCGTCGCGGCCCTTGCGCGTGGTGCTGGAAGGGGAAGGGCGCAGTCTGCGTGGCGAACTGGTGGGTGTGCGCGGATCAGGGAGCGAATTTCGCGTGCGTTTGGGCGGCGCGGCGGTTCGCCAACTGCGCAGCGCCACGCCTGATGCGCAAGGGCGGTTTGTGTTTCACGGGCTGGGGCCGGGGGAGTATTGCTTGCGCGCAGGCGGCGTGTCGCAAGCGTCGGCCGCACAAACCGTGGCGATCGACCAAATCGATGTGATGGGCGTGAGATTGCCGCTTGAGCCTGGCGAAGTGATCACGGGGCGCGTGGTGAATGGAAAAAATCAAGCGTTGGCCGCGGCCAACGTGATGGTGCATGCGGTGCCGCCCGACGATTGTGCCGAAACAGTCCCAACCGATGTGGTTGGGTACTTTTCCACCGTGGCTTTGCGGCGTGGCAAATATCAAATACATGCCGACTTGCCCGGCTTCGTGGGCCCGCCGGCGCAAACGATCACAATCAACGCGAAACCCGCACCGCTGACGGTTCAGCTTTACCGGGCGGCGCGTGTGTTGGGCCGCGTTTTGTTGCCCAATGGTTCGCCAGCCCAGGGCGCTGACGTGGTGCTACTCACCACCGCGCAGTCCCGCTTTCCCCGCGATCGCGTGCCGGTGGTTGCGGGCAATTTGCCCCTGGCCGCAGAGGCCGCCGCTTTGGGCACGCAGGCGCTTCCGCACCTCATGGGCATGCGCGGTGCCAGCACCAACGCGCTGGGCGTTTTCTCCTTGGGGGCGCTACGGCCCGGCAGCTTTGGTTTGCGAATCACCCATGCCCAGACGGGCGTTCTGCAGGCGCCGCCAAGAGCTCTGGTGGAGGGCGAGGAGTTGAATTTCGGCGACTTGACGTTGCCAGAAGACAAAACCGGTGCAGCACCGCCGGCCCAGGCACCCACCATCACGCAAGCGCTTCCGCAAGGCGATCGAAAGGTCACGGGCATGCTGCGGGATCCGCGGGGGCGTCCCTTGGCCGACGTGGCGTTGACAGTTCGTCCCTACGATCCCCAAGCGGTGCCCGTAACCTCGGCCACCACCACGAGCGGAGGCGCCTTCACCCTGAAAGGTTTGCCCCAGGCGCGCCTGCTTTTGCGGGCCCAACACCCGCAGTACGGCGTGCTAACCCACGAGCTAACCCCCAGTGACAAGACGGTGAACCTGAAATACCCCTTGCCCGGCGGCATCGAGGGCGAGGTCGTCAACGCCAGCGGCCGGTTTGTCTCAGGCGCACAAGTGACCTTGGTGGGCCCCGAGGGGCTGCCCGGACCGCCGGTTCAAATGGCGGGCGCCGGTTTTCGGGCGCTAGGTGTGCCGCCAGGCGAGTGGACGATCCAGGTGTCCCTGCCCGGACATGTTGCGGAGCCTACCGTGGTGCAAGTGACGTCAGGCGAATCGGCCCGTGAGCCCACGGTCAAAGGCATCAAAGTGAAGGTTCAAAGCAACAAGTAGCGTTGCCTGCCCTAGGGGTTGCGGCGGCGCCGGCGCGCCCACCACAGAGCAAGCCCCGTTAAGGCTGCAATGACGGGGACGGCGCCCGGGCGTTGCTTGCCGCTCGACGCTGCCATCATGCAACCACCGTCACTGTCGCCGTCGCTGTTGCCTCCGCCGTCCGCGGAACAGGCTGGCTGGCCGTCGGCAGGATACATTTGGCACATGGCCAGTTCGTCATCGGCCGCTAACGTCCGGCGGTGCACGTCCCCCGGCTCAACGATGGCCGCCATGGTGGTTTCTTGAACCTCAAGCGGACCCGGGCACGATTGCACCGCTTGTCCACGGTGGTCCACCAAATTGGATTGCCCGCCCCCATCGCAGGTGTGATCCAAGCCCACCACGTGGCCGAATTCGTGCGTCAGGGTGTTTTGCAGATCATGCGCGTTGTTGCTGCGAAGCAGTTGGGGGTTGGCCACCACGTCGCCCCACTGCGGGCCTTTGTTGTTGATTTCAACATCGGTGTCTACAATCACTCCGGTCGTCCGGTTCGCAAACACCGAGGTGATGGCCAGCGCGTTGCGCGGGTAATCCACGCGATCATCAATGGCTTTGGCGTTTCGCCCCCAAAAATCGGTGCGGAATTGAATGGCGTTTACTCTGTCATTTTCTACGTAGCGGCTGCTGCTGAACGAGCCAGAAACGCTCACAAACATCTTGGTGCAGGAGATACGCGACGAACTCCACACGGCGGCCGCTTCGTTCGCGGCCGAGCGAAACAACTCTTCGCTCATGCCCTCTGGCCGCGAACCCAACAGCAGGTTCAAACGCACACAAGGCCGCGGCCAGAAAAGCAGCACGCCCGTTTCGCTGGCCCGCGTTTGCACATCGGCCTGTGCCGGCGTGGGGGCCAGCAGCGGCCACAGCACGAACATGGCCGCACACGCGCCCAGCCGTCTCAACGTGCCCCCGCTAGCAGCAAGCGCACTTGTTGCCTTAGATCGTCAAGTGGCACGCTGGCTTCTGCCGCGGCCTTGACCCATTGTCCGGTCTGGCTTTTCAGCACCGCGGCCGATCGGTCTGACGGCGCCGCCATGATGCGCCCACTGGCTTCGCGAAACAGCCGGCGTTTGCCTTGCCCCAAGCCGGTGAGAACAAAGCCCAATGCGGGCTGTTTCTCGATGCGCTCGTTCAGAAACAGAACCGCTTCTTCGCCCTGGCGAAACACGGGCAAACCATGCACGCGCATTTCAATGTCGCCCACCACCCCGCCAGGTTGCAGCACCGTGATGGTGCGTGCGTCGCCGGCCAGTTTGCCCTTCCAGGCTTCTTGAACCTGAAGTTGCGTTTCGGTGAGAATGGCTTTGCCACCAGCTTCCAAGCGTGAGTGCATGGCCACAACCTTGGCCACCACGATGGCGTCGGCCGTTGCCGTGATCTCGGGCAACTCCATCGCCAACACCAGCGACGCCGAGGCCATTTCGGGTTGCAGGGCGCACATAAGGCCAACGCTGGCGGCCCCGCGGATAAGGTGACGGCGGCTTAACGAACCGTGCAGAACGTTATTCATGAAACTGGTTTCCAGCTGTACATCGGGTGCCCTTCGAGGCTCTAAAGGCGTTTGGCTTTTGACACATCCGGGCCCCCTGTGCGGCGGCAACCTATCAGATTTTGCGCAAACGCAACCGAGTGCCCCGGGCGGCCGCCACTTGGGCCGACGAAAGATGCCCGCGGCGACCCATCATGGCCACCAAGTCATAAAGCCGCGCCAACCAGCCTTCATCCACGGAACCCTCGCGAAACCTCCGCGCAAAACCCTTTGGATTGGGCGGCAAGGAGGCCAGATGGGCCGCTTCCAAGGGGGTAAGCGCGCCAATTTCCTTGCCAAAATACGCCTGCGCCGCCGCGCCCACCCCACGAATGTCGGGTCCCAATTCAACAAGATTCAAATACATCTCAAGCAAACGTCGCTTGGCCACCAAAGACTCAAGCCGCCAGCTCAAAACCGCTTCCACAAATTTGCGGGTGAGCGTGCGTTCGTGATTCAAAAACACGTTCTTGGCCACCTGCTGGGTGATGGTGCTGGCGCCGCGAACAAAGCGGCCGCGCTCGATGTTGTAAATCAGGGCGCGGCGAATGTTGTCGGGCTCGAAGCCCTTGTGCAGGAAGAAACCCGCATCCTCGGCGGTAAGAAAAGCCGCAATCACATGCACAGGTATTTTGGTAAAGGGGGTAAACCCTGGGTGGTGGCTTGCCACAGGCAATTCCGGGCGATCGACGATGGCGGCGTTTGCGGCTTGCAAGGCTTTAAGGTTCAACGCCAGCGCATGCGGCTCTTGCGTGACCTCGCAGGTGGAAGGCAAGCGAACGTCCAAGGCCAATTTGTCCCAATCGCTGGCGTCGAAGCTGAAATCCACAGCCAACGCCAAGTGGCCCCGCATCTGCAGCCCCCACAAGGCGCGGCGCACCGAAGGGGCCACGTGCTGAGTCAATGTGGCGCAGGGCCAACCCTCGTTGGGGGCGCGCACAGACCAGCGCCCTCGGGGGTGCGGACCCAAGTTCATCCAACCCGACACCTCAAGCGGCAAACCCAGCGGTGCCAGCTTCGCCTGGCTGACTTCCAGCTTGGCCTCAAGCCAATCAAAGCGCCCCTGAGCGTCGGCCGCGAAGCTTGTGGCATCCCAAACCGCGCGGTCGAGCGCGGGGTGGTGCAGTGACAGATCTCGAACTTGCCCCTGCAGTTGCCAGGAAACGGCGGTGGCACCAGGTTCAAGGTGCATGTCAAAGCTTCCTCGCGCTTGGCCTTTGTGGCTGCCCACGCCCCACGCGTCCAGCCAGGGCGCCAGCGCCGCCAACGACCACTTTTGCACTTGGGTTTGCAGCGACACACCACCCACGCCCCGGCGTGCATGAATCTGCATTTGCGCTTCGCTTTGGGGAGAGGACGCCGCGCTCAAGCTCCAACCTTCGTCGTGCAGGGTGCCCTCAATCGCCAGCCCCGAAAACAAGGCCGCGCCACCGGGCAAGTTGGCGTCGAAACTTTTGCCTTGAAGCAGAACCTCGCCCTGCGGGGTGGTTTCCACGTCCAAGCTGGCCACGTGGGCGGTCATCATGTTGGCCACCTCGGCGGTGACCTGACCAAAATGCAGATCGAAGGCGCGGCCACGATTGGAAAACCGGGTTTCGCCCACCCTCACGGCCATGCGTTGGCCGCCCAACAAAGCCACCTGCGCCAAGATGCGTCCCGATCGCACGTTCACAAGCGGTAGCGCTTGGATGGTTGTGCGCTTTGGCAAGCCTGGCCGCCCGCGTGCCTTGTCGGTTTTTGCGCCCCTCAGGTTGTCGGCGGCGGGCGCCACCAGCAACCGCAGCTCCAGGCCGTCCACCGAAATCTGCGGTGGCGTGCCCGGGCGAATTTCAACCCGGTCGCAGAGAGCCAGGGGCTCGCGGTGAAACGGCGAACGGCCCATCACCACGAGATCGCGCGCCACCAGCGTCAATCCGCCCTGCGACCACGATGGGTAAAGGCGGCCCAACTTCACCTCGTAGCCCAGCCGCTGCGTGAGCGTTTCGGCCACCACCGGGCGCGCCCAAGCGAACCAGGCCACAGAAACAAACGTGCCCAAGGCCGCTCCCACGGCAACAAAGGCTTTGGCCCAAAGGCGTCGACGAACAGTTTCCACGGCCACCATCACCCATCGGCGGGTGCGCCAGAAAATTGACCCTTGAAACCCTGGGGCCGCGGATGACCGCCGCCCTTAATGTGCAGTGACGGCGTGATCGGCGCGACGCTCTGCACCGCCAAATCCAACCTGCACTTGGCGCCGGTTGTCTTTGCGACCCTGCGCGCGCAAGCCGGAGCCTCGTAGCAATCTACCCACCAGCTCGGCGAAACCAATTCCGGCCATTTTGGCCATGCGGGGCAGGGGGCTGGTGGGGGTCAAAACCGGCATTGTGTCGACTTCTCGCACGATCTCGTTGCCCTTTTCAGACACCTGAATCTGAACTGTGGCCGCGCCCGCACACCCCAGCGTTTCGTAAGCTTGGGTCGCAAGGCGCAACAGGGTGCGCAGGCGCTCGGCGGGCAGCCGGCAGGGCACGGAAGCGCCGCTGCTGCGCGCGGTGGCCAGCACGGGCCCTACACCGGGGCGCATCATCTCAAGCGCGGCCAAAGGCTCTCCGTCAAGCACGCCCACCTCAACTGTGCGGCCCTGCAAATGCCGTTCGATGAGCGCCTCTTCGTCTGAGCGCAAAATCTCTTCAACCGCCGATTCCAGCTCCAATTCGTCGAATGCCACGCAGTCGGCGAAAGGCAACCGCTCCCGCACCGACCGCACAGTCACGGGGAAGCCAAACTGGCCGTGCATTTCGGCAACGGTGTCGCCGCCGGTGCCGTCGAACACGTAGCCTGCCGCCGTGGGCAGGTTGTGCAGGCGCAACACTTCTTTGGTTTTGATGCGGTTGGAAGCCAGCGCGGCAGCCAAAACGCCCGAGCCCGTATAAGGAATGCCTAGAAGCTCAAGAAACCCTTGAACACAGCCGTCCTCGCCGTGGCGGCCCTGAAGCGCCAAAAAGGCGCAGCTGATGTCGGCCTGGCGAACCAGAAGGTCCATATCGCGGTCCAAAAACAGGGGGATCCCTTGATGCCCCAAGCGGCCCAGCGCCGCGGTGATGGCTTCGCCCTGGCGCAACCCCACCTCTCGATGCCCCGGTCGCCCACTCAGAAAGATTCCAATCCGCTGCTTGCCCTGCATCATTAACGGGTACTCCCGCGCTTCGCAGTGGTCAAAAAAGTGGATAGACGAGGGATGCAAGCGGTCGATTTGTGGTAAAGAGTGGCCGCAATGACGTTTCTTGAAGCCGCTCTGCAGATCTTAGGCAGAGAGGGAAAAGCCCTCCATTTTAAAGAGCTCACGGAGAAGGCCGTACAAAAAAAGCTGCTTACCTTTGTGGGACGCACCCCGGAGGTAACCATGCAAACTCAGCTGACGGCGGCCGTAAAAAAAGCCCCAGGCAACCCCTTCGTGCGGGTGAAGCCGGGCGTTTTCGGTTTGCTTCGCTATCCCGAAGTGGCTGAGCCCGAGGCGCCGCCCGCGGTCGAAGCGAGTGCGCCTCCCCCGCCAGCGGCTGATGCCGGTGAATCTAACCTCGAGGGCGGTCGTGGTCGCCGTCCTCGCCGCAGCCGTCGTGGGCGTGAGCCAGAGCCCAGCGTGGACGCAGCCGCTGAGGCGCCGGAAGCCGAAGCCGAATCGGCCCCAGAAAGGGCCGAGGCAGAATACCTTGGGGCGCGCGCCCCGCAGCCCGAATCGCCAACCCCGTTGGCAGCCTCTGCCGGCGCATCCCCCGACGAAGACGACGCCAACGCAGACGCGGGCGAAGAGGGTGACGAAGAGGGCGAAGGCGAATTGGCGGCAGGTGGGGCCAATGACGGTGAAGCCGGCGCGCGTCGCCGTCGCCGTCGTCGGCGTCGCCGTCGCGGTGGCGGGGCAGAAGCCGGCGGCCTGGCCGTCGAGGCCGGATCCTTTGCAGGCGACGATATGGCGTCTGTAGATCCAGATGTGTTGACGGCAGCCACACCCGACGCCGTTGATGGCAACGAGGAGGCTGGTGGCGAAACGTCGCCCGCGCCTCAAGGTGCCCAGCCCAGCGCCAGCGATGATTCGCAAGGCCGTCGCATCATGGCGCCCATCGACGCGGCGATCGAAGTGCTGCGCGGACAAGCCCCGGGCCGCGGCGTTCACGTGCGCCAGATTGCCGACACCGCCGTTCGTCGTCGCTTGGTGCACGGCGAAGCGCACGAAGCTTGGCGCGTGGTGCGTGCGGCCTTGGCGGCAGAGCCAAAGGAACGGTTGCGCGCCGGCATGCGCCCCCGCATTCGCTCAGCAGGAAGCGGTTTGTTTGCGCTGGCCCGGCGGCCTGCCGACATGGACCTGGAAAAAGCCGAATTCGTTTACGGCGAGGCCGTGCGGGCGGTGCGCGAGCGCACCTTGGCGTCGCTGGAACAACGTTTGGGCGAGCTGGCAAGCGGCGCTTTCGAGGCCTTGGCGCGCGTGATTTTGCAGCGCGAGGGCTTTGGTCCCGCCACCTTCGTCAAGCGGGTGGAAGGCACCGTGTACCTGGAAGCGCTGCGAGGCCGCGGCTGGAAGCCTTCGAAGTGCCTGGTGGCGCTGCGTTGGGGCGCCACCCCCGCGGGTCGCCGCGCGGTGGGCGAATTGCGTGCGGGCGTTCGTGCGCGCAACGCCGACGAAGGCGTGTTGCTGTTGGCCGGCCGCTTGGCCGAAGAGGCCATTCGGGAATGGAAGCAGCCCGGACCTCCCATCGAGGTGGTTGATGGGCCCGCCATGGCAGAAGCTTGCGCGCGACACGGCGTGGGCGTGATAAACACGCAGGTCAGCGTGGATTTCGTTGACGCTGACTTCTTCGCCGAGCTTTCGGAAGGTTAAACTGCGGCCGGCCCATGCGCGCGCTCTTGGCTTCCCGCGCGCGCTGGAGCTGGCTAGGACGCGTGCCGTTTGCGCTCACCGCAAACTGGCAAGAGCGTTTGCGTGAGCAGGTGGCCGCAGGGCAAGTGCCCGACACGCTGCTTTTGTGCGAGCACGATCCTGTCATCACCTTGGGTCGCTCGGCACGCGCGCACAACGTTCTGGCCACACCCGAAACGCTCGCGGCGCAGGGGGTGGCGTTGCAATCAGCCAGCCGCGGGGGAGACGTGACCTATCACGGCCCCGGCCAACTGGTGGGCTATCCTGTGTTTCGGCTTCGCCGGGGCGTGGTGGCGCACGTGACCTGGATGGCCAACGCCGTGATCAAGGTGCTGGCGGCGTATGGCGTAACCGCCACGTTTCGGCGCGATCAACCTGGCGTGTGGGTGGGGGCCGCCAAGGTGTGCGCGTTTGGCGTTCACGTGCGGCGTCAGGTGGCGATTCATGGCTTCGCTTTGAACGTGGCGCCCAACATGGCGCACTTCGATTTCATCGTGCCTTGCGGTTTGAAGGGGCAACCCGTCACCAGCATGCAACGGCTGCTGGGGGGGAACGTTCGCGTGGAATCAGTTGTGCCTGCGCTCGTGCGCGCGCTTGCCACCGAAGCGGATATGCAGCTGTTCGAGGACACCACGCTCGCTTCCATTGCGACCGCCGGCGCAAACGCGCTACACTAACCAACACAAACGTGGGCCAAAAGCAGCAGGCAAGGATCGTGGTGGCATTCAACCGCGATCACGAGGGGACGAAGGGCGATCCGGAAAATCTCGCGCGACAGGACGTGGTGGGCACCGCCGCCGACGTTTCACTGGTGCTGAAGTCGCAGGGCTTCAAGGTTTCCACCGTGGGCGTCACCGACGATGTCGGTTTGGCGGTCTTGGAGATCGCTGAGGCCGCGCCGGACGCTGTGTTTAACCTTTGCGAGTCGTTTGGCGGTGAAGGCCGCTTCGAGGCGGTGTTTCCCTTGCTCCTGGATCTAAACCGGTTGTCGTTCACCGGATCGGCAGCCCCAACTTTAATGCTGTCTGTGTACAAAGATCGAGCCAAGCAGATCCTGCAAGCCGCCGGCGTTTGCACGCCGTTGGCGCTGCGGGTGGATGGGCCGCAGTTGCCTACGGGGTTTGAGATGCCTGGGCCCATGATCGTGAAGCCGTCGCGCGAAGACGCCTCGGTGGGCATCGACAGGCACTCGGTGGCCAGCAGCCGCACCGCTTTGGATCAACAAGTGCGGCGTATCTGGGATCGTTATCAACAGCCCGTGCTGGTTGAACAGTACATCGACGGTCGCGAGATCTACGTGGCCAAACTTGACGAGCCGTCGGGCGCCAGCGCGCGCATCTTGCCTTTGTTCGAGGTCGATTTTTCGGCGTTGCCACCCGACCGGGCGAAGGTGGTTACCTTCGACGCCAAGTGGACCAATGATTCGGAAGACTACCTTTGCACGCCCACACGCCCGGTCGACGACCTTGATCCCGCAACGATTGCACGCATCGAAGCGGTGGGACGCGCGGCGTTTGAGGCGCTTGAGGTGCGCGATTACGGCCGCGTTGACATTCGCTTGGCTTCCGACGGCACACCGTACGTCATTGATGTAAATCCCAATTGTGATGTCTCGGCCGCGGCGGGTTTTGCGAAGGCCGCTGTGGCTGCGGGATTGAGTTACGAAACCTTCATCTGTCACATCACGCGTTTGGCACTGGCAAGACACGATGCAAATACGATCCCCTTTGCCCCAAGATCGCGAAACGCTCGAAAAACTTCTCGCGGATCCGCGCGACAATCCGTTTCGCGACGAGGAAGTGGCGTGCGCGCTGGAACTGCTCGCAGCGGTTCTTGACCCGCCCGAAGGCAACACGTACCAAGCCCTCGTGGGCGCCGACGAGCACGATGTGCCCCGGTGCTACGCCTGCTTTGGCAAAACCCCCATGACCGAAGCGGCCTTCGATTTGTATTGGATGGTCACCGAGGCCGCGATTCGAGGGCAGGGCTTGGGGGCGCATTTGTTGGCCGCGGTCGAAGGCATCATGGCGTCGCAGGGCGCTCGCATCGTGCGAATAGAAACCTCAAGCCTCGAGGGCAACGGCGGCGCCCGGCGGTTTTACGAACGTTGCGGTTATGGCGTGGTGGGGATCATTGCCAACTTTTATCGGCCTGGCGATGATTTGGTCACGTTGGTGAAGCACCTGTGACCTTTGTCCGCTTCGCTGTGCTTGTGCTGGTCTCGCTGTGTGGTCTGCCTGCGTGCAAGCGCAAGCCAGCCGCTCACGGCCCCAACGAGCCACCCGCGTTCGTGGAGCCCTTGCTGGGAGAGGTGCTGGTTCAGCGCATGGACGGTGAGGCCAAGCCGCTGCCTGCAGGCGTGGCGTTTGACGACGCCGCGATGACCGCGGCCGCGCGCACGCAATTGCAAACCGCGAACATCTTCGCCAAGGCGTCTGACGATCCTGCTGTGGAGCTGCCACCCAAAGCCAACGTTTTGGTGGGCTATTCCATAGAGAACGTTTGGCACAGCGGTCAAGGTGTGGCGCAAGCGCAGGTGAAGCTGCGGGTGGGCATCAAGCCGCATCAGCTGGCCGATCCCTCGTGGGCCGAAGACGTGGAGGCATCAGGCGAGATCCCCTACCAAGCCGCCACCGCCAACGAAGCCCCGGCGCGAGCTTTTTCCACCTTGGTGCCGCGGATGGTGACCGACATGCTGGCTGAATACATCAGCCGGCAAAGCCTTCGCCGCGCCAGTGAGAGCGAATTGGTTCGGGTCATCACGCAGGGGGCAGGGGCACAGCTGGAAGACGCCATTCGCATTGCGGGACAAAGGCAGGTCAAAGCCGCCATCGATTCGCTGCTGAAGCGCCTTAACGACGAAGAGGAAAACATTAGAGACGCAGCCTTGGGCGCCTTGGTGACCTTGCGAGAGCCCCGTGCGGTGTCCGTTCTGGCTGAAAGCCGCTCGATGCGGGACACGCGTGAGATGCGCAAAATCCTCACGGCGCTTTCGCTTTTGGGCGGTCCTGAGGCCGTTGACTATCTGAAGTTCGTCGCCGACGGGCATGACGACGCCGAGATTCGTGCTTTGGCGAAAGAATCACTGCGGCGAGCTGAACGCTAATCCGCAACAAAGTTGGCAGACGACTGGGCAACTGCACCCGCGTCGGTTACTGTTAGACGTATGACTGCCAACACCGTTGACACCCTGCGGGGGCCCGTGGTCAACGGCCGTTTTCGGGTGGAAGCGCCGATGGCACATGGCGCGCAAGCGCTGAGCTACCACGCTTACGACCTGCAGCTGAAGTGCGCTTGCGTGATGAAGTTCAGCCTGGAGGCGCGGCAGGGGGCGGAATTGGGAGCTGAGTTTCGGCATCTTCGCGGGCTTGACCACCCCCACATCGTCCGCGCCTTGGATGTGGGGCGCGCGCTGGGGCCAGAGCCTTTGTTGGTAAAGGGCGCAGGTGAAGATGTCGATTTGGGGGGCCGCGCTTACCTTGCGCTTGAGCACGTCAAAGGCCCGAACCTGCTCAAGGCGGCGCCGGCGGTTGCAGCGTTGGACCGTCCGCGCTGGCTATGGCAACTAGCTTGCCACCTGGCTGACGCCCTGGCGTATTTGCATGCGCGCCACCTGCTGCATGGCGACCTAACGCCAGCTAACGTTGCCATCACCGGCCTGGATCAGGCGGTTCTGCTGGACTTTGGCTTGGCCTGGCGGCTTGTGGGTGGTGTCACCGCAAAAACCGGCTCTAGGGGGCAAGGCACGCTGGGGTTTGCGTCTCCCGAGGCGTTGGCGGGAGGTTTGGGCCCGCGGTCAGATTTGTTCGGCTTGGGCGCAACGCTTTATTGGGCTTGGTGTCAGCAGGTTCCTTACGGCGAAGGGGCCAACGGTGTGGCCCGCCTGCTCGCGGGGCAGCCGCCTACAAAGCCTGCCCAACACCGCGAAGGCTTGCCGTCCACCTTTGAGTCGCTGCTTTTGCAATTGGTGGCTTCGGCGCCCAAAGACCGGCCGGCGGATGCGGTGGAAGTGTTGCGGCGGCTTTTGCGGTTGGGGGCCGACAACGGGTGGGGGGCGGAGGCTGGCGCCGCGCCAGACTCGATGCACTTGGCCGCCGCGCTGGCGCCCGCCACACCCTCGGGCGACGTTTTGGCCGGCGTGTTCGTAGGCAGACAGCCGGAGCTTGCCGCTGTCGACGCCACGCTTGCTGATCTGCAACACGGGCGCAGCCGGGTGAACGCCTTGGTGATCAGCGGCCCGCCCGGCTTCGGACGCCACACGCTGCTGCAAGAAGCTTTGGCGCGTGCGAAGTTGCGCGGGCTTGCCCAAGGGCTTGAATTCACCGTAACCACACTGGGGCGTTTGATGTCCGCGCAGCCACTGCCTGCAACGCGTGCAGGCGATCCTGCGCAGCAAGCCACCAACCAATGGGCGCAGGCTTTGGCGGCAGCCGACCTGCGGGCGCGGCAAGCGCCGCTGGTGGTGATCGCAGAAGCCGCGAACGCCGAGCCCTTGGTGCAAAGGTTGAGGCTCATGACATCGCAAGCCGCGGGCCGCTGCTTGTTCGTGGTGATTGCCGATGCACGATTGGCCACCGAAAGCGACACGGTGGCGCATGTTCCGCTTGATGCGTTTTCGCAGCAAGATGTGGCGTCGCTGCTGGCGGCGGCGGCGCTGCCACACGACCGCTCCACCGCGCAACCGTTATGGCAGGCGTGTGAAGGACATCCCGCGCTCGCCGCCTTGCTCGTGCGGCAACGACGCGCGGGATTCACACTTGGATCGCCCGTTGCGAACACCGAGCCTGTGGGCGCCTTTCGAGCGCAGTTTCGCAGCCTGGGTGGGGCGGCTCAAGCCGCCATCGTGGCGGTGTGGTGGGACTTGGCGAGCGCCGTCGACTTGGACGGCGCACAAGTGGCCGTGCGCGCAGGGTGGCTGAAGGCTAGCGCGGCCGGAGCGCTTTCGGTGCCTTCGGGCCTGCAGCGGCAGGCGCTCTGGGGCATTTGGGATACTTCTGAACACCCTCCCGAGGCCGCCGTAACGGCCCTGGCCGCGGCCGCGTCGAGTCGGCTCGCGCCCCAGGACGCCCGCCGCGCAGAAGCGTTGCGCGTGATGGGGCGAACCGGAGAAGCTTTTGCGGATTTTTTGGCTGCGGCTAGCGCCCGCTGGTTGCGGTTTGACAGCGAAGGCGCGCTTTGGTGTTGGCAGCAGGCGGAAGCGACGGATGACGGTTCCGTATGGCCTCAAGACCACATCACGTGGCGCGCGCAGGCGCTGGGCCTGGTGTCGCGTTACGACGCCGCGGAAGTGTGGCTGCAATCCCAGCCCACACCCAACCCCGTTTCGCCGCAGGTTGAGGTGGCACGCGCTGAACTGCGTTCATGGTTGTCGCGGCGGCAGGGCGATCTGGAGGGCGCTGGACGCTGGTTGGCTAGCGCTGAAGCGCGCTTGCAAAACCAGCCACATGCCGGCGACGAAACCAAGGCGGCGTTGGCGCGGCTGCAGGTGCGCCGGGCGCGTCTGTTGGTATCGCAGGGCCGGCACCAAGACGCCTTGGCTTTGGCGGCCACGAGCCACGCAGACGACGAGCCGATCCAGTTGGTGCAATGGGAAACGCAGGCGTTGGCGTCTGCCTACCTTGGCCAATGGGTAAAGGCCGAGACCGCCGTGCGCGCGCTGGAGCGTCACGCCGGCGCGGCCGGTGAGGAGCAAGCGGGGCGCGTGGCGGCTGTGCGCGGCTTGTTGTCGCAGCTGCAGCAAGATCTGGCACTTTCTGCCTTGGCCTATCGCAAGGCTTCGGCGCACTTCGAGCGCGCGGGCGACGTGCATGGCAGGTCGAACGCGCTTTTGAACTTGGCCATGGTGCTGGCCGAGCAGGGCCGCAATGCGGATTCTTTGGCGTGTTTTCAATCGGCCTATCAGGGGCTTTTGCATGTGGGCGCCGCCGCCGACGCCACGGCCGCCGCCTTCAACGCCGGGTTGTTGTTCGCGCGTTTGGGCGACGACAAAGCCTCGGCTGCGGCCGAGCAGCAAGTGCGCCAAGCCTCAAAGGCTTTAAACACCCAGGCGGCGGGCGCTTGGATCGAGACGCTGTCGGCCGCACGGCAATGGCATCGCCGCGCCTGGACTGAGGCCGCTTTGGCGCATGAACGTGCAGCCGCTCTGTTTGCCGCCAGCGGTGATCCCATGCGCACCTGCTGGGCTCGCTTGGCGGCGTGCGAGGCCTGGGGCTTGGCCCGGCAGTTGGCCCCCGCGCATGCGGCGCTGAAGGCGGCCGCGGAGGTGCCCCCTGCGCTGCAGCGCAATTTGGCGTGGGCGCGCGCGCGTTTGGCTTTGGCGGGCGACCCTCAGGTTGCGACGAGCCCGTTGGCTCTGCAGTTGTCTCAGGCAGCGCAATCTGATCACCAGCGCCAGCGCGTCGTGGATGGCTTTCGTTCCGCCGCGTTGGCCGCGCAATTGTTCCACCATGTTGGCGAGCAAGAACAAGCCCGTGCGCAAGCACGCTTGGCCCTGCAATGGCTCAAGGAGATTCACGTGAACACACCCCCTGAATACCAAGCGGCGCTCGCGCAAGATTCCGATGCCGCGTGGCTTACCCGCTTGCCCGAAATGGGCTCCGCTGCCGGTGAATCGCAGCCAGGGCTCGTGGCGCTGGCTCAGAAGCTGTCCCACGCCGAGGCGCGTCTGCGGCGTTTCGTGCGGTTAAGCAAGCGCCTCAACAGCGAGCTTCGGTTGCCGCGTCTGCTTGAAACGGTTTTGGACACCGTGATTGAACTGACCGAAGCCGAACGTGGCTTTTTGTTGCTGCGCGAAGCCCAAGGTGAATTGGTGGTGCGTGCGGCACGGAACATCGATCAAACCTCCTTGGAAGGTCAAGCGCTGGCATTCTCACGCTCCATTGCCGAACAGGTGGCCCGCACGGGCACACCGGTGATCACTGTGGATGCAGCGGCCGACGATCGGTTTGCGCAGGCCCTGTCCGTTAGTGACTTGCAGCTGCGTTCGGTGGTGGCCGTGCCTTTAACCGTCAAAGGCCAGGTCGAGGGCACCATCTACGTAGACAACCGGCTGCGCCACGGCGCTTTCACCGAAGATGACGTGGCCACTTTGCTGGAGTTTGCCGAACTGGCCGCGCTGGCCATCGGCAACACGCGCCTGATCGCCGAACTCAAACGTCGCGACCGCCAGATCGAAACCCTCAACCGTCGCTTGCAGGCGGATTTGGCCGCACGCAAAGATGAGATCTCGGTGATGCGCGTGCAGCTGACCGAAAGCCGTGAAAGCTTTGCCCTGCGCTTCGATTATCACAACCTCATCGGTCGCTCGCCGCGCATGATGGAAATGCTGCGGCTCATCGACAGGATCAGCGAAACCAACCTCCCCGTGGTCATTCAGGGCGAAAGCGGCACCGGCAAAGAATTGGTGGCCCGCGCGTTGGTTGCCAACGGTGTCCGCAAAGACAAAGCGTTTGTTACCGAAAATTGCGCCGCTATTCCCGAAACGCTGCTGGAATCCACATTGTTCGGTTACGTGCGCGGGGCCTTCACAGGCGCTGACAAAGACACCCGTGGCTTGTTCGCCGCGGCTCATGAAGGCACGTTGTTCTTGGACGAAGTGGGGGAGATGTCACCAGCTTTGCAAGGCAAGCTGTTGCGCGTGTTGCAGGAAGGCGAATACCGGCGCGTGGGCGCTCAGCGCAACGAACGCACCGACGTGCGGGTGATTGTGGCCACGAACCGCGATTTGGAAGCCATGGTTCGCGAGGGCCGGTTCCGCCAAGATTTGTTCTATCGCCTGGCCGTGGTGCGCGTGCACTTGCCACCCTTGCGCGAACGCCTCGAGGACATTCCCTTGCTCGTGCGGCATTTCCTGCAAGTTTGGCAAGGGCGCGCGGGCATCAAAGCCAACAACATCACCCCCGACGCGTTGGCGCGTCTGTGCGCGTACGCCTGGCCGGGCAATGTGCGCGAGTTGGAAAACGAAATTGGCCGCGCGGCCGCGTTTGCCAGCGCCACCATCTCAAGCGCGGACTTGTCTTCCCACATTGCGGGCGGTGGCGCTGACCGGACGGCCTTAGAGCCAGCAGGAAACGACCTTCGCCTCAAACCCCAGGTGGAACGTTTGGAGAAAACCCTGTTGCGGGAGGCGCTGGCACGATGCGATGGGAATCAGACCCGCGCCGCCGAGGGGCTAGGCTTGTCCCGGTTTGGGTTGCAGAAAAAGCTCAAGCGTTATGGCATGGAGGGGTGATAACGTGGCAACAAAGTTGGCAGCTCCGCACTTGCCGTTGGCAGAGCAGGGGTAGGCAGGGCTGAAAATGCTGGGTGGAGCGGCGATTTTGTTGGCTCTATTCTTGCTCCTACTTGGTTTTAGGAATTACGGGAATGATTGATTGGAAGCCAATGATCCGACGCCTTCTGTGCCTTGCCGCCCTCACCTGGCACGTGGCGTCGTGCAATTCCAATTTCATTCCTGTCCCCCCCCCGGGCGACCCCACGTTTGCACCCGTTCAGGTCGCAGACGCAACGGGCGCGCCGCGACAGATGTGGCAGGTGTCGGGATCTGACAGCCCGGCCATGAAAAACGCGCGCGTGTTCGTATTCAACAACAGCCTGGGCGTGGGCGTGATCGGCCGCGCGAATGAGCTGGGCAGCTACAGCACGGGTTTGCTCGACGGCAATTTGGGCGATCAAGTTGAACTGCATTACGAAACCGCCGATGGCGAAAGAAGCCCCACCACGTGTCGTTTGCTGGTGCAAGGCGTGGGGCGAACCCCTTGTCCTTAGGGCTCACAATGAGGCGTGATGCCATTTCGGAAAACAGAGCTGGAGCTCATAAACGGTGAATTGGCAGCGGCGGGGGCAGCCCTATTTGCCGCAGAGCAAGCCCACCGCGATCTGGCCCGCACGCTTGATGATCTCAGCCAACTGGACGAACGCGTTCAAGAGTTGTCGCGCGCCGAACGTGAAGTTCTTTACGAACTTGAGCGGCTGACGAGCGCCGGTTGGTATGCGCTTTACAACAGCGTGCTAGGCACCGTGCAGGACAAACACGAGGTGGAATTGGCCGCTTTGGCGCGGGTGCAAGCCGAGCGGCGTCAGCAGGAGCTTCATCGCGACAGTCTGCAGAAGCGGGTCGAGGCGCTATTGGCCTGCACACGAACTCATGACGACGCCCGCAGCCGGTTCGATGTGGCTGTGGAAAACAAAGAGCGTTTGCTGCGCAGCCACGACACATCCGCAAGTCGCCGGTTGTGGCGCGTGTCCGAAGAAGAGCAACAGACGATCGCCAGCTTGGAACGCATCGATCGGGCCATTCGCTCACGCCAAGCGCGGGGCGCGTCGGGGCGCGAACTGAAGATGTTGCGTTCGGTGTGGCGAGAAACTTTGGCAAAAAAAAACGCCCTGGCGCAAGAGCGCAGGGCGATTGTTCTCGACGGTCTCAACGTGTCTTGGAAAGCTGCGTCCTAAGGGGTTTGGAGCGCAGCAGTGGGCTTAGTCTGTGATTTTGGGAACGGTGGGAAAGAACACGTTCAGGTTCATCGCGAAAATGTAATTGTGGGTCAGGCTCAGATCTTTGTCGTCGGTGAAGCTGTCGGCGTTCACATCGCGCCCCGCGCGGTTGGTGCGCACAATCAAGTCTTTCACTTCAAAGTTTAGCGCCAGGAACTTGTTGATGTAGGCGTGCATGCCAAGCCCCACATTGGCGCCCAGTCTCATTCCCACATCGGGGCACGTGGCATTCATCATGGCGGTTTCGCAAGCGTCCTTGCCCGCGCCAAAATTGGCCGCGCCTACGCCACCCAAAGCGTACATGTCGTAGTGAGCGAACCATTTGCCAAACAGCGAGAACTTGCCCGTGATGGGCGAAAGTTCCGCCTGCAGGCCAAACACCTGGTTCATCTTGTTCATGCCATTGAGCGCGTCTTGGGCCATCGGGCCGCGATCGTCAGGGGCACGAGATTTCAGGCTGGTTTCCAGGTTTTCGGTAACGCCGGTTTTGTAGTCAGGAGTTAGGTTGTGTCCCAACGTGCCTGAAATCGCCAGCCAGTCGTTGAGGTGATAGGCCAAGCGCAGATTCACGAATACGGCGTTGTAGAAGTCGGCGGCCAGCGAACTTCCCAAGCCGGCACCCATCTCAAAACGTTGCGCCCGCAGCTCTTCGCGGTGGCGAATGGCTGGCGCATCCAAAAGTGGGCTTTTTCGGTCCGCCAATTCTTGCGCAACGGCAAGCGAAGGGGCGAGGGTGGCCGAGGTCAACGCGAAGGCAAGCAGTGATTTTTTCATGTGCTGAACTCCGCGATCTTATCGAGGGGTACGGTAGTTGAAGGACGGCGGCAGGTAAAACCCAACGCCCACATAAAGCATCATGTTGTGGACAAACTGGCTGTCAGCGTTGTTTTTCACCACATCAATCGCCTGCCCGCGTGTGCGGCTGGTGGGCTCGAACTTGTCGTTGAACACAAAGTCGCGGAAGCCCACGTTCAAGGTCATCCAATCCCACATATAAAGGCGCGCACCAGCGCCCAAGTTGGCCGAGATGGCGTTGGTTTTAAAAGTGTCATCGCCCGCGCGGCGGGGGATGATCTCGGTCTGGGTCATGCCGGCGCCGCCAGACACGTAGCCCTCCCAGTGAAAGATGTGTCTGTTGAACAGCGAGAACTTGCCGTAGACCGGCAGATAGGAAAAGTTCAAAGCCGCTGTCCAGAGGTACTGATTCAAGGTGGCGATGCGGTTGTATTGCAACCCAATCAAGCCTTCCCGATCCGTTCGCTCCTTGACGAAGTACATGCCCTGGAGGCCAACCGCGAACACTTCGCTGAGGAAGTAGTTCAGCTCGCCGCCGAAGGCCCAGTGTCGAATCAACGTGTCGTTGACCGAAACACCCGTCAATGGTTGCAACTCCAGCCGGCCCGCTTTCAAAAACGCACGCCGTTCAACAACGACAATGTCGGTTGCGGCTGCCGCGGCCTTCGCGTCCGCATCGGCTTTCGTGGTTGCCGCCGGCTTTGGCTTGGCCGTGGTGTCGGCGAATGGATCCTCACCGAGTGGTTCGTCCGTCGCAGATTCGGGGCTCGATAAATCGGGCTCAGCCAAATCTGGTTCAGCGGCAGGAGCGTTTTGGGCTTGTCCGGGGGATGCCCAGATCGAAAAGCCAATAAAGGTGAGAAGGCCGAGAGAAAGTCGCCTCATGTTGTCCCTGTGTGGGTCCTAAATGACTGGAGGTGCCGGAGGGCGCGAAACCTTATGGGTATCAGTAGGTTAAGGCGGGTTTAAGGGTGTCGCACTATATCACGCCCACCGAAACTCAAACAATTATTTGGGCGTCTATGGGAAGGGCGATTCACACAATGCCACAGGAACCCTTGCAGAGGGAAGCCCGGGCGTTGTTGTTAAGCGAGGGGCCTATCCATCTGGGCAGCATCTTGGGCAGCATCTTGGGCAGCATCTTGGGCAGCATCTTGGGCAGCATCCCAAGCAGCATCAAGCAAGACACCGAAGGATAGAATTGGCAATTGCTTAGGCCGATGGGCGCGCACTGGTTGCCACGTCAGCTTCGTCTTTTTCGTAAAGCGCGTCCACGAACTCTTGTACATCAAAGGTCCTTAGGTCTTCCACGCGCTCGCCCACGCCAATGTAGCGAACCGGGATTTTCAGCTGGTCGGTGATGCCCAAAATAACACCACCTTTGGCCGTGCCATCAAGCTTCGTCAGCACAATGCCAGAAACCTTCATGGCTTGGGTGAAGATTTGTGCCTGGGCGATGGCGTTTTGCCCGCTTGTCGAATCCAAAACCAACCATGTTTCGTGAGGCGCGCCGGGCATGGCCTTGCTCAGCACACGCCCCAGCTTTTCAAGTTCCGCCATCAGATCGGTCTTTGTGTGCAAGCGTCCGGCGGTGTCGGCAATCACCACATCTAGGCCTTCCGTTTGCGCGCGTTTGACCGCCTCGAACAGCACAGACGATGGATCCGCACCTTCTTTGCCTTTGACCACCGGACAACCTGTGCGGGTGCCCCACACCTCCAGTTGGGCAACGGCGGCGGCGCGGAAGGTGTCACCAGCGGCCAGCAGAACTTTTTTGCCCTCGGCCGAAAGCTTGGCCGCCAGCTTGCCAATGGTTGTGGTTTTGCCGGTGCCGTTCACACCGATGATCAGCAACACAAAAGGTCGCGCGCGGCCGGTGTCAAACGGGGGCGCTTCCACATTCAAGATCTCGGAGGTCCGTGCCTTGAGCCGCCGCCACATGGCCTCGTCGTTGGTGAGCTCGTTTCGCGACAAGGAAGAACGCAGATCTTCCAGCAGGTTGTTGGCGGTCTTTACACCAATGTCGGCGGTCAGCAGCACCCGCTCGAGTTCCTCTAAAACCTGGGGATCCAGCTGCTTTTTGCCGGCCAGAACCTGTCCCAGCTTCGCCACCCACCCCGAGCGCGTGCGGGCCAAGCCCTGTTTCAGCGCGCCGGTGTCGGGCGGCGGCGTCTTGGCTTTCTCCTTGGGGGTGGGAAACGGCACCACCTGAGCAGATTTGTCCTGCTTCGTATCATTTACGGCGGGCTCAGATTCGTCGGGCTGCGGCCCGGTCTCATCCTCATCTGCCGCCCAGTCTCGGAGTTTGTCGGTGCGCTTGCTAACCGATTTGGGTTCGGAGTCTTCAATCTGGCGGCGTCGCGACGCGCGGGCGCGCTTGGCAACAAAAAACGCCGCCGCCCCCGATCCCAGCAGACCACCCAGGACAACAAGAAGCGAAATCAGATCATTGGGCTGCGGATCCATAGCGGCCCGCAAGTTAGCAAAGCTTCAGGTCAAGCGGCAATTGCACCGGGAGTTCTTTCAACTTTCCCCCAACTTTGCTTGGCGCCCTTTACAGCGCGGGTCGCTTGATGGTACCTAAGGTCATGCCGTGACCGGTATGGTCACATATGGTCACGCATTTTCTGGCATTCTTCAACCAAACGACAGCGACAGCCAATCGAGACCCCGATGAAGATCAAAAAACTCGAGATCACGGGCTTCAAGTCCTTCGTTGACCGAACCATCGTCACGTTTCCCGATCCGATCACCGCGATTGTGGGGCCCAACGGCTGTGGCAAGTCAAACATTGTTGATGCCATTCGTTGGTGCATGGGCGAGCAATCAGCCAAGCACCTACGTGGCCGCGCGATGGAGGACGTCATCTTTGCGGGCTCGGAATCCCGCGGTCCTTCCGGCTTCGCCGAAGTGTCTTTGACCTTTGACGCCCGCGCCATTGCCGGCGAGGCGGCGCCAGGCGGCGTTCCGTGGGGCGCCACCGGGCCTGAAGAAATCATGATCACCCGCCGGCTGCACCGTGACGGCGCCAGCGAATACTTGCTGGGGGGCGTGCCCTGCCGGCTTCGCGACATCGTTGACTTCTTTTTGGGCACAGGCGTTGGCACCAAGGCCTACTCGATCATCGAGCAAGGCCGCGTGGGGTTTATTGTTTCGTCGAAGCCTGAAGATCGACGCACGTTGATCGACGAAGCGGCCGGCATCACCAAGTACAAGGCCAAGAAAAAGCAGGCCGAGCGGCGCATGGATTCCACGCGCCAGCATCTGCTGCGTGTGTCTGACATTATTGGCGAGCTAGATTCGCGCCTGCGTTCGCTGCGCCTTCAGGCCCAAAAAGCCGAGCGGTACAAAAAGTACAAGGCTGAGCTGCGCGACCTTGAGCTTTGGGAGGCCTCGCATCGTTTCTTGGGGCTGTGGGCCGAAGACAAAACCTTGTCGGCCCACCGCGAAGAGATCTCGGCCGAGCACGAGGACAAGTCCCGCACCCTGACGGCTGAGGAAGCCGAAGTGGGCGCCGAGCGTTTGCTTTTGTCTGGCGAAGCGGCCGATCTGTCCGCCTCCAAAGATGCGTTGTTTGAGATCTCCAACAAGGCCCAGCTAGGCCTTCAGAGGGCTCAACACTATCAAGACGAGGCCCGCCGGCTTAGCGAGCAGGCCGAGAGCGCAGGGCGCGAGGTTGAGGATCTGCACGTTCGCATCGCCGAAAGCACGCAAAACATCGCCGAACTCGAGGTTCAGCTGGAAACCTTGGCGGAGGACGCGGAGCGCGCCCAGTCGCTTTACCTTGAGCAGGAATCGCTTTACGAGGGCTTGCGAACGCAGCTTTCGCAAGCGCGGCAGCTCTTGGAAGAAGCCACCCGCACCGCCGCCACGGCGCGCACGCGCATCGCGCGCGCCGAATCTGAGGTCGATGCCGCACAAGCGCGCCGACAGGATTTTGCTCGCCGCATCGAAGCCGTGGCTGCGGAAGACGAAGACACCCGCGGTCAGGCCGAAGCGGTTGAGATCGAGGCCCTGACTCTGGAAGAGCGCCAGCAAGTGATTGGTGAAAGCCAAGCCACGCTGGCCACCACCAAGCAAACGGCCGAACAGGAGCAAAGCAAGCTCAAAGAAGACATTTCGCGCTCGGAGATGCAGCTCGAGACCCTGCGTGAAGAGGCGCATCGGCGTCGTTCGCGCTTGGAATCGTTGCGCGAAATTGCGGCCCGCTACGAAAGCTTTCAGCGGGGCGTGCGCGCGATCATGCAAAGGTGCGCCGAGCCGGGCCAGGACACGGTGGGCGATGCCAAACCTTGGACCTTGGGTGGCTCCGTTCGCGGCCTTGTGGCCGACATTGTGCAGCCACCGCGCGACCTGGAAACCGCCGTGGAAGCGGTTTTGGGCGATCGCCTGGGCAACATCGTGGTGGAATCCCACGAGGTGGGCGTGGAAGCCATTTCGTACCTGAAGCAACAAAGCGAAGGTCGATCCAGCTTCATCCCCATGACCTTGCGGGGCCCCGCCGGCTCGGAAGTGGTTTACGACGCGTTGGGTGGGGTTTCTTCGAGCCCCTCGGCGTCAACCACGGTATGGCCAACGGGAGAGGGCATCAAAGGCCCCTTGCTGGAACTCGTGGGTTACGACCGTCAATACGACAAAGTCGCCTCCTACCTGTTGGGCGACGTGGTGGTTGTTGACAACCTTGACCGCGCGCTGTCGCTTTGGCGCGAACAGAAAACCCAAAGCACTCTGGTGACGCTTGAGGGTGAGGTGATAGATGCCCAGGGCGTGGTGACGGGCGGCGCCCGCGAGGCGGCCACCAGCGGCATCCTGAGCCAGAAGCGCGAAATCCGTGAACTGGAAGAGTTGGTTGCCAACATCGACCGCGATTTTGAAGCCGGCATGCAGCGGCACGTGGATCTGAAACAACAGCTAGCCGCGGTTGTTGAACGCTTGGGCGTGCTGCTGGCCGAAGAGCGTGAGCTTCAACTTGAGCGCTTGGGTGTAGGCAAAGACCTCGACAGGATTCGGCGCGAGCGCGATCAATTCAACGCCCGTCGCCGCAATTTAGCCGCCAGCGTGGCGGATCTGCAGAAAGCCGACGAACAGGCGGCCCAGCGCGCCGAAGAGCTTGTGCTGGTGCTTGAAGAAGAGCGCATGCGCGCCGAGCAAGCCGATGTTGATGCCGAAGCACGTCGCGCGGAGGCGCTGCTGTTGGGCGAGCAGCTCGACAGTATGGTGGAGTCGCTGAGTGATCTAAAGGTGTCGGCATCGCAGTCCATGGAAAAGCGGGCCAATGCCACCGCCACCTTGGAACGCCTGCGCCGCGAAACCATGGAAAACGAACTGCGGGTGGCGCGTCTAACCTCCAGTGGCACAGAACAAGCCGAACGCGCCACGGCGCTAAGCGAAGATGCCGTTTCCTTGCGCGAAGAAGCCTCATTGCAAATGGCCGAAGCCGAGGCAAGGGCGCGTGAACACGCCGAACGGCAAGGGGCTTTGGAAGAACGCAGCGCCATTTTGGCCGAGCGTGAAGCGCAATCGAGGGCCGTTCGCCACCGCGTCACCCAGCTGACCGACATGCTGAGTTCGGTGTCGTTGCGGCAACAAGAAGCGCGGCTCAAGCGCGCGTCGCTTGAAGAACAAATTCAAGGGCGCTACCGCGATGTGCTTTTGCTCGACATTGTGTACGACCACCACTTGCGCCCGGCGGTGAGCGACGAGGAAGTTGATCGCATGGATCAGCTGCGTGGCCTCATCGAACGCATGGGCGAGATCAACCTAACGGCGATCGAAGAGTCAGAAACGCTGCAAAAGCGCTTCGACTTCCTTACGGGCCAGCGGGACGATCTGGAATCGGCGCTGTCGCAGCTGGATTCGGCCATCGATAAGATCAACAAGACCTCACGCTTGCGGTTCCAAGAGGTGTTCGAGGCCGTCAACGACAAGTTCCAGGAGGTGTTCCCGCACTTGTTCGGTGGTGGCAAAGCGAAACTGTCGCTCACCAATCCCGAGGACATGCTGGAAACCGGTGTTGACATCATTGCCAACCCACCCGGCAAGAAGATTAGCCAAAACATCGAACTGCTTTCCGGTGGCGAAAAGGCGCTCACGGCGGTTTCGTTGTTGTTTGCCATCTTCTTGGTCAAGCCGTCGCCGTTCTGCATCTTGGACGAAGTGGACGCGCCTTTGGACGAGGCCAATGTGGGCAGGTTCTCGGAGGGCATTCGGGAAATGACCGATCGGTCCCAATTCATCGTGATCACCCACAACAAGCGCACCATGGAAATTGCGGATCGCTTGTGTGGCGTCACAATGGAAGAGCCGGGCGTGTCCAAGCTAGTGGCGGTCAATCTGCGGGGGTCGCAGACCGGCAAAGCCCGCATCGCCACCGAAACCCGGGCCCCGGAAGCCCAAGAAGCGGCTGCGCAAACCTCTGCTTGAGCCGGATTGCACACGGGCACTTGCGCGGAACGCCTGTGATTGCCTAGACTGAAGCCCAAACATCCATGGCCACCCATATCACCGAAGAATGCATTAACTGCGGCGCCTGCGAGCCAGAGTGCCCAAACGAAGCCATTAGCGAGGGCGATGACATCTACGTCATCGATCCCAACCTATGCACCGAATGCGTGGGCTTTCACGACCACGAAGCCTGCCAGGCCGTGTGCCCCGTGGAATGCTGCCTTCCCGATCCGAATCGTCCTGAAGGCGAGGGCGATCTGCTTGAACGCGCCCAGCGCCTTCATCCCGACCAGACGTTTCCTCGGCTTGACGTGCTGCCGGCCTCGCTGTCGCGTTTTCGCAAGGCTTAAGCCAGTCCCCAGGCCGCTGTCGCTCACAGCAGGCGTGCCATGCCGCCGCGCCCGATCTCCCGGGCTTCGGCGGCTTTGTTATTTGAAGGGCACCTCGGCGGTCGCCACCATTTGCACCCCCGCTTTACGCGCAAGCGCGTTCGTGAGCTCTAAGAACCGGCGTTGGCGCCAAGACTCATGGATCGCCTGGCGAAGCGTGGCCTTGGCCTCATCGAAGCCGACATTCGTTGCGGCCCGCTCACCCAGGTACAGCGCCACGTGTACCCCAAAGGGATCTTCCACGATGGGCGAGACCTCTTTTGGGTTTTGTAAGGCGTGGATGGCGCGGTTCAAGGGCTCCGAGTAGGCCTCGCCTTCGGGCACCCAGGTTACTCCGAACGAAATCTGACGGTCCTTCCACAGCGGCTCTTGCGACAAGCTTTGCCACGCCTCGTAAGTTCGGTTCTCGGGCCGGCTCAGCCAGGGCTTAAGCTCGTTCATCCAACCGCGCACCTGCGCTCGGCGCTGCACGTCTGCCTTTGCGGGCAGCTGAAATTCCAGCAGGGCGGTTCGCAGCAGGCGTGGGTGAACAAAACCGTTGCGGGTTCGCTCGTAAGCTTGTTGCAGAACTTGCTCGGGAATGGCATCGGGTCCCAGTTGCGGCTCGATGTGCTTCACGACCCACGCCTGCGCCAAGATTTGCCGGAACCCCTCGTGGGCTTCTTTGCCCTGGCCCCACGGCTGCGAAGCCGCCCGGCCGGCCAGAGCCTCGATCGCCACCAGAGACTCAAGCGCTTGCTGTGCCGGCACGCCTTCAACTTCGGCCTGTCGCTTGACGTCAGATTGGTAAATGGGCATGCCGTTGACTTTGGCGACGATCTCGTCGCTGGCGCCGCGGGGGCCATACGTTGTTGGCAGCTGTTGCAGACGGGGGGCGTTGGCGGGCGTGTTGCCGCGGCAGCCTCCGAGGTAGAGGCCGCACAGGCAGAACATAAGCCGGGGTAGGGTGCCCACGCGCAGATTGTATACCGGGGCGCGGGCAAGGCTCGAAAAGCGTGCTACTTTGCCTCGCCGATGAGTCCCGCACAGAGCTCCTTCGTGGTCACCATTGATGGTCCTGCTGGGGCGGGCAAATCCACCACCGCGCGCCTGCTGGCCCAAACGTTGAATTACGTTTTCCTGGATACAGGGGCCATCTACCGAACCGTGGCGCTGCTGGCCCGCCAACGCGGCCTTTCGTGGGATGACGCTGAGGCCCTAGGACAACTGGCGGCGGGTTTGGACTTGCGCTTTGCGCCCACAGCCGACGGGGTGCATGTGCTGGCCAGCGGAGAAGACGTTACGGCCGCCATTCGTTTGCCCGAGATTTCTCAAGGGGCTTCCAGGGTTTCGGCGCACGGCCCGGTTCGCCAAGGGCTGTTGGAGCTGCAGCGGCGCATTGGCGATGCCGGGCAGGTGGTGGCGGAAGGGCGCGACACGGGAACGGTGATTTTTCCTGAGGCGCAGGCAAAGTTCTACCTTACGGCGGACGCCCAAGTGCGCGCCGAGCGCCGCGCCGCCGAACTGGCCGCCAAAGGCACGCCCGCCACAGTTGCGGAAACTTTGGCCGAAATTCTTGAGCGCGACGCACGGGACAGCCAACGCGCCGTGGCGCCCCTGCGCAAAGCGGAAGATGCTGTGGAAATCGACACCGGTCACCAGGGGCCCGACCAAGTGGTGGCCGAAATGGTCGCGCTCGTACGTCGCCGTGGCGGCTGATCGACCTGAACCCGGTAACAATAATGCAATGCTTCCGCCACAGCTGCGGGCATTGATTGACATTATCGTGGCGGAACGCTAATTTTCGCGCCCCTTCTAGGCTCGCCAGTGGTTGGTGCGCTTAGGTTATGTCACTTCAGCGGCGTAGAGCTCATCGGGGGCGAGCGAAAACGCACGGGTTTCCGGCCCGCAAGAACCTCCGGATTGAGATTCAAGGATCTGCATGGCTTCAATTCAAGACACCAACCTCCCCGAAGACGAAAACTTCGCAGCGCTGCTCGAGGATTTCTTCCGCGAAGACAACCTGAAGGAGGGTGACATCGTCAAAGGGCGAGTCATTTCGGTTGCCAACGAGTTCGTCGTTGTTGATATCGGCTACAAGTCTGAAGGCACCATTCCGCTGCACGAGTTTACCGACGCCGAGGGCAAGGCTGACGTAAAGGCCGGCGACGAGGTTGATGTATTCCTTGAGGCCCGTGAAGATGAAAACGGTCTGTGCATCCTTTCAAAGGAAAAGGCCGATCGTTTGAAGGTGTGGGACGAGATCTCCGCTGCTTGTGAGCGTGACGAACTTGTCGAAGGCACCATCAGCGCCCGCGTTAAAGGTGGCTTGTCGGTCACGATCCGCGGCGGCGTCAAAGCATTTTTGCCTGGTTCGCAAGTGGATCTGCGCCCCGTGCGCAATCTCGATGTGTACTTGGGCCAACAGCACCGCTTCAAGGTGATCAAGTTCAACAAAAAGCGCGGCAACATCGTGTTGTCTCGCCGTGTGTTGCTAGAAAAAGAGCGCGCTGATCTCAAAGAGCAAACGCTCGACAGGATCAAAGAAGGCCAGATCGTTGAGGGTGTGGTCAAGAACCTCACCGAGTACGGCGCCTTTATCGATTTGGGCGGCATTGATGGGCTTTTGCACATCACCGACATGTCTTGGGGCCGCGTCACGCATCCTTCGGAACTGTTCCAGGTTGGCGACCACGTTCGCGTGAAGGTGTTGAAGTTCAACAGCGAAACCGAGCGCGTTTCCTTGGGCCTCAAGCAAATGAGCGAGGATCCTTGGACCAACGCCGGCGAAAAATACCCACCCGGCACGGTTGTGCGCGGCAAGGTTGTGTCGCTTAAAGATTACGGCGCGTTCATTGAACTTGAGCAAGGCATTGAAGGCCTGGTTCACGTTTCCGAAATGTCATGGACCCGTCGGGTCAAGCACCCCTCGAAGGTGTTTGCCATTGGCGACATGGTTGAAGCGGTGGTGTTGGACATCGATCCCACGCAAAACCGCATCAGCTTGGGCATCAAGCAGCTTGAGCCAAATCCTTTTGCCACCCTCAAAGAGAAGTACCCACCTGGCACGGTTGTGCGCGGCACCGTTCGCAACATCGCCGACTTCGGCATCTTCGTGGAAATCGAAGAGGGCATCGACGGGTTGGTTCACATCTCCGACCTTTCGTGGACCCAGCGGGTCAAGCACCCCTCTGAGCTCTTCCAAAAGGGCGAAGAAGTGGAAGCCGTTGTTCTCAACATCGAATTCGATGGTGAAAAGCCAAAGGTTTCGTTGGGTATCAAGCAACTGGTTCCCGATCCATGGGATCGCATTCCCTACGATTACGCCCCCGGCAAGATCGTGGAGTGCAAGGTTCTGAAGGTTCTCGACTTCGGCGCTTTCGTCGAGATCGAGCGCGGTGTCGAAGGCCTCATCCACGTCTCCGAATTCTCGGACGAACGTATCGAAGACGCCAAGACCTTCGTGAAGCCGGGCGACGCCTTGAAAGCCGAGATCATCTCGGTGGACACGGCCGAGCGCAAAATTGGTCTGTCCTTCCGTGGCGCAAGCCGCGCCGAAGAATTGGCCGACGTGCAGGGCTTCACAGGTGGCGTACCTACGGCCACCTTGGGCGATGTGATGCGCGAGAAGTTGGCTGGTCTTTCTGCCTCAAAGAAAGATCAGGAGTAAGCCAGGTCTGTGTTGACCGCGACCATTGACCTACGGGTCTGATGGTCGCGCAAAGCGCCCGGGGAAAGCGAGTACGACGATGGGACAAGAGCCGCCGTCGAACCCACCTTCCACCGGGCGTTCGTTCGTTTCGGGCACGGAGGCCCCCGACCCTGGGGCTTCCATGTCCGATTTTGAAACCGTCGCGGTGACGGGCGAAAAGCGGCGTTGGCGCGAATCAGGTCGCTCCTTGCAGGTCATGGCTTGGCTCAAGCGCTTTGCCAAGCTGTGGGGCTTTGCCCTGTTTTGCCTGTTTGTGGTTTACCTGTTTCGCCACATCGCCCTGCCGTTCGTGTTTGCGATTTTGGTGGCCTACCTGTTGGCGCCGGCGATCGATCGCATGTCCCGCGTGCAGGTGGCGGGGCGTCGGGTGTCCCGTGGCGCGGCTGTCATCGTGCTCTACATCTTGATCTTGTCGGTGTTGGGCACCGGCATCTCGATCGTGATTCCCCGCTTATCTGGCGATTTTGCGCGCCTGTTTCGCGAAGCGCCCGAGACCTTTGAAAAGGTCAACGAGCAGTACTTGCCGCGTGTGGGGGCCTGGATCGATCGACATTTTGGCGCGGGTGACGATGAACACACCCCGCAGGTGCGAGGGGCCGCGCAGGCCGACCGACCCGAGCAACCTGCGTTCATCGAACCAACAAGCACCGGCGGCTATCGACTTGAGCTGGGCACCTTGGCCGATAAGTTTTCGCTGCAAATCCGACCAGGAGAAGAGGAGGGCACTTACGTTGTGACGCCTTTTGCGCCCCGGGAGGCCGAGAAGGCATCGGGTGGGCGATGGGAACGATCAATCAAACGCTGGATCGAAGAGAAGGTGCGCGGCACCGAGGACGAAACCCGGCGCGCCCTTGAATACGGCCGTAAGTTTGTGACGGCCATTGTGGGCGGGCTGTGGAAGCTCACCTTGGTGCTGATGTTGGCCGCGTTCATCCTGATCGACCTAGAACGCGTGCGCGGGTTCATTCGATCGTTGGTTCCCGAAAATTACCAAACCGATTTTGATCGCATTGCGGGTGGTGTGGATCGCGGCTTGTCAGGCGTGATCCGCGGCCAGCTGACAATTTGTTTGATCAACGGCGCGCTCACCTATGTGGGGTTGCTGATTTTCCAGGTGAAGTATTCGTTGCTGTTGGCGGGCATCGCCACGGTGATGAGCCTCATCCCGATTTTCGGATCGTTTCTTTCCTCGGTGCCCATCGTGGTGGTGGCGGTGGTGTCCCGAGGTGAATTTGACCTGATGCTGGGTGTGTACGTCACCGGGTGGATCGTGCTCATCCACATGCTGGAAGCGAACTTCCTCAATCCCAAGATCTTGGGCAACTCGGCCCGCATTCACCCTGTGCTGGTGGTGTTCGCTTTGGTGGCGGGCGAACACACTTACGGATTGGTGGGCGCCTTGTTCGCTGTGCCCGTGCTGTCGATTGTGCAGACGGTGTTTATGTACATGCGCCGCAAGGACGGTCGGCTGCCAGTAGAGCCTTTGCCCTAGCCGTGATGGGCATCCGGTTTCGAATCAGTTCGGGTTCAGCGCCACCGTTCGATCCAGATTCACCACCAAAGAATGCGCGGCCGGCACGGGCGTCCAACCGGATCGGGCGGCCAAGCGCTCATCGGCTTCGATCACCACCGCCCGCAGATCGTTGTGAGACACCCGGCGCGGCTGATCAGACAAGCCGCGTTGTTTGGGGCACGCGGGGTTCGAGCACTCCTGCACGCCCTGAAGATCTAGATACTGCATGGAAAAACCCCGGGTCTCTGCCACCAAGCTGCGTCCGTTGGTGACCACCAACGCCAGTTTGGGGGTGGTGGTCACCCCGGCGGCGCCCAGAAGCTTGTCCACAAAATTTACGCTTTGGTGAAGCGCGTGCTGAACCAGTTTGCCTTCAGGCGCGCGCACATCCAGCAGCCCCGCGTCGTGCAAAAACGCGAGGAACAGGTGAAAGACGTGCTCGTCCGAGGATCGGCCGCGAATGTTGCGCCTCAAAAACTCAGGAATGCTTTGCAGCAAGCGCTCGCGCACCAACTCGAAACCTTCAACGCCGCCGATGGCGCCGAACAGCCACGACCGAAACCGAAACGGATCGCTGTTTTCGGCCACGCCCACGGCCGAGTCCTCCAGACCCACGCGACCCACCACGGCGTCGGCGCGCAACCCGCGGGTCAGCGCGTAAAAATCAACCTCTTCGCTTTCGGCGCGGGGACGCTTCTGCAACAGAACTTCTTCCCCTTGCACGAACCCCAGGCCCCAGCCATCAGGATGCAGCGGATCTTTCCAATACAAGGCGGGCCGTGCCTGGAACAGGGCGCAGGACAGCATCTCAGGGTCGTTTCCGGTATAGGCGATAAGGTGGTTCACCATGGTCGTCAGTCTATCGGTGCGCGCCGCAAGTACCAGAGGTGACGGCGGGGTTGAACATCGGTGGGTTTGGCTTTCTCCCTGAATCGGCAGTGGTATAAGAGCCCGCGAAACATGCGCATCACGGAGATCTACGCCAGCGTCCAGGGAGAGACGCAGTACGCAGGGCTACCGTGCACGCTGATTCGCACCACGGGGTGCGATCTGCGCTGTACATATTGTGACACCACCTATTCGTTCTATGGCGGCAAAGATATGTCGCTCGACGAGATCCTTGAAGAAGCGCAAAAGCTAGGGCCCAAACTGGTCCTGCTTACGGGCGGCGAGCCGATGTTACAGCGAGACATCGTGGCCCTGTCCGAACTGCTGCTGTCCCATGGCTTCGACGTCATGATTGAAACCTCGGGGGCTCATCCGGTGGATGTTTTGCCCGCGGCCGTCGCGAAGATCGTGGATGTGAAGTGCCCCTCTTCGGGAGAGGCGCACAGAATGCACCCGCAAGCGGTCGCTTCCCTGGGCCCCCGTGACGCAGTGAAGTTCGTTTTAGGGGGTGAAGCGGACTACCAGTGGGCACGTGACTTTGTGCAGCATCAAGGACTGGGCGAACGCACAACCGTGCTGATGGCGCCGGTGCATGGCCAGCTTGACCCAAAGGCCCTGGTGTCTTGGATGCTGAGGGACCGGGTGCCGGCGAGGCTAAATCTGCAACTTCACAAATACATTTGGGGCCCGGAGGCCCAGGGCGTTTGACGCAACGAACCCATGCCACGGGGGAATGTTTCCAACCTTCGGCGGCCGTTGCGGAGCCGTATGCGGCCGTCACAAAACCCCCGAGGAGTCAAATTTTTGGATTGACGCGCATGGCGTCGCCTGTTAGCGTCGCGCCCGCAATAATTAACCGTAACCACTCAAGAATTCTCGGGAATCGGGAAGGGGGCTTGAGCAAAATCTTGGCAATTCTGGCAACCACCGGCGCCCTCATGGCAGGGCTGAACTGTGCTTCGCGCCCCAAGCGGGACCCGGATCAATCGTTCAAATTGTTTCAGGTGGCTGTCAGCTCCTACGAGGGCAATCGCCTCGAGGCTGCCTTGGGTGAACTTGAGCAAGCCCTAAAGGCCGACCCCGAGAATGCCGACGCGCACAACATGCTTGGAATCATTGCACTTCGCCAAGGCGCAGAATACGAGGCCCAGATCGAGGCCCATTCCTGCGTGCGTGGCAAAGACGCCGAACTGGTTCGCGAGGACGCCAACGCCAGGTTTCGCACCGCCCGCGGCGCCTTCGAGAAAGCCGCGGCCGCCCGCGAAGACTACGCCGAAGCCTGGAACAACCTTTCCGTGGCGGCGTTGAACCTCCAAGACTGGGACCTGGCGCTCACCGCGGCCCAAAACGCCCTGAAGGTGGGCACCTACAGCCAACCGCACATCGCGCGGGGCAATTTAGGCTGGGCGTATTATCAAAAACGCGATCTGCAGCGGGCGTGGCGCGAACTGCAAGACGCCGTGTCGCGGCAGCCTGGCTTTTGTGTGGGCCGCTACCGACTTGCGAAGGTCTTGGTGGACCGCGGCCAGCTTGACGAAGCGGACGAGCACTTGGCCGCTGTAACGGCCGATCCGCGTTGCCCCATCCAGGAAGCCTATCTTTTGGCGGGGATGGTTGCGCAAAGGCACAACGACTCCGATCGCGCGGCCGAGCTGTTTGCACGCTGCACGGCGCTGGGGGCCAAGAGTTGCATTGCGGCTGAATGCAGGCGCTACGCGGGAATCATTCAACGGTAGTTCGAGGCGAGTTCGAGAGACGATGACCCAGATGGTGACGGAAAAGCACTTCGGAACGCTCCTGCGAGAAGCTAGGGAGTGCAAGCGTATGTCTGTGGCCGAGGTCGCCGACACCATCAAAATCTCCCAATGTTGCTTAAAGTCCCTTGAGGAGGGCGCTTGGGGCGAGCTTCCCCCCGATATTTTCGTGCGGGGTTTTGTAAAGTCATACGCCCGCATCGTGGGCTTGCCCGAATCCGAACCCTTGAACCTGCTGGACCAAGAGCTGGCGGCGCGTCGTCGCTCTGAGGTGGAAGCGTTCGTTGTGCCTGCGGGTGCCAGCCACGACCTGCTGCCAGTTGACGGCATGCCACCTGAGCCCGACATCGCCCGCCGCCCGGTGGGACTGGCTTTGTTTGTGGTGGTGGTGCTGGTGATTTCCATCGTGGCGTTGACTTACCTGCTGCAACAGCCGCCGCCTCCCGGCGAGGGCCTCAGCCGGGCGCCCGCGCCGCAGCTGTGGCTGGGGGACGCCCCCGCGGATGCACCCGATTGCGATCCGGCCGCCTGACCTGCCAACGGCACTGGACCCAGGGCTGCTAGTCTTGTGCCCGTGCTGCCGCTGCAAACCCCAGCCTTGGTGTTGCGTTCGCTGAATTTCGGCGAAGCGGATCGCATCGTCACTTTGTTGGGGCGGGACACTGGCAAAGTCTCGGCGTTGGCGCGCGGCGCGCGCAAATCGGTGCGTCGGTTCACGGGGTTGGGAAGCGCCGCTCTGGGCTTGGCCACGCTGCGCGAGCGTGGGGGAGATCTGTGGTCCTTCGAAGCCTTCGAGGTCAGCAAACCTCGCACCGAACTGGCGGCCGACTTGGTGACCGCGGCGCACGGCGCGTACGCGTGCGAATTGGTCGAACGCCTGTGTGCCAGCCATCAGCCCGATCCCGAAACCTTTGCCTGGTTGGATCACATGCTGGATCTGCTCACGCAACGCCCCGCCTCAGCGGAACGTTTGAGGGCGTTTGAGCTAGGGCTGCTGGAACGATTGGGCTTGGCCCCCGGGATTCATCGCTGCGACGGCTGCGGGCGCCTGGATATGCCGCTGACCGGCGGGCGTTGGATTCCCGAGACCATGACGTTGTTGTGCCGCGATTGCGGTTCCCGCGGAACCCCGCTTGCGGGTGCCGTGGTGGCGGCTTTGGTTCGGCTTTCCACCGTGGCACTGGAAGGCGCCGAAACTGAGCCTTTGCCAGCGGCCGTGAACCGGGCTTGCCGCAACTTGCTGGGGCCGGTCATCGAACATCACGTGGGGGGCCCGCTCAAGTCGTGGGAGTTCTTAATGAAGCTTTCCCAGGGCGCCGCACGCGCCGCCTCCCCGTTGCCCGCCGACAGAAACAAGGAGTCCCCAGTATGACCGCCGCCCCCATTCCCGCTTTGCTCGGCATCCGCCACGTGGCCTTGTTCACTCCCGAATTGGAGGCGTCGGTGGCGTTTTGGGTGCAAACCATGGGCTATCAGGTGGAATGGCAACCCGACGCCGACAACGTGTACCTCACCAGTGGTTCAGACAACTTGGCTTTGCATCGTCGCGGCGTGGATGCAGGTCTGCAACGGCTCGACCACATTGGTTTGGCGGTGAATACGCCGACCGATGTGGACGCATGGGCCGACAGGCTTCGGGGTTTGGGCGTGGCGCTGCAAACCGAACCGCGCACCCATCGCGACGGCGCGCGCTCGTTTTATTTTCGCGAGCCGGGTGGGGCGCTTGTTCAGGTGATCCACCACGAGCCCATTTCAAAGCCCTAACTCGCCCGCAAGCGGGGCGGCGGCCCCCAGGGAACGTGCTAAATTGCGCGCCCCATGCCTGCTGCTTCTCTCGATCAAATTGTTAGCCTTTGTAAGCGTCGCGGATTTGTTTTCCCCTCGTCGTCCGTCTACGGCGGCCTGGCCAGCACCTGGGACTACGGTCCCTTGGGCGTTGAGCTGAAAAACAACGTCAAGCGCGCTTGGTGGAAGTCGGTGGTGCATGACCGCGACGACATGGAGGGCCTTGACGCCGCCATCTTGATGAACCGCTTGGTGTGGAAGTACTCGGGCCACGAGGCCACGTTCTCCGACCCGATGACGGATTGCCGCGCTTGCAAGGCGCGCCCGCGCGCCGATCACCTGTTTGAGACCGCCAAAGACCGCATTCCCAACGGGCTTGAGGAAATCAACGCAGCGATTGCCGCCAAAGAGCTGGTGTGCCCGAAATGCGGGGCCAAGGATCTCACGCCCGCCCGCCCGTTTAACCTGATGTTCCGCACCACCGTTGGCGCCGCCGCAGACGAAGACAGCGGGTTGGCCTACCTGCGTCCCGAAACCGCGCAGGGCATGTTCGTGAACTTCGGCAACGTACTGGACACGATGCGCCGCAAGCTGCCCTTTGGCATCGCGCAGGTGGGCAAGGCCTTTCGTAATGAAATCACGCCCGGCAATTTCACCTTTCGAACCCGCGAGTTCGAGCAGATGGAGATCGAATACTTCGTGCGTCCAGGCGAAGACGAAGCCGCTCACAAGATGTGGATTGAGGAGCGCCAAAGCTGGTACCGCAACCTGGGGTTGCCCCCGGAGCGGTTGCGCGCGCGCGCCCAAGGCAAAGACGAACTGGCTCACTACGCAAAGGGCTGCGTGGATCTGGAATACCGCTTTCCGATGGGTTGGAGCGAGCTGGAAGGCATTGCCAATCGCACCGATTTCGATTTGAAGGCACACAGCCGCAACGACAAAAACCCCGATGCGCTGGGCGAGCTCACCTTTTTCGATCTCGAGACCAAACAGCACATCGTGCCCTATGTGATCGAGCCTTCGGCCGGCGCTGACCGTGCCACCTTGGCGTTTTTGTGCGAGGCCTACGAAGAGGCTTTGGTCAAAGAGTTGCCCGACGCCGTGGTCGAGCAGCTCAAAAGCGGGGTTGAGAGCTTTGCCAAGTCGGTGGCCAAACGCGACAAGATGGACAGCGCGCTTCGCGACCGCTTGGTGGCCCAAGCCGAAGCCGTGGCGAAAGATGTGCGGGCGGAGTTCGCAGGTCTCACGGGGCTTGCCGCCGATGCGGACGCCCAAAGCATTGAGGTTATGAAGAAGCTCAAAGGCCAGATCACCAAGGTGAGCGAAGAATACGCCCGCACCGTGATGCACCTGCATCCGCGCTTGGCGCCGGTTGCCGCCGCCGTGTTCCCCTTGAAAAAGAACGAACCCGGCTTGGTTGATATGGCGCGGGGCCTGCGCAAAGAGTTGCAGAGCATGGGCGTGCGTGCGGTTTATGACGACACGGGTGCGATTGGAAAGCTTTACCGGCGCCAAGATGAGATCGGAACGCCCTGGTGTTTGACGGTCGACTTCCAATCGTTGGAAGACCAAACCGTCACGCTGAGGGATCGTGACTCGATGCAACAGGAGCGCGTTCCGGTGGCGAATCTAGCGTCGTCGCTGCTGCAGCGAATGCGCTGAAACGCGCTTGGCGTGCGCGCCGCAAACGCAGCGAATGAAAAAGTCGCGCGTTCGTGCGCGGTTAGCGCTTTTCTTCCAGGCCAAGCCCTGGTAAGACTGCGCGCGCGATGCCATCTGTCAGCAAAGAGAAGTCCTCCTCGTCAACGAAGTCTGCGGCCAAAGCCGCTTCAACCAAAGGCACCAAAAATGGCGCCAAAACCGGAAATGGAGCCAAGGTTTTGGCAAAAAACGTGAAAAACGGCAGCAAGAACGTCGACAAGACTGCTGGCAAAGGCAAACAAACCGCTGCTCCCAAAGGCGCCGCAAAAAGCGCTGCTGGTTTGAAGCAGAAGGCACAAAAGGTTGCTGAAGGCTTGAAGAAGTCGGTGCAAAAGTCGGCCAAGAAGGTCGCTGCTGGCGCTGAAAAGCTTGCCGCGTCGGCCAAGGCCACGGCGAAGTCGAGCAAGAAGGTTTACTTCTTCGGCAACGGCAAGGCTGAAGGCAACCGCGACATGAAGAGCCTGCTGGGTGGCAAAGGCGCCAACCTGGCTGAGATGACGAACATCGGGGTGCCTGTGCCTCCGGGCTTCACCATCACCACCGACGTCAGCGTTGAGTACATGGGCAACGGACGCAAGTTCCCCGAGGGCCTCGACAAAGAGATTCAGAAGAACGTGGCCTTGGTTGAAAAGGCCCTGGGCAAAAAGTTCGGCGATCCCAAGAACCCCTTGCTGTTCTCCGTTCGCTCCGGCGCGCGGGCCTCGATGCCAGGCATGATGGACACCATCTTGAACCTGGGCATGAACGACGAAGTGGCCGCCGGCCTGGCAAAAGCCTCGGGCAACGAGCGCTTCGCTTACGACAGCTACCGCCGCTTCGTGGCGATGTACGGCGACGTTGTTCTTGATCTCAAGCCCGAGAACAAGGAAGACATCGATCCCTTCGAGGAACTGCTTCACCGCAAGAAGAACGCAGTGGGCGTGAAGAACGATTCCGACCTTTCGGCACAGGATCTCAAAGAACTGGTGGCCGATTTCAAAGCCGAGATCAAAAAGCGCAAGGGCGTTGATTTCCCGCAGGATCCACACGAGCAACTCGAAGGCGCCATTAGGGCCGTCTTCAATTCATGGGACAACCCCCGCGCCAACGCCTACCGCCGCTTGAACAACATTCCCGTTTCGTGGGGAACGGCCGTCAACGTGCAGGCCATGGTGTTCGGCAACAAGGGCGAAAAATCGGCCACGGGCGTGTGTTTCACGCGTGACCCTGCCAGCGGTGAAAACTTCTTCTACGGCGAGTTCCTGATCAACGCCCAGGGCGAAGACGTGGTGGCGGGCATTCGCACCCCCGAAAAGATTGTTGAACTTGAGAAGACCTTCCCCAAGGCCTACAAGCAGCTCTACGACATCCGCCGTAAGCTGGAAAAGCATTACCGTGAGATGCAGGACATCGAATTCACCATCGAAGACAGCAAGCTCTACATGCTGCAGTGTCGCACAGGCAAGCGCACCGGTTTGGCCGACGTGCGCATCGCCGTGGAAATGGTGGAAGAGAAGCTCATCAAGAAGGAAGACGCGCTCTTGCGGATTGAGCCTGAAGCGCTCAATCAGCTTCTGCGTCCCGTGTTTCAGCCCGCCGCCAAGGTCAAGGCTATGAAAGAAGGCCGCATGCTTGCCAAGGGCTTGCCTGCGGGCCCAGGCGCCGCCACAGGCCGCATCGTCTTCTTTGCTGAAGACGCGGTGGAATGGGCTGGTCGAGGCGAGGTGGTGATTCTTTGTCGCCACGAAACCTCACCTGAAGACATCAGCGGCATGCACGCCGCCGAAGGGTTCCTCACCGCGTTTGGTGGCATGACCTCGCACGCCGCTTTGGTGGCGCGCCAAATGGGTAAGGTCTCCATCGTGGGCTGCGACGCTGTCAGCTTCGATTACCGGGCGCGCACCATGACCGTGGATACGGGCAAGGGCACGCAGGTGTTCAAAGAGGGCGACTGGATCTCGATCGACGGCTTTGCCGGCGAGGTGATTGAAGGCCGCGTGGACACCACGCCGTCTGAGATCATCCGGGTTCTGATCGAAAAGGATCTGGATCCCAAAGACGCGCCGCTTTACCAGCAGTACGCAAAGTTGCTGTCATGGGCAGACGCCGTTCGCAAGCTGCAGGTGCGTGCCAACGCCGACCAGCCCGACCAGGCGGAAGCGTCGGTGGCGTTTGGGGCCCAGGGCATTGGCTTGTGCCGCACCGAACATATGTTCTTCGGTGAAGGCAAGATCGAGCCTATGCGCGAGATGATCGTGGCCGAAAACGAGGAAGAGCGGCGCGCCGCCTTGGAAAAGTTGTTGCCGCTACAGCGCTACGACTTTGCGGGTCTGTTCCGCGCCATGGGCAAGCGTCCGGTCACCATCCGCACGCTGGATCCCCCGCTGCACGAGTTCTTGCCCCACGATGAGGCCGGTCAAAAGGAACTAGGCCGAATCACAGGCAAGAGCCTTGAGAAGATCAAGGAGCGGGTGCATGACCTTTCGGAATCCAATCCGATGCTGGGTCACCGTGGTTGCCGCTTGGGCATCTCGTACCCCGAGATCACCGAGATGCAGGCGCGCGCCATCTTCGAGGCCGCCATCGACGTGTCCGAAGAGGGCATCGACGTGATTCCCGAGATCATGATTCCCTTGGTGGGCACCAAGCGCGAACTGGATCTTCAGGCTGAATTGGTCCACGCCGTGGCGAAAGAAGTCTTCAAGGGCCGGGGCCGCAAGGTGAAGTACCTCGTGGGCACGATGATTGAGGTGCCTCGTGCGGCCATCACGGCAGACAAGATCGCCGAGACAGCTCAGTTCTTCTCGTTCGGCACCAACGACCTGACGCAAACCACGTTTGGTCTGTCACGTGACGACACGGCGAAGGTGCTGGCGACCTACAGCGAAAAGGACATCTACGCGGTGGATCCCTTCGTCTCTGTGGACCGCGAGGGTGTGGGCGCCTTGATGAAAATGGCGTGTGACCTGGGCAAGAAAACCCGTCCTGACATCAAGATCGGGATCTGCGGCGAGCAAGGTGGCGATCCCAACTCGGTTGAGTTCTGCCACATGCTGGGCTTGAACTACGTGTCGTGCTCGCCTTACCGCCTGCCCATCGCACGCTTGGCGGCCGCTCAAGCCGTCTTGAAAGAAAAGCGCTAAAAGGCCCTTTCCGTGCTTAAGGCGCCCACGCGCGAACGGCAGGCGCAGGTTTTTACCCGCGCATGCCGTTGCTGTGGTCGCCTGGGCGCTTGTGAGGCGTTGTTTGTGTCGCTCACGTCTCTGGGTTTCGGCGAGGGCCTTCGGGCCTGGGAATGGCTGAGGCTTGGCGGCTGTTGATGCGAAGGGAGAATAGATTGCGAAGCCCTTTCGGCTGTGTTTTTGCGCTGTCCGCGCTGCTTTGTAGCGTTGCTTGCAACGTGGGCGGCGACAGCGGCATCGGACCTCCTCTTGATCGCATTTTCTTGCCCACGGGGGCGGCGGTCGAAGGAACGGGACGCTGGCTGCTGGTGGTCAATTCCAACTCCGATTTGCGCTACAGCTTCGGCACCGTGGTTCCTATGGACTTGGCGGCCATTCGCGAAGACTTGGGCAAAGCGTGGCCCGTTTGTCCGGCGGCCAATTACCGGCCCCGCAAAAATGAGGGCAGATCGTGCTGTCGGGATCTTCTCGATGTCCGCGTGCTTAACTGCGACGACAGGCCCTACGCGCTGGCCAGCGCCACGGTGCAGGTGGGCAGCTTTGCCACCACGCCGGTTCTGCAGTCTTTCGAGCGCGCGGGGCAGAGGGTGGATCGTTTGTTTTTTGGGGTTCGCGCCGACCCTTCAGTGACCTTTGTTGATGTAACGGTCAATCCGGACGGGCTTGATTTGCGCTGCACCGGCGATCCGCTGGCGCCCGGCGGTTCCCAAGCCCTGAACCCGCGCTGTGACAGCAACCACCGCGTGGAAAAGGGGAACCTGGCGGGGCTTGATCTTTTGGTGCCGGAAGAGCCTTTTGCCTTAACGTTGGATCCGAGCTTGGGCGTGCTTTACGTAGGCCATTTGTTTGGGGGGCTTTCGGCGATTGACGTATGCGCCCCCACGGCCAGCGCCCCTCGTTTGGCGGCCGTGGTTCCCACCGTCTATGTGGGCCAAATCGCGTTCGGCGTCACGTCGATCACCCCCAGTCTGAAGGGCGATCCACTGTCGCCGGTTTTCACCACGGCTCGCAGCGGCGTGTTCATAGGGCAGCTTTTGTTTCAGGCCGGGGCGGCCGCGGCGGCCTGCAATCCACTGGCCCCAAGAAACCTCACGCTAGTGCCTGCGGCACCTTTGGCCGCCACAACGTTTGAGCCGCGCGGCGCCGAAAGCCGTGGCTTTGTTTTTCAGCCTGAATTCGACCGCGCGTTTGTTCTGCACCGCAATTCCGCAGGCAATCCTGCGGCTTTGGCGCGCATGGCTTTGGGTCTGGATAGCCGGGGGCGCCCGCAGCTTGAGCCCACGTTGGCGATCGACGTGTGTGCCGGTCCCGCCGAGTTGCTGTTGCACAATGCCGGCCGTGGCGACAGGCTTTACATTCCCTGCTTTGAGGCGGGCCAGATCTACGTTGTGGATCCCGACCTCATGGTGGTGACAAACATCGTCGAGGCGGGGCGCGGACCGGCTTCGCTTGCTTTTGATCCCAACGATCCCACCACGGCCTATGTGATTGGCTACGTGGACAACAACGTCTCGGTGTTGGACCTGCGGCCTGGCAGCCTCACCGAGGCGCGGGTGGTTCAGCGCATCGGCTTTCCCCGGACAAGCAGCCAGTTATGAAGCGTTTAGCATGGCCCATGGCCTTCGTGTTGTTGAGCTTGGCGAGCTGCGGCCAGCAGCCGATCGTGGTTCCCGGCAGAACACTCGAGCGCCCCACCGATTTGGCGTTTGTGTGTTTGACCAGCAGGCCGTTCGGACAGGGCACGGTTGCGACCGCGCGGCCGGCCGGTGCTTGCCCCGCCGCGACGTCCACGGACGACGATCGCACAACCGCGCGCCTGGGTCTTATCGCCAATTCCGCGCGCGGCGAAGTGGGCGCGGTGGACTTCGATCGCAACCGCATGATTGATCTGGATGTGACCACCCCCGGCTTCAACATGTTGCCGGTGGGGCAACTGCCGGAATCGGTGGCCGTGAGCAGCGACGGCTGCCGGGCCGTCACGGCCAACCGCGGCTCTTGCGACCTAAGCGTCATAGACACCACGCGCTTGCTGACCAGCGTGTTTTCCAACGCCGAACCTTCCACCGGCGTGGGCGCGGTGACCAACATCATCGCGGTTGCGACTGATTCGGGTCCGTTGTTGGCGCGCCCCAGTGAGGTCACCTTCGTGCCGGGGCCCACGCAAAACATGCCCGTCGAACATCAATGCGGCGTCGCCTCTGCGTTCGGTGGCGGCGCCTGGCGCGCGGTGGTCACGTATCCGGCTTGCGGCCTTGTGGCGCTGGTGGATGTGCCTTCAGGTCGGCTGGTCGACAGCGTTTATGTGCAAACCGATGGCACGGTGGTTCCTGCGGGCACGAACCCGCAATGCCCCGTCGAGTGCGGGGCGCCGGTTGCCGAGGCCCCGGTGGACGGGGGCGCTGTTCAGGCGAGCCCCGACGCGGGCGCGTCCGACGATGCTGGCACCGAGCTTGATGCCGTGGTGCCTGGCCGTTTGGCTGTGGCGCCGGTGGCGTTTTTGCCGTTTCGAGGCGGCCCGCAGCCACGGCAACAGCTTTACGTGGGTGGCCGCAACGCCGGTCTTGTGGTGCCTTTGGCCGTGGCTGGGGGGCAAAGCTTTGAGGTGCAAAGGCCCGCCTTGGTGTTGGCGGAAAGCGCGCGCGGCGTGCTGCGGCTGCGGCCTTCGATCAATCCTTTCAAACCTTTCAAAGCCCCCGAACAGGCGTTCGTGGGCACCTTGGGCCGCTACCTCTACGCGATCGCCGGCGATGGCACCGCGCGGGTGGTGGACGTGGGTCCCGTGGACACAGGTGGCGTCGAAGTGGAATGCGACACCAACATCGACACCGCCACAGTGGCGGCCTTGGGGGCCGCGCTGCCGCAGGGCTGTGTGCCTTTGAGCCTGGGCTTGCCCCGTCGGCTGGGCGCCCGCGGTCCTGGAATTCAAGTGCCACCTGAGGGCGGCCGGGGCACAGCGCCTCCGGCTGCGGTGGACGTTGCGTTTTTCCAGGCCGAACCGGCGGCAGGCGGGCTGGGGGCCACGGGACGCTACTATGCGGGCGCGTTCGCCTATCTGTTGCTCACCAACGGGGACATTCTGGTGCTGAACATTCAGGCGCGACACCCTTTGCCGTTTGATCCCGGCGCTGAGCCCCTGCTTCCCCCAGCGCACAGCATTCGCAACGCGCGCGCCTTTCAAGACGTAGCGCGAGGCGGGGGCCGGCCGCGCGTGACGGGAACGCCGTCCGCCACGCTCACCACCAACGACCTGCCTTTTGCCTCGCGGGCGCCGCTGCCGCGTGAACTGTTTCCACAGCTCGAAGAGTTTCCTGGGGTCACCGACCCTTACTGTTCTCCACTGGCAAGCCCAACAAATCCCGTTTCCATCTACGCTTGCTTTCAACGTCCCAATGAATCCGTTGATCAGCGCTGGGAGTTGATCTGGGAAGGCGGCTTGCAAGGCAC
>JBBSJE010000008.1:0-62410 GCA_038257535.1 Polyangia bacterium
CGCGCCATTGGCCAAAGTGCCTCACGCGGCTTTGATCAATGCCTACTGGAGCCCGCACGCCCAACGCCAAGCGTTTCCTTTGCCCGATCATCCGATCGTGCGTTGGTTGGGCGAAGACATGGCCGCGCGACATTTTCCAAAGGCGTTGCCGTTTGTGTTCAAGCACTTCGCGGCGCCGCTCAATTCGTGGCGGCGCAAACACAAGCTTGCGCCTTATGAAGGCCTGCTGGAATTGTTGATGGGCGGCGATCACGTGTTGTTTGCGGATACGCCTGGTTTGGCCCCAGTGTCCCAAACACAAACCAATCAAATGTATTTGGGTCCCGTGCTGTGGTCGCCTCAGGCCCCGCTGCCAGCAGCTTGGCGCACGCCCGCCACCCGCCCCCGCATCTACGTAACCTTGGGATCTTCGGGGCGGCTTTCGTTGGTTCCACAAACTTTGGCCGCCCTCAGCGATAGCCCCGTGGAGGTGCTGCTGAGCACCGCCGCCCGGCTCCAACTGCCAAGCCTGCCCAGCAACGTTACCTGCGTGGATTACGTGGACGGCAACCTCGCCTGCCAGCAGGCTGACGCTGTGATCACCAATGGCGGCAGCAGCACCGGCTACCAAGCCCTCAGCCATGGCAAACCCGTGATCGGCATTCCCAGCAATTTTGACCAGTATTTGGCGAGCCAAGCGATCGAGGCCACCGGCGCCGGGCTCACAATTCCGGCGCGGCAACTGACAGCGGCCCGGCTGAAAACGTGTCTCGATGACATTCTTTGCGCGCCCGAGTACGCCCAGGCGGCGCAGGCGGTTGCCAAAGACATGCAAACGTTCGCCTCTGACACCCGGTTTCAGAACTTCGTGGACGGCGTTCTTACCCCCTGAGCCAACGTCCCAGTTTGGCCCACACCGGCCCACCGCCCGTCGTTTCTTGCTGCAGTGTAGCCGCCGACCTGCCGATGGCCCACGGTTGATGGGTCAAGGGCTCAAACGCAAGCGCCAGGAGAGGCGGCTGATGGTGTTGGCGGTGCTGTCGCTGGCAACCTTGGGGGAGGGCTCCATCGCTTCGTCACAACCCGTCACGCTCACGGCCATTGTTTCTGATCTGGCCCCCGCTTCACCTCAGGCTGAGGAAGCGGCATCGGCCGTGAGTCTGCTGGTGCGATCGATGCTTAGCGAAAAGCAACGCCGGTTCGTGCCCCGCACGGATTGGGCGCAAAGCTTGGCCACTGAAGCCAAATCGAAACCGCAGGCGTTGTTGTCGGTCAGCGAAGGGTTGGCGGCGGCGGTGATGAAGCGACAACTGTCTGATCGCCTGCTGCTGGGCCGCATGGAAGTGCAAGAGGACCGGCTGGTGGCCACGGGGCATGTGATGGGGCTCGAAGGTTCGCTGCGCGCCTTCACGGCGGCTGCGCCTTTGGGCGACGTTTTCGATCTCGCGCGCCAGATCGCGCGCCAAGCAGCGCCTGCCCTGGAGGCACAATTTGTCGAGCTGCCCGAGCTGGCCATGCGCCACCTGCGCCCCTTGGCCTCGGCTCAAATTCATCTGGTCAAAGGCGAAAGCGCACAAGCGGCAGCCGCACTCGAGTGGGCACAGCCCACGATCATAAAATCGCTTAGTACCGCCAACGAGATTGCGAAGTCCATCTGGGGAGATCCCAAAGTCACCGCGCAACAGCGCCTCATAACCGCGGTGGCCATCGGTGACTTGACGGCGATGCGAACCTTCGCCGACAGAGTGTTGCGCGCCGACGCCAAAGATGTGGAAGCGCGTGCGGCCCGAATCCTGGCCACCATTGGACAGGGCGACCTTGAGGCCGCCGGGCAGGAGCTGCGTTTGGTGAAAAAGCAAGGCCATGAGCCAGCGTTGGCCGTGGCGTTTTCAGCCTATGCTTTGGCCGCCAAACTTTCGCCCATCGAACGAGAAGACGCGGTGACGGCCATGCTTTCGCAGCCATCGAAAGCGTGGAAGCCCCTGCTGGTGTTTCTGTCGCAGGTGCCTGAAGGCCTTTACGGGGTGGAGATCGAAACAGCGATCGTTAACAAAGCCCACGACATCAAAAACGAAGCCCCCGACGTCGCCACATCGATTGGCCTTCGCGCGTTGCGGGCCAACGTGGCGGCCACAGAAGCGGTGGCGTTGCTTACCCCCAATCAAATGGGCGCGGCGGACGCAGCGGCGCTCGCGCCCAAGTTGGCGGCGTTGGCGGGCGCGGGCGTGCCAGGCACCCAAGCTTTGCAGCAACATTTTGCGCAACGGTTGGACGTAGCCAAACGCATTCGGCTTGAACAAGCCAAAGGCGCCACCACAGGGGCCAGCGTTACTTTGGTCAACGCTTTGGCTCCCGTGCTGGAAAGCTTTGAGAGTCTAAGCGAAGGGCGGTTTCGCAACATGGTTGTGCTGCCTGTGGCAGGCAGCGGTCAGCCCTTGTATTGGCCGTTTGCTGTGCGCCCGGATGTCCTGAGCGTTGGCTTGGCGGCGGCGTTGGCGGGCCCGCCTTACAGCCTGGCCGTCAAGGCCGAGCCCGAAGCCGCACCGATCCCCAGCACACCGTTACCGGTCGACAAAAGCACCGCGCTGGCAAACCAATTTGCAAGCGAGGCCTTGCTACTTTACCGCGTGCGCACCAGTGGGCGGCAAGCGAAAGTCACGCTCACCTTGGTTGACGCCGTCACAGGAAATTCGTGGTCGCACGAAGCCGTGTTGCCCGGGACGGCCACCGGGTTGGTGGGATGGAACCCGTTGCCTTTGGGCGTACTACTGGCGATGGTTATGGTGGGCGCCGCTGCGATGACGCGGCGGCTACGAAGCGGGCGGTTGCTGGTGCAAATCAAAGATGATCCTGGCGTGCACGATCTGCTGCTGTGCGTACGCATCAGCAAAAGCCCCGAAGCGCCCAACGTCAGCAATCCTGTGAACTTCGCCGAACGAATGCGAGGCAGCGGCCACGAGCGAACCAAATACGGCGCCAGCCACATTGATGGGCGAACCTTGTTCAAGAACCTGCCGCGGGGCCAGTGGCATGTGCATTTGTACGGAACCTTCAAGCGAGGAAACGATTTGCAAGTGGCTTCAGGGGCTGCATTTTCGCAATCCGTGGTGATCGCTTCGCAGCGAACCAGCCAAGCGGTCTTTGCACTCGATGCCGCCTTGGCGCGCTTCATCGTCACCGTCCTCGATCACGACATGCCGATCGCAGACGCCTATGTATGGCTTGGCGGCGCGCCTGAGCATAAGGTCAAGACGTCGTCCCAAGGCATTGCCGAACTCGACGTTCCACGAGGCAAGCAGGTGCTTCATATTGAAAGCGGTGGCCTGCACGTCGCGCGGCCGTATGACGTTGTCCACGTCAAGCTGCATGAAATGCGCGTGAACCTAGACTGGGAACGGCGGCGCGATGAAGCCTCCGCAACATTGGGCCACCAGGCGTCCATTGCCGAAGCCATGGCTCCAGCGGCACAGATGGCGGCGTCCGGTTCAGCGCAACCTCACGCGCAGGCATTCAGCTACAGCGGAACGCCAATTCTGGATCGCATGCCCGGGTTGCCTCAAGACATTCACGCGCCTGCATTGGCCCGCCCCGCTTTGGTGGCCGTGGCGTTTGATCCCCCGCGCGCCATGCGCACGTTCAATGACAACGACACGCCAAGTCGGCCTGGACACGGCGACATCTCGATCGCGAGCATGCTTCCCAGTTTGGACGACTTGCCCATGGCGCCCGCCCCGGTTTCCAACGTGGTTGCCGGCCGCTACGAAAAGCTGGGGCAGTTGGGCGCAGGTGCGATGGGCGTTGTGTTCAAAGCGCGCGACAACGTGCTCGATCGCGAAGTGGCGCTCAAAATTATGGGTGCCGACATTCGCGACAATCCCGCAGTGGCGGAAAAATTTATTCAAGAAGCCAAAGCGCTCGCACGCTTGAACCATCCCAACATCGTGACCGTTTTCGACCAGGGCAAGGACGAACACGGGGAACTTTATATGGTGATGGAGCTCGTGGAGGGCGGCGCGCTTGACAAGATGCTCGAGCAACAAACAAAACTGCCGTTGCTCAAAGCAATTGACCTTATTGATCAACTGGCCGCCGGCATGGGGTACGCCCACAGCCGACGCATCATTCATCGGGACATCAAACCCGCAAACATGTTCGTCACTCAGGATGGTCTGCTGAAGATCGGCGATTTCGGTTTGGCGCGCGCGGTGGCGGCCGCCAAGATCACCAAAACCATGATTCAGGGCACCCCGCTTTATATGTCACCCGAGCAGATCCTGGGACGTGACGTTGACTTCCGCGCCGATCTGTATTCGATTGGCTGCACCTTCTTCGAGCTCTTGGTGGGCCAGCCGCCATTTGTTGAGGGCGAAGTGCTTTACCATCATATGCACACCCCCCCACCGCTGCCATCGGAGTTTGATCCGCAAATTCCCAGCGAAGTGGACGCGCTGGTGATGCGTTGCTTGGTCAAAGACAAAGACAAGCGCATTGAATCCGCCGAAACGTTGCGCGAAGCGCTCAAAGCCATCCGATCTCGATTGCCCTAACGGTCGCCATGTTAACACCAACACAGATTCGCCCCTTCATCGCTGACGTCATCGCACGCAACGCCGTAAGCATTCCTCCCTACCCCGCAAACGCCATGCGCTTACGGTCTTTGGTCGGGAGCGGCACATTTGGCCTCACCGACCTTGCGCGCATCGTAAAGGAGGATCAAGTGCTGGCCGCAGCGATCCTCAGAGCGGCAAATTCAGCTATGTTCCGTCGCGCTGAGCCCATCACCACCTTGGACCGCGCCGTTTCGCAATTGGGCGCCGATGAAGTTTGTCGCGTGGCCTTGGCGGCAAGCTTGGGGAAGATCGCGGGTGGCCAAGGGCCCCTGGCACAACTACGACGAACGGCTTGGCGGCACGCGCTCACAAGCGCCATTTGCGCCGGCCACCTGGGGTATCGACGCAACCTCAGTTCAGAAACCGGGTTCGTGTGCGCCCTCCTGCATGATTTTGGCCGCGTTATCGCTGTGGCTGCGCTTGAAGAGGTGTTGCGATCTCAAAAAATTGCTGACGCCATGCCAATCCAAGAGTGGGAGGTGTTGGTCGACGAAGTCCACATCGATCTTGGGTTGCTGATGGGCGCACGATGGAAGCTTTCAGACGTGATCTTGGAGTGCATTGGTTGCCACCACGAGCCCGAGAACGCAAAACAGCACCGTGCCTTCGTGGATGTCATTGTCAGCTGTGACAAAATCGTTCAAGTGATGGAAGATTGCCCCTATTTGCTCCCCCACGACCTTGAACAATTGAGCGGCATCACAGCGCGAGAAGCGCACGCCTTGATGGACGCGCTGCCGCTGATTCCCGCCTACTTAACCCGTTTGGCCGAGGCCATTCCTGAACAGGGGTTACCGGTGCCTTCTCAAGTGGATAAACCTTCCAGCGTCTTGGAGGCAGGCCGCAGGCATGTACAGTGGCCAGGCGCGTGGGTTCGATCCAATGGCGACACCGCCTGCCAGCTGCAATTTGTCACGGCCGATGGGCTTAGTTTGACCTGCTCTCTACCGTTGCCCGAAGGTGGCGTGGCGCGGGTGCGGGTGGGCGAAGGCGCTGACGCGGTGGAAGTCTCCGGGCGCATCTTGCTCACAGCCGCACACGGCAATCAGCATCGCTCGGAGATTCGTTTGTTCGTGATCCCCGGAACCGGTAAAGCCGCTTGGGAAAATCTGTATCAGCGAGCGGCATCGGCCGCCTGAACCAAGGCCACGACTTCGTCCAAACTGAGCAGCACCGGCCGGCCGGTGCGTTCAAGCCGCGAAACGTCTTGGTGCCCCAACGACAACAGCACGCACTGGCAGCCAATGGCCTGCGCCAATTCGTGGTCGTGGGCGGTGTCGCCCACCAAAAGAATGTCCTCGGGCCTTGCGCCCAGAGCCGCCACCGCAGCCAACCCGATCTGAACTTTCGACCCCGCCTGCACGTTTTCGGTACCGTGATGCGCCTGAAGGTGCGCAAGCACACCGTAGTCAGCAAGCATCGTTCCCAACAGACTGTGCTCCATCGCGGAAACCACCACCTGGCCCCGCACCAAAGGCGCCAAGCTGGCCACCACCTCAAGCGCACGATTGTGCAGTGACACCTCGTGCAGGATTGAACGATAGGCGGCGATAAACTCGTCGGCCAAAGCGGCGAACGCCTGTTGTGACACGTCGAAGCCCAAAGCTTCATAAAACGGGCGAATGGGGAAGCCAAAGCGGGCCCGGTAGTGTTCGCGGGTTAGCGGCGCCAACGCGCGTCGCTCCAGCAATTGATTCAGCACGCGAACACAGCCGTCCACGTCATCTAGCAGCGTGCCGTTCCAATCCCACACAACGTATTTGATCATCTGTATCCGGTTTGTCTGACTTGTGCTTTTGCCAACTGTTATAGCGCAAGACCTGCAACCCCTCGCCATCGAGGTTATGCTGCCGAGATGGCGCTTTTTCTCCATGGCGCAGTGTGGACAGGGGTCTGCCTGCTGGCGGCTTCGGCCCACGCGGCCACCCCACCCTGCAAGCCCGGCGACGACGCTCGCGTGTGGCTTTCTCCCGCGCAGCCTGTTTTGGGGCAAGCCTTGCACATCATGGCCACAGCCCGGGGCGCCGAAAGCTTGCCCGCCAACGCCGAGTTATGGGTCAACGAACAAGCGGTGACGGGCACCCAGGGCGCGGCATGGCGCAGCGCTTTGCTTGCCAAACTGTCGCAAAAGCCACTACGGGTGCAGCTGCGAAGCGGCGCGCGCACCCTAGCTTGCGTGGAAACCAAGCCGGTTGCCCGACCTGTCACCCGCACAGCACCCGCCAACCACTGGCAGACGGAACAAACCTGGGACGCAGATCGCGAAGCCCACTACGCAGCCTGGGTGGAGCGTTTGTTCGTCGCCCCGCCTGAGGCAAGCTTGGGTTTTCGACCACTGGCGCAAGCGTTGTGGGACCCTGAGCGCAATTGGCTTCACAACCATTTGCAGTTGGGTGAAGACAACCAAGCCAGCCGCGGCGCTTTGAAAGCGGCACCCGACTGCGCGGATTTGCCGTATTTCTTGCGGGCGTATTTCGCGTGGAAGCACGCGTTGCCATTTGCGTTCCGTGAGTGTGACAGAGGCAGCCGCGACAGACCGCCTCGCTGTCCCACGTTGCATACCAATGACGAACCCACCAACGCCAAAGACGCCCTTGGCGCGTTTAAAGGCTTTGTACGTCTGCTGGTGAACAAGGTGCATTCAGGATCTCTGCGAACCGCCTTGGATGACGAAAACAGCGACTTTTATCCGGTGCCGTTGACCCGCGAGGCGCTTTCGCCCGGCAGCGTGTTTGCTGATCCCTACGGCCACGTCTTGGTGGTGGCGGCTTGGATTGATCGGCCTGGGAAGCCCGGGCTTTTGTGGGCCGTTGACGGACAACCCGACGCCTCGATCACGCGCAAACGTTTTTGGGAAGGCAACTTTATTTTTGCCAACGATGTGGCAAGTGCAGGCGCAGGTTTTAAGGCCTTCCGTCCCTTGCATAGCAAAGAGCCACGGCAACTCACCAACCGCGAACTAAAAGCCGATGCCAAACAACCCTTCGACCTTTCGCAAACGAAGCTCTCGGCCGACGCGTTTTACGATCAGATGTTGCGGCTCATCAACCCGCGGGGCCTTGATGCCGTAACAGCCTATGAAGACACTCTGGCAGCCCTGGTGGAACAGATGGAAGCGCGCGGTCGCTCTGTGGACAATGGCGAGCAGTACATGCAGCAGACAAAGAATGCTGTGATTGACATGCCCCATGGGCCCAGCATCTTCGAGACAACAGGCGCGTGGGAAGATTACGCCACGCCCTCCCGAGATCTGAGGCTTCTCATCGCCATGAACGTGCTGCAGGCGTTACCCGCCCGCATCACGCACAACCCAAAACTCTTTGCGTTGGGTTCAAAGTCCGCTGCCGACGTGCGCCTCCAGTTACAGGCATTACACGACTCGCTGACCAAAACACAGAAGGTGGCGTACAAAAATAGCGAAGGAAAGGTGGTTGAGTTGTCGGTGGCGGAGGTGTTGGCTCGCAAAGCGGCGTTGCAAATGGCTTACAACCCCAACGATTGCGCTGAGATCCGTTGGGGGGCGCCCGAAGGCTCTCGCGAGCGCGCGTCTTGTCGTAGGCAAGCGCCACCAGAGCAACGGCAACGCATGGAGGCTTACCGAACATGGTTTGCCGAGGCGCGTCGACCACCAAGAGAATAACTTTAGTGAAAATGGCCGTGTTTTTGCAGTTTCGGTCGAATTTGTCACATGAAGTTGGGGTAAAAACGGCGTGCCCGTGGTATCGCAACTACGCAAAATGGGTTAGCCTTCCAGTGCATGAGGCCTTCAGCAGCAGCCAGCGTTTTTGGCCAAGCGGGGTGCGCCCTTGGGTGCGCCGCCTTGATTCTCTCTATGGGCGCTTGCGATGGAACGGCCACCTCGTGGCAAGCCGATCCCACGCATCGCAACCTGAAGGTCAGCATCAGCTCCCCCACGAAAGAGGTGGCACCCGGCGAAGCTTTCGAGCTCACACTGGTGGCGGAGAATCTAAGCGGCACGCGTTCGCTGCGGGATGTTGAGGTTCTGATTCCTTTGTCGCGCGCGATCGATCCCTTGCGTTGGAGCAGCGATATGGGGCGGCGCCAACACCTAAAAGATCCGCCTCTCAACCTTTTCGCGTGGACGCTCGACGAACTGCGCCCCTTGGAGCAAGCCACGCACAAGATTGTTGTGCGCGCCGTTGGCGAAACTCAGTTCGTGGCCTACAACGCCGCCTTAGCCTTCGCACAAGGCGAGGAAGGCACCTTGCTCGACAATGGATCCGTCAACGCCATGCCCGTGCGGCCGGCAGGCCACAACGCCGAGCCAGCCATCGCGCCCTTGCGTCTACGGTCGGCCGGCCCCGGCGCGCCCGTAAAGCCCGGCGAGAGTTTTGTGATTCGCATCCACATGGAAAACCTAAGTCCAACCCAGGAGGCGCACGACCTCATGTTCACGGGTTGTCTGGACGCCAACATCGAAATGGCTGGGGATCCGTCAAACACCGATCGGGACCCTCTGGACAAAAGGTTCTTTTCGTGGCGGGCGCCCAGGATCAAACCCTTGAGTCACGCTGTTATCGAAATGCGCGTGCGGACAAAGCCCGGCATCAATCTTTCCAAGACGCAGTCCGTGTTCATCATTGGTTTCCTCACGGGAAGCGAAGCCGACGATGACCTCCACGACAACTGGCTGCTCATCGACACGCCCCTGAGCGCGCTGTAACGACGTTCCTACACCGGCTTACACGTTCACCAGGTGGACAGTGTTGGGGGACGAAAGTAGTCTTTCGTGTCCAGTGCCCCAGGGGTCCTAGGACTGCACCGTTGCAGCTAACGAAAACAGGAATCGAAGGACATGGCAAAGAAGTTGTACGTTGGGAATCTGTCGTTTGACGCGACTGAGGACGAAGTGCGCGAGGCATTCTCGCCGTGTGGAGACATCGCTAGCATCAGCATCGTCACTGATCGCATGACGGGGCGCTCCCGCGGCTTCGCCTTCGTGGAGATGGCCACCGAAGAAGGTGCCCAGCGCGCCATCAATGAGGTCAACGGTCAATCTTCCCATGGCCGACCTTTGCGGGTTAGCGAAGCCATTGAGCGGCCTCGTGGAGGCGGAGGCCGAGCCGACGGTCCTCGCGGCGGTGGCGGCGGCTATGGTGATCGAGGAGGAGGCTTTGGGGGGGGCGGTGGCGGCGATCGCGGAGGCGGTGGCGGCGAGGGCGACCGCGGCGGACGTCGCGGGGACCGCTCGGGCGGTGGTCGACGTGATCGCAACCGCTGGTAGGCGAAACCGATCGCTATGAAAAGCTTATCTCAAGCAGGCTCCACGCGTGGTCGCTGCAGGCCGCTCGTTTTCTTCGCTCTATGCGCTCCGTTTGTGTCGTTCGCCGCGCAGGCGCAGGCCCAATCCCCGCCGTCGGATGCCATTGCCTTGGTACACGTGGCGGTGGAAGGTGCGCAAACGCCCCCAACGAACGATTTGAGCGCGTCGTTGCGTCGCGGCCTGGCCAACGCAGGACTCAAAGTTTCAGCGCGGCCGCCCGCGGACAAGGCTGCAGGCTGTAACGAATTGTCTTGTCTACAAGAGTTGGCCGCTTCTTTTAACGCATCACTGTTGGCCTTTGCTCACGTACAGACGTCGGCGCAAAAGTATGAGGTGCGGGTGCGGGTGGTGAGCGCCGCAACGGGCGAAACCCTCACCACCGACGCCGTAAGCTGCGGTTTGGAAGATCTATGCCCACCCATGCCGCAAACGCTGCAACGGTTGGCAAAAGAAGCCGGGCGCAAAACCCGCGCACGTTTGGCCGAACCACCGGTGGCGGCCACAGTCCAGCCGGCCCCCGCGGCGCCCCCTGTGGCGATGACGTTTGCGCCTCCCCGCATCTACGACGTTTCCAATGCCGAATCGCAACGCGAGGCCACACCGGCTTGGGTGCCTTGGACGCTGGCGTCGGCCGGAGGGGCCGCCCTGGTTACGGGCGGCGTTTTGTTGGCAATGAACCGCACGTGCGAATCGGACGCCACGTCCTGTGAGCCACGCAGCTTGGCGGTTGCGGGATGGGCGTTGTCGGCGGTGGGCTTGGTGGCTGTAGGGACCGCCTCGGCTCTGTGGTTTTTGGAATCGCAAAGTTCCGCAGACACCGGCCTTGCCGTAGCCCCCTGGGCCCACGCGCAAGGTGCGGGCGTTTCGCTGGCGGGGCGCTGGCACTGAGCCATTTCTTTGGGTCTTAGGCCGGCGTCAAAACGTTGTCGGTTTTTGCACCTTTATGCCTACCGGGGGTCGGCCGATGACGGAAGAGTCAGCATGCCTCTCGCTTCAACCCCCCCTACCCCGCTAGACCACGCCGCCGCGACGCTTCAGCACGCGGTTCAAGACGCGTTCGAGACGAGGCAGGTCCAGGTGCCCTCCTTGCCGTGGGCCGCAGCAGGCCTTCTAAGCACGGGCGCGCTTCCCCCGCTTCCGTGGCTGGTCAACGCGCTTGCGTCCGACGAGGCGATGGCCTGCGCGGTGCTGCGCATCGCCAATTCGCCTTCCTATCAACCACGATGCCCGATCATGTCAGTGGACCAGGCGGCCACCCGTTTGGGGCCGCAGGCGCTCGGGGAAATGGCCTTGGCCGTCTCCCTGCAAGCCAATTTGTTCTGCCCCGAAGGCTTCGATGACGAGTTGCGCGCGTTTTGGCGACACGCCCTGGCGGCGGCCGTGTTTGCGCGCGATCTGAGCCGCGCTTGTGGCGTTTCGGCGTTGGAAGGCTTTGCCTGCGGGCTGCTGCGCGACATTGGCCGCCCACTCGCGCTAACCGAAGCGGCGAATCGCTGTACGGCCGTTGGTTTGGCGCCCTCGCATCCGCAGACCCATGCGGCCGTCTTGGCCACGGCGGCCACCTTGGCCCCCACAGCCGCCGCGTACGTTGCCGACGCCTGGAATCTGCCAGCCCCCCTCGCCAGCGCAATCGTTCGTCATGCGCCCACGTTTCGAGTCACCGATTCACCGCACGCCACTGTGGCCCACATGGCCACGCAGATGGCCGGGTCGCTTTACCGCTGTGAATCGCCTTGGGACCTGGCGCGCAAGCAGGCAGTCGCGGTGAATGACGCCACCGCGGCGGGGCTTCCCGATCTGGGCAACACGGTTCGTACGTGGGTTGAGTCGCTTACGGTGTGACCGCCGATGGCCACAGCGAGGGCGCGCGCAAGCGCTCGGGCACATCAAGCGCCTGCTGATCCGCCGGGTCCAAAAACGCCAGTGACACTGAACGCAAAGCAATGCCAGGCGCGGGCGCGGCGACACCGCCATAAAGCACATCGCCCGCGATGGGATAACCTTGTTTGGCAAGGTGCACGCGCAGTTGATGGGGCCGGCCCGTTTGCGGAAACAAGCGCCACAAACATAGCGGCGCCTGCGCGGCATAATCGCCAGCGGCGGCGGCGTCAATGAGGCCTTCACAACGCGCGTGTGTCACCGCCTGGGCACCATGTGGCGCCTCGAAACTTCGACGTTTGCCGCGCACCAAAAGCGAGGACCAGGCAAAAGTTTGCCCCGACACGGGCGGCACAGAGAAACCGGTGAGCGCCTCGTAGGTTTTTGCCACCCGCCGCCGCTCGAAGGCTTGGCAGGCGCGGCGATGAGCGTCGGCCGTTAACGCAAACACCACCAAGCCCGAAACCTCGAAATCAAGCCGATGCACCGGCCAAAGCCGTTGCCCCAGCTGCTCTTGCAACCACAAACCCAACACGGGCCGAGGATCTTCACTGCCTTGGCGTCCGGGCACGCTTAACACGCCGGACATCTTGTCTACCGAAACCAACGCAGCGTTTTGCCAAACAATCGTGCCAGGGGTCTGCATCTCGTGACCTTCACTATAGCGGGATCGGGATGCTAAGCTGCGGGCCATGGCTGATACGATCTTCACCAAGATCATTGCGGGCAAGATTCCGTGCCACAAGGTTTATGAAGATGAGCACGTGCTGGCATTCTTGGACATCAATCCCTTGAGCGCGGGGCACACCTTGGTGATTCCCAAACAGCCGGCAGAAACACTGGACCAACTGTCCGATGACGACGCCGCGGCTTTGGGACGGGTGTTGCCGCGGATCAGCCGCGCCGTCATGAAGGCCACCAACGCCAAGGGCTTCAACGTGCTGCAAAACAACGGCGCGTGCGCGCACCAGGCGGTGTTTCACGTGCACTTTCACATCATACCCAAATTCGACGATGGCCGATCCGATGCCGGTTTGGGCGTGGGTTGGAAACAGGGCTCGCTTGCGCCCGCAGTGGCCACCGAGCTGCTTCGGCGCATCGGTCAGCACCTGTAAGCGCAATCGTTTGCCGCGGGCGCCAGCCAGCGCCCGCAGCATCAACAGGCGTTACTCAAGCCATTCGCTGTGAACAAACCCGGCTTCGGGCTTGTCGAGGCGTTCGTACGTGTGCGCGCCAAAGGCGTCGCGCTGAGCTTGCGTAAGATTTTGCGGCAAACGGGCGGTACGGTAGCTGTCGAAGTACGCCAGGCTGGCCGCCATGGCAGGCACCGCGATGCCCAGATTTTGCGCAAACGCAATCGCCGTGCGCCACCCTGGTTGCGCCTCAAACATGCGTTGCTCGAACTCAGGATCCAGCAGCAAGTTGGCAAGCTCGGGCGTGCGCTGATAGGCGCGCATGATAGGCGCCAGCAGCTGCGCGCGAATGATGCACCCGCCGGTCCAGATTCGCGCCATCTCATCGAGCCGGATGTTCCAGTTGTACTGAGCGCTGGCTTTGCGTATCAAGGCCAAGCCCTGTGCGTACGAGCAAATCTTCGACGCCAACAACGCGTCGTGAACGGCTTGCACAAGACTCGACTTTTCAGCCGCGTTGGTGGGCAGCGCCGAAACCGCGCCCCGAATGCGAGGTTCAGCCGCCACACGCTCTGCCTTCAGGCTCGACAGCACCCGTCCATCTAGCGCCGCCATCACCGTAGGGATGGAAATGCCCAGATCCAAAGCCAGCTCGGCCGTCCATTTGCCGGTGCCTTTTTGGCCGGCTTTGTCCAGCACCAAGTCAACCAAGGGCTTGCCGGTTTCGGCATCAACTTTCGCCAAAACCTTTGCAGTCAGTTCAACCAGGAATGACGACAACGGACCTTCATTCCAGCGCGCAAAGATCTCTGACGCCGCCGCCGCTCCCAACCCCAGGCCGCGCGACAGGATGTCATAGGCCTCGGCAATTAGTTGCATGTCGCCGTACTCGATGCCGTTGTGAACCATCTTTACGAAATGGCCCGCGCCATCGGGTCCCACGTGGGTCACACACGGACCCGATTCGGTTTTTGCCGCGATCGCTTCCAAGATGGGCTTGAGCGACGCCCACGCTTCCGGATGCCCCCCTGGCATCAGCGACGGACCACGTCGTGCGCCCTCTTCGCCACCAGACACACCCATGCCCACGAAGTGAATCTGCGAAGCTGCCAAACCTTCCTGGCGGCGCCGGGTTTCGGCAAAGTGCGTGTTGCCGCCGTCGATCACGATGTCGCCGGGCGAAAGCAAAGGCGCAAGCTGGCCCAGCACCTGATCCACTGGCTTGCCAGCCATGATCATCATCATGATTCGTCGGGGGCGCTCTATAGCGCCTACAAACTCGGCGAGGGTTTTTGTGGCCACGAATCGTTCGCTGCCGTGTTCGGCAACGAAGGCATCGGTCACAGGCGACTCCAGGTTCCAAACGGCCACTTTGTAGCCATGGTCAGCCACGTTCAGGGAAAGGTTGCGTCCCATCACGGCCAAGCCGATCATGCCAAAATTCGCTTTGCTTTCGCTCATCATGCTTCCTTCCCTAAAAAAATTAGCGACGCTTCCATGGCGGCACGGCAGGCAGCCGTTCCATAAAGGCAGCGATCAACTGGGCTTCGTAGTCTCCTGCATAGGTCTTGCTGAAAAACCGTGGCAAGCCTTCATCAACAAGTTTGCTCCACGACGCCTCTTCATCCCCTGGCATCACCGGAAAAAACAACGCGCCCACCGCTTGCGCCGCTTTTAAGTCCCCGGGGGCATCGCCCACCATCAAGATGGCGTCGGGCGCGTACTTGCCTTTGGCTGACAGCGATAGATGCTCCACCTTCGAGCCCATCTCTTGTCCGGCGATCAAACTCACGAAGCTGTCGATGCCGTTTTCGGCCCATTCCCGATCAAGCGCTTCAGCGGGCGTGGCAGAGACCACCAACACATCCGCTTTGCCCTGAAGAGTCGTCAACGCCCGGCGCGCGCCAGCAAAAGGCGGCAGCTCTTTGACAATGTCTTTCACGAAAGCGTTTACGCCCAAGCTCCACGCCATCACCAACTCAAGCTCTTGTTTGGCTTCGCCGGAGCTGGCGGCAATTCGGGCCGCCAGGGTGGGATTGCCAAGCTTCGACTCGGCCTGCACCCACGCGCGCAGCGCAGGCAACGCAGGCACATGCACGCCCGCCGCCTGCACTTTGGGCATCTCGCGCAACAAATCCACCACGTCAAGCAGAGCTTTGAAGCGGTTGCAACCGCGGCTTTGCGAGTACAGGTTCACGAAGTCCCACGCCTCATGCACCTGCCGCGACACCGCTGACAAACCGAAATGCTTCACCAAGTTCACGCTGAAGCAGTCGTTGTGTTTCACTTCCATCGAGTTGAAAACACAGCCATCGGAATCGAGGCCAACGAAAAATGCGTGCGCGGGGGAAAACGCTTTGAGGGCGGCTTGGGGATCGGTGCTCATCGGGAGGGGGATCTACGCGCAAACCCCTGGGGTCTGCAAGACCCACGCCTTGTGTTCTTCGCCGGCAAATCGATTTGGCAACGACGCGGTTGGGCAATTTTACGCGCCGTCGGTCTAGCGGCGCACCCAGGTCACGTCCAGGCGCTTGTGAAACACCCGTTTGAACAACGCAGCTTCGCGCGCGGCGTCCCACAGCTCCAGGTCCACCGGGCGATCAGAAACAACCTTCAACGACACCCGCCCGGGTTCCGACCGCGCCCGCACGTGCTTGACGGGTTGGTGGTGGCTGCGGTCAAGGCAATCGGCCACACGCAGCAAGGTGGCCAATTTTGTGACTTGCTGAACCTCTGCGGGCGTAAAGCCAACCATGGCGGTGTGTTCGGCAGAAGGCGGGCTTCCCCGGTGGTACCGCGCCACGCTGGCCAACATGTGCCGCTGATGATCCGCTAGGCCGGGTATGTCGGCCTGGTGAATCAGGTAGTAGGTGTGCCGGTGGTGCTTTTGGTAATTCACCGCGTGCCCCACGTCGTGCAACAAGGCGGCGGCTTCTAGCAGCGGCCGTACGCTGGCCGAGAGCTTGTGCATGGGCGCCAGGCGGTCAAACAGTTCCAGCGACAGCGCCGCCACTTGACGGGCGTGGCGTTCGTCCACACCGAAGCGGCGGCCTAGAGCCGCAGCCGCTTCGCCCAGGGAAGGATCGTAGGCTTGGCCGCGCCCGCTACGAATCAAATCAACCAAGATGCCATCGCGCAGACCGCTGGGCACAGCCGCAACTGAATCCAGGTGCAAGCGCTTCACCACGGCCTCGACAATGATGGCCCCTGCCAAAATCACCTCAGCGCGTGCGGAATCAAAGTGCAAACGCCTTTCATCCACCGTCATCGCCGACAAGGTTTTTACGGCTTTGGTGATTTGTTTTCTGGTGGCGTGCCCGGTGCCTGGGCTGGCCGCAAAACCAACCAGGGCGCGAATGGAGCCTGAACTTCCCAACGCGGCCGTGGGCGCCCCAGGCACCAACGCCGGCAGTGATTCGGTGACCAGCTCGAGCGCGTAGGCGCGAATCATCTTTAGATTTTTGGCATCAAGAGCGTCCGTGGTGTCGAAAATTTCTGACAACCGCACCGCCCCCAAGGCGATGCTCCACAAATTGCTCGGCGTTTCGCCCTTGGCCGAAGCCACCTCCGTAGACCCGCCTCCCACGTCGATCAAAATCGACCGCTGGCTGGCGGGTTTCCCGCGCAAAACGCCCAAACAGATCAACCGCGCTTCCTCACGCCCTGAAACCACTTCAAGCTCGAAGCCGCATTCGCGCGACACCCGGCGCAAGATCTCCTCTTGATTGCGCGCTTCGCGGATTGCGCTGGTGGCCACCGCACGCACGCGGCCGCCGTGCCGTTTGCAGAGCGCCGCATACCGACGCAAGGTCGAAAGCAAACGATCGGCAACCTCTTTGCGCATCACCCGATGCTTAAACACGCCTTCACCGGGGCGAATCGGGTCACGCTCCTCGTGCAAAGGTTCAAAAGTGCCGTCAGGCAACGCACGAGCAATTTTCAAGCGCGCGGCGTTGGTACCCACGTCGATCGCGGCAAGCACAGTTGGAGTGACAACCTTCACGGCCACCGCAGTCTAGACGTCACAAGGGCCAACGGCGATGCCGTTTGAACGAAGCCGCATATAGGCCATGCAAAAAAGCCAGCAGCCCTTCCCGTTGTGGTGCGGAAAGAGCTGCGTGCCTGAATGCAAAGGTTTGGGAGCACCGGAAAGCCGAGGCCTTCCGGACACCCCGCCTTATCCCTCAAATTCTTCCCGCAAGCGGGCAAGCAACTCAACTTGAGAGTGCACCTGCATCTTGCGGAAGATGGACTTGAAGTGGTTACGAACCGTGTGCGGGCTGATCTGGAGCATCTTGGCGATTTGGGTCACACGGTGCCCCTTCGCCAGCCAGCGCGCGATCTCTTCTTCACGGTCAGAAAGCGGCATGCGCTGCGACTCTTCCTTGTTGTCGAAGCCGTAGCCGGTGGGCCCCAAAAGGTCCACCGTCTTGCCCAACAAGTCGGCCAATTCGAGAGCTTGCTGCCGCATATACTCAACGTAACGCTTGGCCTTCACCAGGCGTACGTTTTGATCAGCAGCGGCGGCCACGTCATCGGGGGTCGCCGGCTTGATCAAATAGTCTAACGAGCCTGGTCGGCGCCCTTGGGCTGCAACCCATGGGTAAAGGCGTTCCAGAAGCAGCAGGGTCGGCATACGAGCGCGGTAACGCCCCTTGTCGAATGCTTCGTCCAGTTCGCGAGCCTGTAGCTCGGTGTCCCAGATGACGAGGTCATAGGCCTTGTCAGGATCTCGGAGACGTGCCATGCCCGAGTCTGGTGAGACGGTGTGTTCACATGTATAGCCAGCTGTTTCGAGTGCGCGCACGTACGACTCGCTACGGTGACTACCCCCAATAAAGAGGACCTTGCTGCTTGTGTCGATTGTTGTGGTGTTCATTGGCTCCCGCTCCTTGCGGAGCTCCCCCTGTTGGAACCTGGTGGTTGGCTGAGCAGTTTTGTTGTTTGTCTGGGTTTTTGGCAATAACTTTCGTTGGTCATTTGCAACTTATGCTCCCAGCCGCACTGGTGCGTCGTCGCGCCGCACCAGCCCTAGACCTACCATGACGCCTTCGCTTTTTCATCCAGCCCCTCCTGTGGTGGTCGGACGCTTGGCACCTAGCCCAACCGGTGCCATGCACCTGGGGAACGCGCGAACTGCGCTCATAGCTTGGTTGTCGGCGCGCGCGCAGGGCGGGCGCGTGGTTCTACGCATGGATGACATCGACGCGCCCCGCGTTGTGCCCGGCGCGGCAACCAAAATCATGGAAGATTTCGCTCGCTTGGGCCTGGACTGGGACGAAGGCCCCGACGTAGGGGGCTCCGCAGGGCCTTACGAACAAAGTCACCGAACGCAGATTTATCGCCACGCCCTCGATCAATTGCAGCAACACGACCTCTGCTTCCCTTGTGGTTGTTCGCGGGCCGACCTTGCCCGCGCCGCTAGCGCGCCGCACCAGGGAGACGAGGGACCACACTACCCAGGCACCTGCCGCACGCTGCCGCGGGAACAGGTCATTGGCCAATCTCAGGCCAGAGGCAAAGAGGTGGCCTGGCGATTTCGCAGCGATCCGAAACTTGTATCTTTTGTGGATGCCCTGGCCGGGCATGTGTCTGGAAAGGCGGACGATTTTGTGCTTTGGCGCGCCGATGGGTTGCCCTCATATCAGCTTGCTGTGGTAGTGGACGACGCCGCCATGGGTGTTACCGAAGTGGTACGAGGGGACGATCTGTTGTCTTCTGGGGTTCGTCAGATTGCGCTTTATCAGAGCCTGGGATTGTCCCCCCCCGCGTTTGCGCACGTGCCGCTGGTGCTGGCTCCAACGTATGAACGCCTAGCGAAGCGCAACCGTCCCCCGTCGGTGGCAGACATCCTTCAGCGAGGCGTTTCGGTCAGCGCCCTGGTGGGGGCATTGGCGGCGTCGGCAGGGTTATGTCCGCCTGGCACGCGAGCCTGCCCACGTGACTTGTTGGCTGGGTTTTCGTTGAGCAAGATCAATCGTGGCGCGGTGGTGATCGATCCACAAACGCTCGAAGCCCACACGCAATAACTCACGAATCTCCAAGGCTCTTGAGCGCCTCGTCGATGTCACTGCGAACGCAATCGTTGCCACCTCCCACCCCAAGCCAGCGACCTAAGGTTCCGCTGCGGTTGCGACGCGCCTTCTTCAAGATCACAATCGCGCGCTCATCGTTGGTGGCCCCCAATCCCACAACAGCGGCGCGCTTCCCATCGCACGTTTTCGCTTGCCGCAAATCCAACTCATAACTGGAAACCAGATCTACCTTCTTCAAGCAGCCCTGGCGCTCACAAGCCTCGCGCGCACGCGCGCGAAAGCCAGGCCGAACGTCTTGGTTAGCCATTTGTACGAAGACGTCCGCGGCCGGCTCACCGACGTCGTCAGCCAAAAACGCGAGCGCCGCCTCCGCGCGCTGCCGATCCGCCAACAAACCTTTCACATTGAACAACAATGCGGCATCTGCGCGCAACCCGCGATCCAGTTTCACGGCATCTTGGTAGCGTTTTAGGCCCGCATCCGCATCGCCTTCGGAAAACGCGATGGTTCCCAGCAGAAAATGCACACGCGGCGCATCGGGATGTTTCGACAACTGCTGCAGCAAGATCAATTTCGCTTCTGAGACCCGACCTTCGGCGATCGCCGTTTCCGCTTGTTTTAAGGGCAAACGAACTTCTTGCTTCACCGGCGCCGGTTTGATCTTGGCTTTGCCGAATAGGGCAGGCACCAGCGCCAGCAACACCAGCGTGGCCAGCACACCCAGCAAAACCCGCCGTGATTTGGGCGCTTTCCAAGTCGCTTTGAGCCGCGGGACCCAATCGTCGGTGACCCGCGTCCAGGGCGACACGGACATCGTTGTGGCGTGTCCTGCCTCCAGAGCTTGTTCAGCTTCGTCAACCGCGGCCAGAAAGGTCCGGGCCGAATCAAACCTTCGCGCGCGCTCCTTTTCCAAAGCCTTCATCACCAGCGCCTCCAACGCGGGGTGAACGTTGGCGGTGGGAGCCACCTTGGCAAACGGCGGCGGCGGCGCGGTCACTTGCTGCGCCATCACCTTCACCAAATCGTCGGCAACGAAGGGCTTTCGCCCTGCCAACATCTCGTAAAGCATCACGCCGCACGCGTAAAGATCGGTTCGATGATCCACCTGCTCACCCGTGGCTTGTTCGGGCGACATATAGCTGGGGGTGCCGAAAATCATCCCCCCTCGAGTCAGAGCCACGTCGGGTGTGCCGGCAGTGGCTTCAGTCATCTTGGCGATGCCAAAATCCAAAATCTTTACGCCCTCGATGCGTTCGGGGTGCTTGTCGCGTTCCACCAGCATGATGTTGGCGGGTTTGAGATCGCGATGAACAACGCCCGCTTGATGAGCGTGCGCCAACCCCCGAAGCACCAGCCGCGTGATCATCAACGCTTGCAACGGAGCCAAACGTCCGCGGCGTTCCAAAAACGCGCCCAAATGATCACCGGGCACGTATTCCATGACCAGGAACAATTCACCCGCTTCGGTGCGACCGAAATCGGTAACGGCCACGATGCTCGAATGCGACAGCCGTGAGGCCGACTGCGCTTCGCGCTCAAATCGCTTGGCGGCATCATCCACGCTGCCCAGTTCGCGATGCAGCAGCTTGATGGCCACTGGCTTCTTCATCAAAATGTGTTCGCCCCGGAACACCAATCCCATGCCGCCTTCGCCCAAACGATCGAGAATGCGGTAGCGGTCCTGGATGACACGCCCCACGTAAGGGTCAACGGGCTCCGCAGCGGCGGCGTCGTTGCCAACCACGCCTGGCGTGGCGGCGCCCGAGGCGCGGTGTTCGGCCATGTTCTGTGGATCCCTCACGTTGCGTATCGTAACAAACCGCTGGGCCTGTGTCGGAGCCCCTCGCACCACCTGCAGGTGCCAGGCGGCCCAGCCTACCACCCAGCGGGGCGGGACCCAAACCAAGCTTCTTTGGTGACCACTTACACCCCGAGGGCCCAGATTTCACCTAGGCATTGACGTAAAGCGGCCAAAGCCGCATTTTAGGCGACCCAGGATGCGGCGCACTTGTGCGCGGTTTTGGAAAACAGCACGTGGGCAGATGGACACCGAAGTCATTCAACGGTTCGTGGAAAGCGTCGGCAAGAAAGCCGATGTTGAGCTTTATCTCAAGCTGTTTCGGTCTCAGCGCAAGGAAAGCTTCGCGATCATTGCCGCCGAAGCACAGATCTTAAAGACCGCGCTTGACCCTTTGCATTTCGATCTGCGGATCCTCACGGGCCTGGGACTCATGCCCGTGGTGTTGATAGGCTTGCTCGAGGCCAAAGAAGCTGACGAGAACGCCCAACGGGTGTTTGAATGGTTGGACGAAGACAAAGTTCCCTCCAAAATTATATCCGCGGCGTCTGATTTGTCGGCAGCAGACATCGATCAAATCCGCGCCACCATTGGCACCCATCACGTGCCCTTGGTTTCGTTACAAGCGGCGCGCGCCGACAGCGCCGACGCGCGATTCAATTTGTTGGCCAAATTGGCCAACGCGCTGGACACCCGCAAAGTGATATTCCTTTCTACAGGTTCGGGCCTTGAGCGACGTGGCGCTCCACGTATCGATGTTGTGAACCTGGAAACAGATTACAATCATCTTGTCACGGGCAACGATCTGCCCCGTCGCAATCAATTGTTACTGCGGCGAACCAAAACCTTGCTCGATGTGGTTCCTCACCGCATGAACGTGACTGTGGTGAACCCCCTGCACTTGTTGCGGGAGCTGTTTACGGTGTCGGGCTCAGGCACCCTGGTGCGCAAAGGGTCGCGCATCGAAACGCACAATAGTTTGGCCACGCTTGATCAAGCCCGGCTTGAAGCGCTTGTCGAATCGGCGTTTGGGCGCAGATTGCGTGCCGGGGCGCTGGCCGCCTCGCAATGGCAACGAATCTACGTGGAGGAAAACTACCGTGGGGCGGCCATGTTGGTGAACAGCCCCGTGGGCGCCTATTTGTCGAAATTTGCGGTGGAACGGCAAGCGCAAGGCGATGGCATTGGCGGCGACATTTGGAATGTGATGTTGCGCGACTACCCGCGATTTTTTTGGCGGGGCCGGCCCGACAACCCCATCGACCCTTGGTACGCGCGCAAATGTGACGGGCTCGTGCGCCTGCCTGAATGGCATGTGTACTGGTACGGGCTTGAGCCTACAGAGCTGCCCGGCATCATTGAATTCGCCACCGCCGCCCCGGTGGACTTAGAAGTGGCTTGATCGCCTGGCGCGTGGACGTTAAAAGCGGCTACGGCCATGAGTTCCCCCCAAACACCTGCCCCAACCACCCCACGGTTCGATGACTTGCTCGAAAAGCTGCGCGGGCTGGTTGACCGGCTGGAAAGTGGCAACCTGAGCCTCGAAGACAGCTTGCGTTGCTTCGAGGAAGGCATGACCTTGTGCCGGCAAGGCGCTGGCGTTTTGGATCAGGCGGAAAAACGCGTGGAAATGTTACTGGCAGGCCCCCAAGGGCAACCCAAAACAGTTCCCTTGCCGGGTGGAGACGTCGAGTGAACAGCGGCTTTCGGCTCGATCAGTGGGTAAGCCAAAGGCGGGCTGAAGTCGATCAATTGCTGAACCAGCGCCTGCCACAAACCCCGCGTGCTGACGATCCCGGGCGGTTGGTTGAATCCGTGCGCTATTCGCTGTTGTCACCAGGAAAGCGGTTGCGGCCGCTGCTGGGGCTTGCGGCCGCCGAAGCGGTTGGCGGCCGCTTGGACGAACCTGTGCGGGTTGCCACGGTGGCCATTGAACTTGTGCACTGTTATTCGCTGGTGCACGACGATCTGCCGGCCATGGACAACGATGACCTTCGCCGGGGCCGTCCCACCAACCATAAGGTTTTTGGCGATGCCGTGGCCATCTTGGCCGGAGACGCCTTGCTCACGCTGGCGTTCGCTTGGCTTTCCGAAGCGGGAATGCAGGCCTGTCAACACGACGCCAGCCGCGCCGCTTCGTTCTTGGAAGCAAGCTTTGTTTTGGCCGAGGCAAGCGGTCTGTCGGGAATGGTGCGAGGTCAAGCGCGCGATCTGGCTGAGGCCGCGCCCACCACGTTGGCGCAAGCTGAACAACTGCATGCCGAGAAAACCGGCGCGTTGTTTCGCGCGGCTGTGGAAATTGGCGCCATTGTAGGTGGAGCCACGGCGGCTCAACGAGCGGCGCTCGTGCGCTTTGGGCAAGCCTACGGCGTGGCCTTTCAACACGCCGACGATCTCGCGGACCAGGAACACGCCAGTTTGGCAGAGCAAGCGCGTGGCCGTTTAACCGACCTTGCCTCACAGGCAGCACGCGAACTCGAAGGCTTCGGAGACGCTGCAATTCCCTTGCAGGCCCTGGCGTTGGCCTTGGCGGCGCAACCCTAACCGCAAAGGCATTTGCCGCCGCTTGCCGCTTCACAGTTGGCACTCGGGACACTTTCGATTTAGAAATCGCACGCGCGCAGGCGATTTCACAAAGCCAATGGTACTATCGAAACAGAGACTTCCGTGAGCTGGGACGACGTCACCCACGTACAGGCGCCACCGCTGGCCCCAGGGCGAAATGCCCCAAGGCGAGATCAGGCTTATCTCATCGTGCTTGCCGGCAGCATGATGGGCGAAATGTTCAAACTGGGCCGCGAACGCACGATCATCGGGCGGGGCCAGCGCGCGGAAATTCGAATACTGGATGAAGGCATCTCCCGCGAGCACTGCGAGCTGGTGATTGAGGGCGACAAAGTCTTCTTGCGCGACATGGGGTCAACCAACGGCACCTACTGCAAAGGTGTGCGCGTGAGCAACCACGAGCTTACCGATGGCGACAAGATCCTGGTGGGCTCGAACACAGTTCTGAAGTTTACCTACCACGACAAGCTCGATGAAGTGTTTCAGCGCCAGATGTACGAATCGGCGCTGCGGGACGACCTGACCAAGGCGTTCAACAAGAAATATTTTATGGACAGGGTGGAAAGCGAATTCGCTTATGCGGTTCGCCATAATATACCGCTCACTCTGGTGGCTTTCGATCTCGATCACTTCAAATCGATCAACGACACCTACGGCCACCTGGCGGGCGATTACGTGCTCGCCGAGGTTTCCACGATCATTTTGGCGTCGATTCGGGTGGAAGATGTGTTTGCGCGAACGGGCGGCGAAGAGTTTTCAGTGATTTGTCGGGGCACCGATGGTCACCATGGACGCATCGTGGCCGAACGCCTGCGCTCTGGCGTGGCCAACAAACAGTTCGTGTACGACAACAAGGTTCTGCCTGTGACGATCAGCGTGGGCATGGCGTCGGTGCCCAACCCGTCCTTGCGCGACGCCATCGAGTTCATCGCGGCGGCCGATCAAGTGCTTTATGAGGCCAAACGCAGCGGCCGCAACCGCGTTTGCGTGTGGAAGAAGTAGCGCCCACACGCCTTGGGGCCTTTCGCCGCTAGACGTCAGGCTTTTTTGCCCCAGCTGCCTGCAGGTCGTAGGCTTCAAAGGTGCGTTTTCTTAGCCCGCTAACTTGCCTTGGCCTGACAGCCCTGTCGCTTGGTGTATGTTCGTTGCCCACAAACAAAGCGGCAGCCCACAAGGTCACGCAGGCGTCGCCCTCACCCGGGATTGAAAAAGCCTGGCTGAACCCCTACTTCCGAAGCGGCCCGACCGCTGCCGCAGCCGAGTTGTTTCGTCTCGACAATTGGGGGGCCGCGATCACCGCGTTCGAGACGGCTTTGGCAAGCTTGAGCAAGGACAGCCCTGAACGCTTACCCGCCCGCACGACGCTGGCCTTGGCGCGCATGAATGCCAACCAATGGGCCGCCGCAGCCAACGCCTTCGAGGCTCTATTTCGCGAGCATCCTCAGCTGGCCGATTACCACGCCTACCACGCGGCCAGATGCCATCTACGCAACGGTGACGCGGCCAAATCGCTGCAATGGGCGTCGCGGGTGGGGACGCAATCCGTGCCGGACGCCGATGCGCAGTTGCTAGCGATTGAAGCGCTTGAACGCCTGGAGCAGTGGGAACAAGTAGAAAAACGGGCTGAAGCGTTTCTGCAAAAGTATGAGAATGGCCCCCGGCGCGCCGAAGCCCGCTACCGACTTGCCAGCGCGATGGAAAAGCAGCGCAAGCCTCTGGCCGCCCTCATTCCGCACTACCGCCAGATCTGGAGCTTGGCCCCCACCGAGGCGTGGGCCAGCCGCGCCGAAGAACGAATCAAGGCGTTAACCGCGGGTTTAAACAAAGCTGACCGAGACGGGTTTTCGCCCACGCCGAAAGACTGGTTTGATCGCGCGATGGGGCTGCACGACAAGCATCAAAACACGCAAGCTGAGCCCGCCTTCGCTGAGGCTTTGAAAGCTCCCACGCTTGACCCGGATCTCGCCTGCCAAGCGCGGTTCTATCGCGCGCAAGCGGTGTTCAAGATGCGCCAGCGGCCGCAAGCGGCCCCCCACTACGAAGCCGCCGAGGTGCACTGCCGAGCGGCCAACGATCAGGATCTGGTTGTCAAAGCGCTGTACCAAGGTGCGCGTTGCCGCGCCAGCGGGGGTGACAAAGACACAGCGCTCGCCAAATACGCCGTGGTGGAAAAGGAATTCCCTCAGCATAGCTACGCTGACGACGCACGTGTGCGCGCCGCCGAGTTGCTGCAAGACAATGGAGACGTAGCGGGCGCAACGGCGTTGCTGCAAGAGGTTCCCAAACTTTATCCCAGCGGGGACATGCTGGGCGAGGCGTTGTTTCGTTTGGCATTTGCCGCCTACGACAGCCGGGACTGGACCCAAGCGCTGCATTGGCTCGATGAGAATCTGCGGCTCATTCCCCGCGAAACCCAGTGGTTCGCTGAAGGCCGCGCGCACTATTGGAAAGGCCGCGTGTTTCATCGCCAAGGCCTTATGGCGCAAAGCCGCGCCGCCTATGAAGCCGCGATTCGCGAATACCCTTTGTCGTACTACGCCTTGATGTCGTTTCAGCGCCTGCGCGAGTTGTTTCCCAAAGTGGAAAAACAGCTTCTGATGGAGCTGCACGAAAACCAAGGCGATGCTCCCTGGCCAGTTGCTTTTGGCCACAGCCCTGTTTACGCCAGCCAGGAGTTTGCCCGCGCGGTGGAACTCGCGCGCATGGGTTTGGGCGCCGACGCGCGGCGAGAACTGGCGCGCCTCAACCTTGACGACACAAGCGCCGGCAAGGACGACACCGTGTCAATTCGTGACCGCGCCTTGTGGCTTACCGCGGTGCTGCTGGACAGAGGGCGCGTGTGGAACGCGTCGCATGCGGTCCCCCGCTACACCTTGACCGAATACAAGCGAACGCATCCTCAGGGGGCCGTGGCGGCGGCGTGGAGGCTTGCTTACCCACGCGCGTTTCCCGAATACGTGGCCACCAACTCACGCGCGAATGACGTACCGCAGTTTCTTCAATTGGCAATCATGCGCGAGGAGAGCGCGTTTTCGCCCACGATCGAATCATTTGCCAACGCCATTGGCTTAACGCAGATGTTGGTGCGAACGGCCCAGCGCTTTTCAGACAAAACCGTGACCCGCGAGACGCTGTTTGATCCGGCGAATAACATCGCACTGGGCTCGAAGTTCTTGGGTTTCTTGTTGAATCACTTCAACCGCGCCGTGCCGTTGTCGATCTCCGGCTACAACGCGGGCGAAGGCGCCGTGGATCGGTGGCTGACCGAGCGTGGGGACCGCCCCTTGGATGAATTTATCGAAACCATTCCTTACGACGAAACCCGTGGCTACACCAAGCGGGTGCTGGCCACGTATTTCACGTACAGCTGGCTTTACGGCACCGGGGATCCCGTTCCCACCCTGAACTTTTCGTTGAAGCCCGCGGTGCAGAAGCCCACGCCACAAAGAAGCGCGCGCAGACCACCGCCTCGACGTTGACCCCAGCTTGTGGGAAACAAGAAGCCTCAGCGCTAACCCGGAGCCACCATGGCTGCGGGCGGTGGCGCACGCAGGCGTCGGTCGATCTGCCAAACCACCCACGGCAGCGCCATCGCCAAGGCGATTGAAAACGAAACCAGGTTTCGCATGCCACCCAAACTGTGATCGGCATGCTCAAATAGCAGCAGCGACGACAAGCCCGCGCCGCACGCGGCGGCCATGTGCTGTACGGCCGACTGCATCGACATGAAGCGGGCACGGTCGGCGGGTCCCGGCACTTTGGACGAAACGGTGTTGAGCGCCACCGATCGCAACGAATTGGCCAACATCAACGAAACGAAGATCGTCAAAACGGGCACCGAGGGGCTTTCGGGCCAAAACCCAAGCGTCAACACCAGCACCATCACGCCCGAACCCAAGAAGGTAACAACGTTGGGCCCGTGGCGGTCGACCCAAATGCCGCCCAGGCGCATCGCCGCGAAACTCACCACGCCGCCCACGAGGTAAAGCACGCCCAACCGATCGCGGGGGTAGCCAAGGTTAAATTGCAGGTAAGTGGCCAGGTGAGGAATCAAGGCGAAGGTGCCCATGAAGGCCAAGGCCGTGGCCAGAAGCGACAGGCGCACGCGCACGTCAGCCCAAAATCTTTTCGCCGGCTGGGAAGATCGTGCCAGGCCGGACGGGTTCAAATGGCCCCGCATGGGCGGCATAAACGCCATGGCCACGGCAATCACCACCACGCCCAACACCGCCACCGCGAAAAACGGAGCCCGCCACCCACCCCATCTGGCCAGCTCAAGTCCCGCTGGTACCCCCAAAACCGATGCGGCCGCAAACGCGCCCATCACCGCCCCCATGGCCTTCCCACGTCGTGCCACAGGAACCACGTCGCTGAGAATAGACAGCGACAAAGCCGAAGCCGGCCCGCCGAACGCTCCTGCCAAAACACGCGCCGCGAGCAAAGAGGCAAAGCCTTGTGCGGCTGCCCCCATCACGGTGCCGAACACCAAACCGAACAAGCACACCGCCAAAGCCCGACGCCTATCGAACCTATCGAGGAACGACGATGCCGATAGGCCAGCGATGGCCGCAGCAGCCGTGTAGGCGCCACCCACCAAGCCCAAGCGTGACAACGGAATGCCCAAGGCGGCGGCAAAATCCGGGCCCAGGGGCATGACAATCATGAAATCCAGGATGTTTATGAAATTCACAGCCGCAAGAATCACAACGATCTTGCGCTCGGACGTCGGAGCCGCAGCGGTCATGGTTTCTTTGCCTTTGCTTGGGCAAAGGTAGATGCAGCCAGGCCGCTATCCGTTACGGCCCAAAGCATCGGCGTCCACTTGAATCTTCAAGCTGGCTTTGCCCAGGACGATTTGCGGGCTTTCGACCACCGTGCGGCCAAACATCCGCTGCAACTGCGCGCGGCGTGATTGATTGGCGGGCCACAAAGTGTCTATGGCTGAGGGCGGCAACGGGCCCAAAGCGGCGCCACGCAGCGAAGCCCCGGCCTCGGGAAGCGCCACACTTACCACCAACTGTCCCGCGGTGTAGTGGGTGCCCAGCTGTGCCAACAAATCTTTCAATGACTCTGGCTTGGCCGTGTCGGGAGCCACGCTGGCGCCGCTGGCCACTTCGATCTCTACAAGTCGCCCCTGCAAACCTGCCGGCATATCCACAGTGATGGTGCGCCAGATGTCTTGGCCGCCAAACGGACGCAGCAACACGCGCAAGGTCAGAGGTTTGCCCGCCACCACCGGACGCTGTGCGAGTTGCACGCCCACCACCTCAAGGGTGTCGCGCTTGTATGAAACCTGGGCTGAAATTTCAAGCCGCTGCAGATCCACGCGCCCGAACGGGTTGTCCAACACCTGCTGCAAAGCCCGAAAGCCGTGCGTGGCCGAGATCAAACGCGGGGTCAAACCGCCGGTGGAGAACGCTTGGTCGCGCAGCTCAATGGGCGGCGCGCCGGCCACCGAAAATTTCGTAACCAAATCCACAACCATGTCGACAGGATCGGCTTCGGAGATTGAAATCGCGCTGGCTGTGACAATTGAAACCATCATCGGGGTCAAGGTGTCGTGCTTTGCGATCTCCACGTGAAACGGCTGCAATGGTTCATTGGCCCGCCCCACGTTAATCGTTAGCGGCACCCGCTCGGCCTTCTGTCCCAACACGCCCACAATGCCGGTGCCGCGATCCTGCACCAAGGTGCCCACCTCCCCCAGCGGCGAGGCCAGTTTGAACGCGTTGGCCAAGCTGGGCATGATGGCGTGAATCTCCGCCCCCACCATGGGCAAGCTCACGCGGCCGGCGCGAATCATGGGATGACCAAACGCCAACACTTTGTTGCCGTCAACATAGGTGATGGTGCCGGTGGCGTTCACAGCCATATCACCACGGACAAGCTCAACAGCTACGGCGCCTCCAGGCTCGAACGCGGGCGTATCCACACGGCCGCTGCCACCACCTCCGGCCGCGCTCACTGGCACCAAACCCATGGCGCGCAAATCTTCGCGGACATCTTCGAATACGTGGGGCGCGATGCCTGAAAACGCAAGCGGCACCGACACCGGCACAAGTTGGGGCTGTCCCAACACAGGTTGTGCCACCCCTGCGGCCAAAGGCGTGGGCTTGAGCATGTCACGAAGAGGGCGGCGGCTGTCTTCCAACATCGATTCAATCGGCGTCACGCCCGCCAAAGGATCTTTGGAGAACGCCCACGCGTACGCCAAAGCCCCCATCACCTTGCCATCGATGTAGATGGGGCTGCCGCTCATGCCGGCAGCAACCCCGGTGTGCTCTACGCGTGGGTCTTCCACCCGCACAAGCACGATCGATTGCTTGGGCATGAAGTTCCGCAGCACAGCGACCACACGCACCTTGAAAGGCTCGGGCTTCGTGCCCTGAAACACCGTCAGGCCGTAGCCCTCCATGCCGGGCTCTACCTGCGACAGCGGCATGATGGCGGCGGGCGACGCCGCCAAAGGCGCACTCAAACTGAGGCCAAGCCCCAGACCCAACGACGCGGCTACCGCCCAGCGAACAGGAAACTGCACGCTTCTGAGCGTGAGGCGCACAGGGTTTGATGTCAACGTGACTTTCTTGGCCACGCACTTGCCTACACGCCGGGCGTTCGTGGACGTACAATAAAGGCGTGAGCAACAAACGCTTCAAAGCGGCCGTGATGGGTGGCAGCGGTTACGGCGGCGCGGAAATGATTCGCCGCCTGCTGATGCATCCCGATGTGGAACTGGTTCGCGTGGCTTCGGCGGATCATGTGGGTGAACCTCTAGGCGCTGTGCACCTGCCGCTCACAGGACGCACCGATCTGCGGTTCGAGAATCTGACGCCCGCGCAGGTGGCCGAAGGTTGCGACGTGGTGCTGTTGGGCCTTCCCCACAAAGTTTCGGCCCGCGTGGCGCCCGCCCTGCTGGATGCAGGTGTGCGCGTGGTGGATATGTCGGGCGATTTCAGGCTTTCCGATGCGGCAACCTACGAGCGGTACTACGGCGCCCCGCACCCACATCCGGAATGGCTGGGCAAATTTGTCTACGGCTTGCCTGAGCTCAATCGCGAGCGATTGCGAAACGCGCGGGCCGTTGCGAGCCCAGGCTGTTTTGCAACGTGCATTGAGCTGGCGTTGCTGCCCTTGGCGCGCGCGGGCTTGCTTCAGGGTCCTCTGCACGTGCAAGGGATTACAGGATCTTCGGGCAGCGGCATCGCGCCGTCGGCCGGAACTCACCATCCCACCCGTGCGGTGAATCTGAAAAGCTACAAGCCCATGGTTCATCAGCACACGCCCGAGATCTGCGAAGCGCTGGTGGCCGCTGGGGCCCAACAGGTGGACCTGCGCTTCGTGCCTGTGTCCGCCCCCTTGGCGCGCGGGATTCTGGTCACAGCCTTTGTTGAGATCCCGGCCCACATGAGCGCCGAGGCGGTCACACAACTTTACGCAACGACTTACGAACGCGAACCGTTTGTGCGTTTTTTGGCAAACCGGCTTCCCGAGGTGGCCGCCGTGGCCAACAGCAACCACGCAGAAGTGGGTCTTGCCCTGGGAGACGTGCAGGGCACAGCGCGCACGCTGTGTGTGCAAGCGGCGCTAGACAATCTAATCAAAGGGGGCGCCGGACAAGCGATTCAGAACATGAATCTGGCGTTGGGCGTCGCCGAGACCGCATCGCTGGAAGACACGGGGCCCTGGCCCTAGAATCACTGGCAGGTCAAGGTGTCCTTGTCGCAACTGCGTGTGGCACAGTTCTGAGACGTGTCTTCGCAAGCCCCTGCCATACAGGCGTACTGGATGAGGGTCCGCCGCCCGCCTCCGCAGGCGGGCTCGCCGCACTTCGTGCCATCGGCGATGGGCGTGCATTGTCCCACGGGCGCACCTGCGGCTTTGCAGCTGTTGCACTTGCCGTCACAGGCCTTGTCGCAGCAAACCTGCTGCAAACACGAGCCCGACGCGCATTCGGCACCTTCGACACAGGCAGCTCCCGTCGTTTTTTTGGGCACCACCATGGCGTCCAATTTTGGGGCACTCGCGTCGCCCGTCCCCACGTCCGGTCCCGTCGTGGAGGCATCGGACGCCCCATCGACCTGGGACCCGGCGTCTGCCGGCAACACGCCGGCGTCGCCCATGGGCAAACCCGGCGCCAATACGATTTCCACCGTCACTTGCGTGCCGTCTTGAATCGCAACGTCAACAAGGCCCGATGAAATGACCTCGCCCGCCGTCTTTCCGAAAACGGCAATGCGAATGCTTGCGAGCCCCACCGGGGGGTAAATTACCAGGTCGCCCAAGCGGGCGCCCATGCCCGCGGCGGCGGCGCGCTCCAGCGAATCTGCGGCCTTGTCGGTACCTTTATAAACGTCTATTTGCACCTGTTCGGGACGCATGGCCACAGGCCCATTGTTGACGACCACGAAAACGCTGGTTTCTTCGCTGCTTCCGCCGCCACAGGCCCACAGGCCGCCAGCCGCGACCGTGAAGAGGCCAAGCGCCCAAGCCAATCGATTTGAAATTTTTGTCATAGCCGCAACTCCCCCCAGCTGCCGCTGCGGGGAGCGCTTTCGTCCCCGCCGCTTAGCAGCACAGCGGCAACAACGCCCGCGACCACCACAACGCCCACGCCGGCCCAAAACGGCCAGCGTTCATACAAAGCCGGCGATTCCTCAGGCTCCGGAGATGCCTCCAGAACAACCGGTGCCGGCGCCACCAAGGGCTCCGGCGCCACCTGGGGCGGCTGCGTGGGGGGAGGCGGCGGGGGCGCGGTGGTGGCACGCAAAGCGTCTTCCTCGGCCAAAAGCGTCTCAATCTCCGCGGCCATGTCTTTGGCCATGTCCCGATCCTCAGGCTTGGGATCCGTTAGCAAAAACCTGCGGTAGCTGGCCAAGGCCGCACGCATCTGGCCCAGCTTGCGCTGTGTGTGCGCGATGTTCAGCAGAAACCGGGGCCGTCTTGACAATTCGTAGCCCCGCTCGAACGCCCCCAGCGCGTCCTCAAACCGGCTGGCTTTAAAGGCCGCGTCGCCCTCGCGGAAAGCCTTGCGCGCGGCTTCTTGCTCATCGGGCGGCTCGGCGAGCGCGTGCCCGCTCGCAAGTAAGGTTCCAAACACAACGAGAATGTGGATCGGTTTCATCTATGGCTTCCGTCTGCAACGCCCAAGGCTTAAGCGGCTCCTGGGGGGTATCGGCAGAATCCGCAAGGATTTAAGGCCCGAGGTGGGCAAATGTAAACTCGTGGCCGCGCTCGCGGTCCGGACGAAAATCCGTTAGCGTAGAGAGCTGGTGGTGGCGACAGCGCAGATCTCGGTGCAACCCGAACGGTACGGCCGTTATGTTTTGCTTGAAAAAATTGGGCAAGGCGGAATGGCGGAGGTGTTTCGTGCGGTTGCCCGGGGCACACAGGGCTTTCAGCGCATACTGGTAGTTAAGCGGATCTTGCCCGATCTGTCGCAGGATCCACGCTTCGTTCAGATGTTCATCGACGAAGCCAAGATCTGCGCGCTGATTTCCCATCCAAATGTGGTTCAGGTGTACGAGTTCGGTCGTCTGGGCGACACGCATTTCCTCACGATGGAATACGTGCATGGCCGCAACCTCAGTGCGGTGATGGAAAAGCTGGCGAGCGACAACAAGCTGCCGCCCCCCGATGTGATCTGCGAGGTGGTGCGGCAAACGTGTTTGGGCCTGCATCACGCGCACACCATGACCGGCGGCGACGGCAAGCCTTTGGCCATCATTCATCGTGACGTCACACCGGCGAATCTGATGGTGGGGTTTAATGGCGCCGTGAAGGTGTTGGATTTCGGCATCGCCCGCGCGGCAGAGGAAGTCAAAGAAACAAAAACGCAGGCGGGCGCAGTTAAGGGCAAAGTGGCCTATCTGGCGCCGGAGCAGATCAACCGTCGCCCCATCGATCACCGCATCGACCTGTTCGCGATGGGCGTGGTGCTGCACGAATGCCTCACCGGGCAACGCTTATTCAAGGCCGACAATCCTCTGGCGGCAATGAAGGCCATTTTGGACATGCCGATCCCACCACCCTCTAGCATCAACGCCGCGGTTCCCAAGCGCATAGATCAGATCGTGGCGCGAGCATTGGCGCGCGATCCAAACATGCGTTACCAAAACGGCAAGGCGATGGCTTTGGACCTTGAATCCGCTTTGCATGAGCTGCGGTACTTCAGCCAACGCTTACCCAATTTCCTGCGCGACTTGTTTAAAGATGAGATGGCGGACAGCAAAGACCGTCTCTTGCCAAAAGAGCTATCGGCCATCTCGGCCGTGCTGGCACAATCCGATGCCGCGGTGGTTGCCCCTGTTCATGCCGGCAATACCTCTTCCCACGCCTTGCCTGCGCTGCACTTGGGGTCCAATTTGCCCACCGAGGATATCGTGGTGGATTCGGCAAACCCATTGGCGCGCGCCTGGCGGCTCGTGGTGGCAAGCCCGAAAAACATGATCATTGCGGGGGTTTCCGTGGGCGCTTTGCTCGCGTTAAGCCTGCTGGGGCTTTCGGGCGGCAAACCCGAAGCCACGCAAGCGCAAGAGGTTCAGGTGGCCACACCGGGCCCCGCAACAACGCCCGAGTCAGTGGCGCAGACGGTGAAAATCTCGGTGGATTCATTCCCTCAAGGCGCGCAAATCATCGGGCCCGAAGACACCTTTCTGGGCACCACACCGCAAACGCTTTCGCTTGAGCGAACCAGCGACGCCTTCGATCTGAGGCTGCAACTGGAAGGCTATAAGTCAGCGGCGGTCACTGTGATTCCTGACATCAACAAACCTGTGTTTGCGAAACTGCAGGCCGCATCCGTGTCACGGGCAAAAGTAGGAGCCCGTGCAGCGCCGAAGCGCCGGCGGCAAGCGATGCCTCTAGATCCCTTCGCGGATTGAAGCTTTGTCCATGGTGGTGATCAAGCTGGGAGGCGATGTGCTGCAAGCGCCGCACTTGGCCGCTGTGGCACAAAGCCTGGCGCAAGCGCATGCGAAACCATCCCGCTTCGTTGTGGTGCACGGTGGAGGCGCGCAAGTGAGCGCGCTTTGCCAAAAGCTAGGCGTGCCGACCCAGATGGTGGCAGGCCGGCGCATCACCGATGAGGCAACGCTGGATGTGTTGCAAATGGTGGTGGGCGGGCAATTGAACATCGCGCTGTGCGCCGCTCTACAAGCTGCGGGCGTGCGCGCGGTGGGCCTACACGCAGGCAGCGGCGTTGTGCAAGCCATGCGGCGTCCGCCGCGCGTGATCACGGGCGGCCCTGACACGCCCATCGACTTGGGCTTCGTGGGCGATGTGGCGGGCTTTGACTTTGCGCTGCTGCAGGCGCTGTGGCAGGACGGCCGGCTGCCCGTGCTTTCCTGCTTGGGTTGGAGCGGACGTGAGGTTTTGAATCTAAACGCCGATCTCGTGGCCAGCCGCTTGGCGGTGCAGCTTTCGGCGCACGCGTTGGTTGCCGTCACAGGTGTAGGGGGCGTGAGGCGCGTGGCTCAAGATCCCAGCACGCGGCTGGCGCGCCTTACCGTCGCCGAAGCCAAGACCGCCATCGTCGAGGGCACGGTGACCGGTGGCATGATCCCCAAGTTGGAAGAAGCGTTTGTTGCTATGGAAGCTGGCGTGCCCGCGCTTCACATCGTGGGGCCCACCGAGGTTGCGATGAGCTTGAGCCAGCCCGGCAGCGTGGGCACCTTGCTCACGGCTTAGCTGGCGAATCACGCGTCGAGGCAAGAAAGGCGGCGCCAGGCGGCCGTTTTTGGGAAAGGTTACTTCGACGCCCCAGAGGATGTGGCGCTCAGTTCCGCGGGAGCCACCGGGCTTGCCAGCAAACAAGCCAGTCTGCTGTTTCGGGAGCGTTTGGCTACCAGCCCCCAAGTGCACCGACAGTCAGTCTTGATTCATGGCAGCGGCGCCGCGCCGCAGGGCCGACCCATGCGCATGGAAAAACACTGAGTTTGCAAACCCAACAAAAGGGTGGAGACGGGCCTTTCGCCTCCGGCATCCAGCTGTCACTATGTGCCGGTTCAATGACCTTCACGCGCACCATACCCATTTTGCCCCGCGGCGGCGAAGGGCGGTCGTTGCACCTGCTGGTTATGGGCCCCGACGCTTTCGAGACCCACGCTTTGCCAAACCAGGGCATCGCGGTCATTGGCCGAGATCCTGAGGCACAAGTTGTGCTGCTTGACCCGCAGTCTTCGCGGCGGCACGCGCAACTGCACATTTCTAGCACGCTGTTCGAGATTGAAGATTTGGGCAGCTACAACGGCACGTGGGTGCGGGAGGAAAGGCTAAAGCCGCATGTGCGCATGCGCATTTGGCCCGGTGAAGGCTTTCGCATCGGCAATTTGATGCTTATGCTGCAACGCCAACGGCCGCGTTTAGAAGCGCGGCGGGTATGGCCGCACGGGCACTTCGAGGCGTTGCTGGCGTACCAGTGCGAACGCAGCCGCATGGCCGGAGGCGCCTTGGCCGTGGCGCGGATTCGCGTGGAGGAGCCGATCACCCCAGCGCGGTTTGCGGCGACGGTCTCGGCCAGCTTGCAACCGGCAGATCTGCTGGCGCTCTACGCCGCCAACGATTTTGAAATTCTGATGGTGGGCCGCGCCCCCGAAACCGCGCGCGCCAACGTGGAGCAAATGGCCAAGGCGCTTACGGGAGAAGGTTTCACAGCGAAAACCGCCGTCGCCGTACATCCAGGGGACGGCCGCGATCCAGAAGCGCTCATGGCCGGGCTGCGCGATCGCATGCTGGGCGTGCAGCGCATGAACGTGGCAGGCGAGCGCGTTTTGGTTGACAGCGAAGCCATGCGGGTCGCCTACAACATGGCCATGCGCGCCGCCGCGTCCAACATCAACATCTTGGTGCTAGGGGAAACCGGTAGCGGCAAAGAGGTATTGGCACGAGCCATCCACCGCGCCTCCCCGCGTGCGAAAGCCGCGATGGTCACGCTCAATTGCGCTGCTTTGCCGGAAACTTTGATGGAAAGCGAGCTGTTCGGTCACGAACGGGGCGCGTTTACCAGCGCCGATTCGGCAAAGGTGGGGCTTTTGGCGTCGGCCCCCGGCGGTACGATCTTTCTGGATGAGGTGGGCGAAATGCCCCTATCAACGCAGGCCAAGTTGCTGCGCGCGATTGAAGAAAAAGTCGTGGTGCCCGTGGGCAGCGTAAAGCCCTTGCCCATCGACGTTCGGTTCATTGCGGCCACCAACCGCCCGCTTGAAGACGAGGTCAAGCAGGGCGGGTTTCGCCCAGATCTGTTTTTCCGCCTCAATGGCATCTCGCTCACGCTGCCGCCCTTGCGTGAGCGTGTTACAGAGATCGAGCCCTTTGCCCGCTTGTTTTTGTCGCAAGCGTGCAGCGAAATGGGCCGCAGCGACCGGTTGCATTTCTCGCCGCCCACGTTGGAATGGATGCAACGCTATCCCTGGCCTGGCAACGTGCGTGAACTTCGCAACGTGATCGAACGTGCGGTGGTGTTGTGCGAAGGCGAGATCATTGGCCTCGAGCACCTCCCGGTTGAACGTATGCGCGACTTGGATGTCAGCAGCGAAGGCGTTGACATCCTCAGCATTCCCGAATCGGAACGCAAAGATCGCATCGTGCGCGCGCTTGACAGCTTCGCGGGAAATCAAACCCGCACGGCGGGCTTCTTGGGAATCTCCCGCAAAACTTTGTTGAGCTTGCTCGATCGTTACGGAATCACTCGCCCCCGCAAACGCTGATACTGCTGCAGCGAACTTGCGGAAGCGGGCGCGCGTTTGATAGCTTGCAGCCCATGGCATTGTCGATGTTGCGCCGGGTGCGCCTAAGTCTGGTCCTGGCGCCCCTGATCGGGTTTGGGTGTTCGTCTGACGAACGGCGCGATCAGAATTACGGCACCGACGCCGCGGACGAATACCTGGGGCCCGATTCTGGTCTGGTCGAAGCAGGAACAACGCAAAGCGACACGGCAACCGCATCGCAGAACGCGGACGGCACCTCGACAAATTTCGATGACTCGCCGAAGGATACGGCCGAGAGTGCCGATGCTACCCTGGACTCTGAGCCACCTCTTTAGCCCTGACCCCCACTGAGACGACCCCCCGGAGGAAACCCGTGCAAACTGCTGCCCAAGGAAACGCCCTGGAATGGGAGGGCGGATCGATTGACGATCTGGTCCAAATGCTGGCTAGCCCCGCGCTGGCCGTGCGGGTTGAGGTCAGAACGCCGTCGGCCGGCAAGCCACGAAAAGTGGGCGAAATTCACATGGTGGCCGGGGGCGTGTACGAAACCTTGGCGGGCGAGCTTCGCGGCGACGACGCCATGGAGCACTTGCGGGGCGTCTCACCGCTGAGCTTCCGCCTGCAGCCTCGCTTGCCCAACCCCGACGACGGTGGCTTGCTGATTCCTGGTCCCGGCGAAGGCACCCTGGCTGAGCGCCCTCCCGCCGAACTCATGCGCTACTGCGAACTTTACGTTCTCACGTGCGCGCTGGAAATTTGGCGCGACACCGATAGAGCCGCCATTGGGTATAGAAAAGGCGAAATCGTCAGCACGGTGGTCAACGGGGCCGAAGCCTCTGACCGGCTGGCCGAAGTGATCAACTGGGACAGCGGTGGCTATCGCATTGTGCTGCCGGAGCTGTCTTTGCCAGAGCCCTCGCGGCCGGTTCCCAAGCCACAAAGCGCGCCTCAACCGGCCAAAACAATGTTCGGCTACCCGGGCGTTGCGGCCCCGGCAGCGCAACCTGTGGCGGTGCAAACGGCCTCCCCGCGTGCGGCCCAAACGTCGGCATCCGCGCCCGTGGCCGAAGTGCGGGCAACCCCGGTCAAACCAGCGGTCGTAGCTGAACCTTCGCCGGTGCCCGAGCCCGCTGTTGAGACTGAAATGGCGCCACCAGCCCCGAAGATCATGGGCCGGGAGGCCGCCCGTTCGGTGGACCCCGTCTTGGCCAAAGCCGCGGCGACCAAGGAACCGGCCGAATTGGTGCCCGTTTCGGCCAAGGATGAAGCCAAGGCTGAAAAAGCTGCCGACAAGAAGGCCGAAACCCGCAAAACCGAAACCCGCAAAACCGAGAATCGCAAAACTGAGAGCCGCAAGGCCGAAGGCCGCCGGACCAAAAGCCGGCCTCCGGAAAAACCCGCGGCCTCGCCTGCGGCCACCCCTATCGTGGCCAGCAAGCCCGAACCCAGCTTGTTGCCTTCGTTGGGGCTGGGTCTGGTGGTCGGATTGGCCTTGGCAGCCATCTATTGGATCTACCGGATGCTTTCGGGAGCGTAGTTTTCCCACACGAACGGTTTTTGTAGACACGAAGCCGCGAGACAGCCAGAACGTTTGGCACGTTCATCATGTTCGCGGCCATCGCTGACGCCTACCACCGCACAAAGAAGCCTCGCGACCTCACGTTCAATCGTTGGGTGGCCCGGCCATTGGCCAGCGTTGTGGTGGTTATGGTGGCGCGCACGCCCATTACGCCCAACCAACTCACCTTCACGTCGCTGTTCTTGTTCGTTGCGGCGGCGGCGGGTGTGGCGGTGCTGCCTTCGTGGCCGGGCTTGTTGGCGGCGGCGGCCGTGCTTGAGTTTTCTTACGTCATCGACATGGCCGACGGACAATTGGCGCGCTACCGCGGCACATCGTCCCCGGCCGGCGCGCACCTTGACTACATGGCCGATGAGATCAAGGCGCTGCTGCTGGTGGTTGCCGTCGCCGCACGGCAATGGCAGGCACAAAGCGAACCGCTGTGGCTGCTTGAGGGCATGCTGGGCGCGGTGGTGGTGGCCACAGCGGTCACCCTGACATCGTTTTTGCGCCGCCCCGAAGTGGTTGCAGCAACGGGAAAAGCGGCCTCCGTTGCCGCTGGCGACTACGGAGACGGTTTGGCAACGGCGCCGGTGCCCACCGCGCGCTCGCCGGTGGCAAAGCTTGTGGGCTTGCTCGAATCCGTGGGCAAATTTGTGGTGCACTATCCCACTTACTTTTGGTTGGTCGCGCTGATCGGGCGCGTGGATGTGTTCCTTCACGTGTATCTGGCCATGAATTTGGCCTACGCCGCGCGCGCTTTTCTGGGGATCGTATGGCGATTGGGGCGCCGGGGGTGACAGATGGACCCGCTACACAACGACAACTGGCTTGCGCGATTATCGGCTGAGGATTGGCTGGCGGCGGCCACCAATGAACTTGTGCATTGTCGGCAAGCGCTTGAGCGCCGAGGCTACCGGGCGGGCGTCACGCACGCACGCCGCGCGGCGGGGATGGCGTGCAACGGCGTGCTTCGTGTGGCGTTTGATGCCTCGTGGGGGCGCAGCTACATGGATCATGTGGTTGCGCTGGCGGCCGATGAGCGTGTACCAGAGCCGGTGCGAGACGCTGCACAGGAGCTTGTGAACACACGCCCCGCCCCGCCGGAACTCATCAGTCTGGGAAAACCTGACTTAAGGTCGCTTCTAGCTGCCGAAACCATCATCGCGTGGGCGCACGCCCACGTGGCCGGGCTCAAGCACGGCGTCGCAGCAAATTGAAGCGCGCACGCACCGCACAAGCGCAGGCCGCCCGCTTCCGGATCGAGTCAGTTTTGCATAGGCAGTTGCCCCGTTGAGCGCGCCAGCGCGGCTTGCGTCTGGTAGTAGCGATAGCGTGCTTGCGCGTACCCGGCGCGCGCACGACTAAGCTCAGTTTCGGCGGCAAGGATGTCTGTTGTGCTGGCAACACCTTCTGCAAAGCGCAAGCTTTGAATTCTGTGCGCTTCTGAAGCGGCTTCCAATGCGGTGCGGGCTGGATCTAAATTCGCAAACGCCGCTTGCGTTGCCAGCAAGCGCTCGCGGGCTTCCAACAGAATCTGGTTTTGCACAGACTGCGCTGCAAACTGCGCTTGTTCCGCGCGGGCCCTTGCAGCTTTTACGCCTTCGTAGGTGGCGCCCCACGACCAGATTTCCCACGACAAGGTCGCGCCCACATACCAAGCGTTGCGCGGTTGGAAGGGACCTTGCCCCGTAACATGTTGATAAGTTCCCACGGCGTTGATCGAGGGCAAATAATCAGATTGCGCGACGGCCTTCGACGCTTCGGCTTGTTTGATCTGCTCAGCCGCCCGGCGCACCTCGGGGCGCGTGGAGGCCGCCTGTTGCATCGCTTGCTCGGCCGTTGTGACAATTGGCTTTGGAGGATCGGGCAAATCGTCTGCAACCTCGGGAAGGCTTTGCACCGGCATGTTCAAAGCCAGCGCCAATTGCCCTCGGGCCACTTGCACATCGGTTTCGGCGTTAATGGCCTCTTGTTTTGCGGTGTCACGTGCCGCGATCAACCGCAGCACATCCACTTTGTTCAACACGCCAGCCGCCTCCTGCGTTCGGGCTCGTTCAAGCTGCGCTTCGATCTGTGCCACCGAGGCCTTGGCAACGTCCGCCACAGCCAGCGACAGCAACACGTTCAGGTGAGCACTGGCCGCCCGCCCGGCCGCGTCCAACCTTGCCTGCGCGGCTTCGGCTTGCGCTTGCGCCACGCCTATGTTGTCGATCGCAACCTGCCGATTCAGGGCAAACAAACCCGACAACGGCTGAGCCACTGTCAGCGACAACGATGTCGTGTAGCGATCTCGCACCACCAAGGGTGCTGCGCTCATGCCTGGCATCGCATTCATGGGCGCGAAATTCACAAGCAAGGGTTTGTTCCAGCGCAAAATGTTTGCTTCAGCCCGTAGCGAAGGATACCGCAGGGCTTTACTTGATCCCGCGCGATGTTCCGCCGCCGTCGTTGCGGACTTCGCCGCTGCCACTTCGGGCGCTTGCTGGAGCGCCAGCTCTACACTCTCACCGAAGCCTAAGGTTTCAGCATGTGCGAAGGCGGTCTCGCCAACCACACTTGTTAACAATAGAAGCCGAGCCATACGAACGCGTGTCTTCATAGCAATGCGCCAACCGGGCGGAAGATACCAGCGATTCAAGGTGGCGCCAGGGGTGGAGGCGCAGCCGAAAGCAACGCATTCGCAACGTTCCGGGCGTGTGTTTTTTCTTCGCGAGATGCGACGATTTCTTGCAACCGAAGCAACGCAACGGCATCGGTCGGGCATGCGGTATTTGATCTCGCTTGGAATCGTCGGGCTCTTGGTCAGCGGCCTCGCGGGTGTGAAGTATTTTCAAATCGCGACCCTCATTCGTTTTGGCGAGGCTGCCGAAGCATCAGGACCGCCGCCCGAGGCGGTCTCAACCACCAAAGCGACGGCCGACGCTTGGCAAGGAGAACTTACGGCCATAGGCAGCGTGGAGCCCGTGCGCGGCGTGACAGTTAGCGCCGAAGTTCCGGGGGTTATCAAAGCAATTCGCTTCGCGTCAGGCGTCGTCGTGAAGGCCGGCCAGGTTTTGGTGGAGTTGGACAGCCGCGTTGAGCGGGCGCAATTGGCATCTTTACAGTCTCGCTTGGATTTGGCGGGACTAAACGCCGGGCGGTCCCGCCGGCTGGCGGCCGCGGATGCCGTGACCAAAGCGCAGCTTGACAACGACGAAGCGCAACTCAAAACGCTGGCCGCGGACGTCGAGGCCTTAAAGGCACAAATCGAACGCAAGACCATTCGCGCCCCGTTTGCCGGGCGGGTTGGCATTCGCCAGATCAACCTCGGGCAGTACCTCAACGCCGGCAGCGAAGTGGCGGTGGTTGAATCGATGGGTTCGGTGTTCGTCGACTTCAGCGTGCCGCAACAGCTGCTGGGTGGGCTGGAGGTGGCCATGCCCGTTCGCGCCAGCCTGGCGGGCTCCCCACAGAGCGAAGCCAACCTGGGAAAGATCGCCGCCTTGGCGCCCACGATCGACGAAGCCACGCGCACGCTCAAAGTTCGTGCCGAAGTGCCCAATCCCAAAGGCGAATTGCGGCCGGGCATGTTTGTGAACGTGGCGGTTGTGCTGCCCGAACAGAAGACAAAACTGGTGACGGTGCCAGCCACGGCGGTGGTGCATGCCCCTTATGGCGATTCCATCTTCATCGTAGAAGCCAAACAAGGCCAGGATGGAAAGCCCGCTAACGGCGGACAGGCCGCGATTGCGCGGCAACAGTTTGTGCGCGTGGGGGCCACCCGCGGCGATTTCGTGGCCATCGAAGAGGGCCTCAAAGAAGGGCAAGAGGTTGTGACGGCCGGTGCATTCAAGCTGCGCAACGGCGCGCCTGTGATGGTGAACAACAGCGTGAACCTGAACCCCTCAACCAACCCCCGCCCCAGCAATCGCTAGCCATGCGCTTCACCGACATCTTCGTCAAACGTCCCGTTTTAGCGATCGTTGTCAACCTCGTGATCATCATCGCGGGGCTGCAGGCCATTCGCTCGCTCAACGTGCGCCAGTATCCTAGGCTGCAAAGCGCCACCGTTACGGTGCGCACGCCCTACGTCGGCGCCAACGCCGATCTCGTGCGCGGCTTCATCACCACGCCGCTTGAACGCGCCATCGCGGCGGCCGATGGCATCGACTACATCGAATCGCAAAGCGACCAGGGCCTTTCCACGATCAACGTGCGCCTTAAGCTCAACTTTAGCGCCTCCAACGCCCTTTCGGACATCAGCGCCCGGGTGAACCAAGTGCGCGCTGATCTTCCCCCCGAAGCCGAAGTGCCCGCCATCAACATTGAACCGTCAGACGCGGTGGTGGCGGCCATGTACTTGAGTTTCGGTTCCGATCTATTGGAAGACAACCAGGTCACCGACTACCTCATCCGCGTGGTGCAGCCACGTCTGTCGGCAATTTCGGGGGTGCAGCGGGCCGACATTCTTGGCGGGCGAACGTTTGCGATCCGTGCCTGGCTTAAGCCCGATCGCATGGCGTCGCTGAACGTAAGCCCGGCGCAGGTGCGGCAAGCCTTGGCGGCCAACAATTACCTTTCGGCGGTGGGGCAAACCAAAGGCGCCCTGATCCAGATGAATCTGACCGCCACCACCGACGCGCAAACCGTGGACGAGTTTCGCAACCTTGTGATTCGTCAGGAAAACGGAGTGCTGGTTCGTTTAGGCGACGTGGCCGACGTGGTCATGGGCGCCGATACGTACGAGCAGGACGTTCGCATGTCGGGCGAACGCGCCGTTTTCATGGGCATTTGGGTGCTGCCCAACGCCAACTCTTTGGACGTGATCGCAGCGGTCCGCGAGGAGATGAAAGCCATCACGGCCGAGCTGCCTTCAGGCATGCAGGCCAGCATCGCTTTTGATTCAACCAAATACATCGACAATGCCATTAGCGAAGTTCAAAAAACTCTACTTGAAACCGTCGGGATCGTGATCCTTGTGATCTTCTTGTTCCTGGGCTCCGTGCGAACGGTCTTGGTTCCGTTGGTGGCCATTCCGGTGTCCTTGATTGGCGCCGTGTTTTTGATGCAGGTTCTGGGCTTCACACTGAACCTTCTCACCCTGCTGGCGATCGTGTTGGCGGTGGGCCTGGTGGTAGACGACGCCATCGTGGTGGTCGAGAACGTGGAACGCCACATGCGGGAAGGCAAATCGGCGTTCCAAGCGTCGCTGGTGGGGGCCCGCGAATTGGTGGGTCCCATCATCGCCATGACGATTACATTGGCAGCCGTTTACGCTCCCATTGGTTTTCAGGGTGGGCTTACGGGCGCCTTGTTCCGCGAGTTTGCCTTTACCTTGGCGGGCGCTGTGTTCATCTCCGGCATCGTGGCGCTCACCTTGTCGCCCATGATGTCGTCTCAGCTGCTGAGGCCCCAGCATGGCCGCTTGGCGCAAATCATTGATCGGGTGTTTCTGCGCATCAAAGACGTCTATTCCCGGCTTCTGGACAAAACCTTGGCCGCGCGCCCCGCGGTTTACATTGTGTGGATTGCGCTGTCGCTGCTGCTGGTGCCGCTTTATATGTTCTCGCCCAAGGAACTTGCCCCTAATGAAGATCAGGGCGTGGTTTTCGGCGCCATAGACGTGCCCGCCAACGCCACCTTGGAACAAGTCACGCCCTACACCGAGGAAGTGTTCCGTCACTTCAAATCAACTCCGGAATTTAGTCACAGTTTCCAGATCACGTTTCCCTCCGGCGGCTTCGGCGGCATGATCGTAAAACCCTGGACTGACCGCAACCGGAGCATCTTCGCCATTCAAGAAGAGGCGTTCGGCAAGCTGATGTCAGTGTCGGGCGTTCGGGCGCCCGTGTTTTTGCCTTCCGCTTTGCCCAGTGCGGGCACCTTTCCGGTTGAATTTGTTTTGGCGTCAACCGCCAGCCATGAAGAGCTCATCAGGTTTGGTGAGCAACTTGTGCAAGCCGCGATGGCAAGTGGCCAGTTTGCCTTTCCACCGATCACGGACGTTCGCATTGATCAAGCCAACGCGCAGATCGTTTTGGACCGCAACAAGATTGCATCTATGGGGCTGACGATGCAGCAAGTGGGCGCCGACTTGGCCGCCATGTTGGGCGGCAACTTTGTTAACCGCTTCAACATGGAAGGTCGCAGTTACAAAGTCATCGCGCAGATCGAGCGTGCGGGGCGTTTAAACACCGAGGATCTCAAAAACATTCACGTCACCGGACCCAATGGTAACGTGATGCCACTCTCTGCCATCGCCACGCTGCGCGAAGGCGTTGAGCCGCGACAACTGAATCGCTTTGCGCAGCTCAACGCCATCAAGATATCTGGCGTTGCACCGCGCTCGTTGGAAGACGGGTTGAAGGTTCTCGAAGACACAGCGGCGCGCATTCTGCCACCTGGCTATCACATCGACTACACGGGCGAGTCTCGGCAACTGCGGCAGGAAAGTGGAAAGTTCTTGCCGGCAATGGGCTTGGCCATCGTGCTTATCTTTTTGGTGCTGGCGGCGCAGTTCAATTCGTTTCGCGACCCCTTCGTTGTGCTCGCAGGCTCAGTGCCGTTGGCGATGTTCGGGGCGTTGATCTTCACGTTCTTGAAGTTTGCGGGGCCCCCAGGGCTTAGGTTCGGCCTGACCGAAGGGTGGACCACCACCTTGAACATTTATTCGCAAGTGGGCCTTGTGACCTTGGTGGGTTTGGTGGCGAAAAATGGCATTTTGGTGGTGGAATTCGCCAACACACAACAGGCCTTGGGTCACAGCAAGCTGCAAGCCGTGCGCTTGGCCGCCACCACGCGGCTGCGGCCGATCTTGATGACCACGGTGGCCACCGTGGCGGGACACTTCCCACTCACGCTGGTAAGCGGGCCCGGCGCGGTGGCGCGCAATTCCATCGGCATCGTGCTGGTGGGGGGCATGTCCATTGGCACTTTGTTTACTCTGTTCGTGATCCCATCGGTTTATGTGTTGATCGCGAAAGAGCACAGCCGGGCTGTCGTCACAGAAGAACCTGTGGCGATGCCGGGTTTCACCTCACCCGCGCAAGTCTAACGGCCTCCCACAAGCAGGGCGCGGTGCTCGTGTTTCAACTCAAGGCGAACGGAAACGTCACCACTTGGCTGCCGCTGGAAGGCGGAAATCGCAAGCCCATCACAACGCTTTTCACGCAGCTATAAAGGCCGCCGGCTTGCAAAATGCTGGGCGCTTCCACGCGAACGCCACGCACTTGCCCCGTTCGCTGAATGCGAAACTGCACGGTCACGCGACCAGGCACATAGGTCTGGTCGTCGGGCCGGGCCTTGTCGATGCAATCGAGGATCGCATCTTGCCGATCGCGGAAGCGCTGATCGATTTCTTCTTCGGACAATTCGGGCGCGGCGTTGTTGTCGCCCATGTCTAAAGAAAGCACATCAGGCCGCGACAAGTCGTCGCCGCGGCTGGCGGGGCGCAATTCGCTTGCTGTAAGTTTGCGTTCAGGAGCCTCGCTCCCGCCCGGCTCGCCCGCGCTCAATGAATCCCGGGCGCCCCCCGCAGCCCTGCGTCGCCCCTTGCGTGCCGGCTTTGCAGACACTGCAGGCGTTTCTGCGGACAGCTCGGGCGCTTCCGCCCGCAAAGCGGCTTGCCGCGCTTGATAGACATAAAAACCGCCCACCCATCCCACCGAGGCAACCAGAAGGCCCAAAACAAAACCTTTCATTGCGCCCAGGTTATCAGTGGAGCACCGAGTCATCAAAGCGAGAAAAGAGTGTGGCGGCGGCATTTTAAGACTTCACAGCGCCAAAAATCGCACACAACGCCACGCGGCATCCCACACTGCCGCTTGACCTTGCGGACCTGGGGGGACTATCTTTACGCACCAGCGGGCCAGACGCCCTTCTTCGTTCATCGTCGCCAGATAGTTTCGTCTTGCAGTTGTGATCTTCAGCGGCGATTGAATTTGTTCCTCAGGAGAGTTTCCCCAGTATGAAAAAAGCAGACCTCGTCGATTCGGTGGCACGGCAACACGGCTTTGCGCGGCCCCAGGTCGAGACGATTGTCGACGCAACCCTTGAGGCTGTAGCGGCCGCTATGGAGCAAGGCGAGCGGATTGATTTTCGAGGCTTTGGCGCTTTCTTAGTGAAGGACGCGAAGGCACGAACCGCACGAAACCCCAGGACCGGCGAAACCATCACGATTGATGCCAAGCGCGTTCCTGCATTCCGACCCGGCAAAGAATTGAAAGACCGGATCAACAAGCCAAAATCGCAGTAACATTTCAAAACAAGGAATCTGCGCAAGAGGCATGACAGGTCATGGGTACCCGTCTTTTTGTAGGGAACCTCTCGTATAACGTAACGGAGCAGGAGCTGAAGGATGCCTTCGCAGAAGAAGGCGTCCAGCTTCGAAGCATACGTGTAGCCTTAGACCGGGAAACCGGACGGCCGCGCGGCTTTGCTTTCGTAGAAGCCGCCACCGACGACGACGCGAAGAAGGCACGTGCAGCACTTTCGGGGCGCCTGTTACAAGGACGCCCGATTGTGGTGGAAGAGGCGCAAGAGCGTCCTCCTGGTGGTGCGCCCCGTGGTCCAGGCGGTCCTCCGCGTGGTCCCGGCGGCTTTGGTCCGCCAGGCGGCGGGCCCGGCGGGCCTCGACCTGGCGGATTCGGTGGCCCCCCCGGCGGTGCTCCTGGCGGCGGATTCCGCGGCCCAGGTGGCGGCGGTTTTGGTGGAGGCGGCTTTAGGCCCGGGCCTGGTGGTCCAGGACCTGGTCCAGGTCGTCCCCCCGGGGCGCCAGGCGAGCCCTATCGGCGGGATCCATTCAGCGGCGAAGGTGGCGGACCTCCCGGCGAGGGCGCCCCGAGACCTGCGGGGTTCTTGTCTCGCGACGACGACGAAGGCAAGAAAAAGTTGTCCGCCAAGAAGGACGTAAAAAAGAAGTCCAACCGGCCTCAAGAAAAAGAACGAGGCAACTGGCGCTGGAACGGCATGCTGGACGAGGATTAGTCCGGCACCGCACAGAGCAAAGCACCATGCTTTCTTCGGCGCAGGCGGAAGATTTTCCTGAGGCGCCACCGGAACAAGACATCATTGCTCTTCGAATCCCGGTGCCGCCCATGTGCGATGGCTGGCGCCTCGACCATTTCTTGAAGTGGCGGATAGCGCGCTTGTCGCGCACGCGGGTGCAGATGGTCATCGGCGAACAGATTCAGTTTGCTGATGGCCGCCGCGTGCGTCCCGCCTCGCGGGTGCGCGCCGGTGAGGTGATCCGTTTGGACCGCCCGGCCCCCGTAGAGCCGGAAGTGCCACGACACTTTGAGATTTTGGCTGAAGATCAAACCTTCATGGCCATCGACAAGCCGGCGGGCCTGCCCATGCACACGTCGGCGAAGTTTTATCGCAACACTTTGACGGCGGTGCTGCGTGAGCGCTTTCCCAACGAACCGATGCAGATCTGCCACCGGCTTGATCGGGAAACCTCGGGGGTTTTGTTGGTGGCGCGAACCGCCCAGGCCGCCTCGCAACTGAAACAGGCGTTTGCGCTCCGCCGCGTGCAAAAAACCTATGTGGCGCTTGTGCACGGATGCCCGGAACCGCAAACGGGCGTGATCGACCAACCCATGAAGCTTTTGGACACCCCCACGCATTTGATGATGGGTGTCAGTGGTGATGGTTTGCCCGCGCGCACGCGCTACCACGTTCTGCAACAACTGGGCGCGTACAGCCTTGTGCAAGCCGAACCTGAAACCGGACGGCAGCACCAGATTCGTGTTCATCTGGCGTTCCTGGGACATCCCATCGTGGGCGACAAGCTTTATCGCGCCAGCGAGGCCGACTTCATGGCGTATTGTGACAATGGACTCAGCGAGGAATTGTTGCTGAAATTCGATGGCCTGCCCCGCCACGCTTTGCATGCGCAGAGCCTTACATTCCCCCATCCGGTCACGGGGCAAGCCATCACAGTGCAAAGCCCCTTACCCTCCGATCTAATAGACTTCATGCGAACACTGGCATGAGTCTGCGCGTCTAAACCCGGTCGCTTTGCGGCCTCTCACTTAGGAGCTAGTTCATGAAAAGCACATCACGGTCTCATGGTTTGTGGTTGGCGGTGGCCTTCACCTCGCTTTGCACACTGGTGAGTGCGCCGGCATTTGCAAAAAAGAAAAAGTCCGAAGCGGCGCCCGCGCCCGCCGCACAGGCCGAGCCCGAGCCCGCCGCCGCGGCTGAACCTGAAGAGGAAAACCTCGAAGACCTGCCCAAGGCCAACAAGTCCTGCAACAAAGACATTGAGGCCCATTGTGCCAAGGTGGCTTTCGGCAACAATCAAATCGCCAGCTGTTTGCGCGACAAACGCGACCAAGTCAGCGACCCTTGCAAGAAATCACTCTACGAATACCTAAAGAAGCGGTTTGAAAGAGCCTGCAAGAGCGACGTTAAAAAACATTGTCAAAAGGAATCCACCCAGCAGGGGGGTCTCATGCCCTGTTTGCAAAAGCACGCCGAACAGCTGTCTGATGGCTGCCAGGAGATGATGGGGCTCAAAAAGCCTGCCGCTCCAGCGCCAGCGGCGGCTCCGGCGAAATAACAACTGGATAACGGAGGAGAACAGATTATGCACTTAAGAAGACTATGCCTGGCCCTGCCGGCCTTGTTCCTGGCCGTGGGCTGCGTTTCGTCGGGCACGTTCCGCGCGAAAGAAAAGGAGCTACTGGCGTCGCAGAAATCGGCAGCGCAACTTCAAGCGGATCTTGATGAGCGCACCGCCGCACGCGACAAGCTTCAGAAAGAGCTGGACGACGCCACCGCCTTGGTGGGTCAATTGAGCGCAAAGTTAGAGAGCTTGGGGCAAAACGTTCAGCAGCTCACCAGCGAAAAGGGCACTTTGTCCGCTGGTCTCAATGAGGCCAAAGAGCGGCTTGAAGAGTTGCGTCGACAAAAGGCGGCTGCTGAGGCCCGTGCAGCCACCTTCCGCGGATTGGTGCAACGGCTCAAAGCCATGATCGATGCGGGCACAATCAAAGTCACCATCCGCAACGGGCGCATGCTGTTGGCGCTGCCCAACGATGTTTTGTTCGACTCGGGAAAAACCGCGGTGAAAGAAGAAGGAAAGACCGCTTTGCGCGAAGTGGCTAAGGTGCTGGCTTCGATCAACGACCGCCGCTTCGTGGTGGCTGGCCACACCGACAACGTTCCGATCAAAACGTCACGCTTTCCTTCAAACTGGGAACTGTCTACGGCCCGAGCTGTGGAAGTGACCCGCTTGCTGATCGAATCAGGCATGAACCCCGACGTTTTGGCGGCGGCAGGTTACGGCGAGTTTGATCCGGTTGCGCCCAATGACAGCAACGAAAACAAAGCGCAAAACCGTCGCATCGAAATTGTGCTTGAGCCCAACCTTTCTGACCTGCCCTCGCTCGAAGGCTTGTTGCAGGCTGAAAAGTAGCGGCTGTTCTTTGTTCACACGCGAAGGGCCCTCAGCTGAGGGCCCTTTTCGTTTTTATCCCCACTGCACGGCACGACGGCTGAGATTGGTGTACTCAAAGCCTTCAAGCACAAATGCCGCCGGGCTGCCCTCGGAAGCCCCTGCCGCAAATAGCAACGGCAACCAGTGCTCTGCCGTGGGGTGATTCATGCGGAAAGCGGGGGCTTTGTGTTCGGCATCCAACAACGCATCGCTTTGCCCCGAAGCAACTTGCTGTTTCACCCACTCGTCGAACTCGGCCGCAAACGCTTCGGGCCGGCCCCCTTCGGGACCCCTGCGGCGCAGGTTATGGGTGATGTTGCCGCTACCCAAAAGGAAGACGCCGTCGCGACGGAGCGGCGCCAGCTGTTGCCCCAAAGCGTAAACCCCACGGGGGCCCAATGCCGAGGGCAACGACACTTGCATCACAGGCACGTTCGCCAAGGGAAACAGATGCACAAGCGGCGTCCACACACCGTGATCCCAGCCCTGGCTCTCGTTGACCACCGGGTTGTTCAACAGCGCAGCCACGCGTGCAAACACCTCGCGCGACGCCACAGGCGCTTTGTACTGCACCTGGTAAAGCGCCTCCGGGAAGCCACCAAAATCGTAGATCAAGGGCAAGGCTTGCGAAGCCCCCAACGCCACCGGCGCCGACTCCCAATGCGCTGACACCACAAGCACCGCGGAAGCGGCGGGCAGCCTTGCACCCCAGGCTTGCCAGGGAGCCCCTTTGGCGGCATCCAAGGCCACGGTGGGCGCGCCGTGACCCACAAAGCCAACCGGCATGGTGGAAGCGGACGCAGCGTGGGGATTTGACATGGTTCGAGGCTCCAGCTTTTTGCAGGCAAGGGTCGCGCAGGCGAAGGGCGCGAAACCCAGGACCTGCCGACGGGTAGGTGGCGGAAAGGTATCCACTTTGCGAGTCAACCTCACATAGATGCCTCGGGCCGCCCCACGGTTACGCGCGCACGGTTGCAGTGGTGTCGGCTACGCCAGCTGCGATTTGAGAACCGCGGGATCAGACGTAGGCAACCCACAGCGCCCCTGCTCGCATACGTAAGCCCAAGCCTTGCCGTCATCGCAGGCTTTTTCAGACACAAAAGGCACCTGCTGCGACAACGTTGTAAGAGTCTCAACATCACCCGCAACAAGCGCCCGATGTGCAACGAAGGTGGTGCGCAACACCTGCAGCAAAGGCTCAGCCCCCATTTGCGCGCCAACAGGCCACACGACGGCGATTTGCTTCGGTTTGTCCCAATAACGGTCCAGGGCCAAAAGCGCTTCGGTCACCGACATGCCCGAGGTCTCGATCGCTTTGCGCACCGAAACCAGGCCCCGCTTCGCCACGCTTTGCCAACGTGGATCGTCTGTGAGGGTCGCCAGTCGCAACGCGTTCATGATCGCCACCGATGTGCCTGAAGGCTCAGCGCCATCGTGCGTGGGCCGCTCGCGCGCCAACAAGGCTTCCCCATCATGCGGCACCATGAACCATCCGCCCTGCATCTCATCGGCAAAATGGGTTTGCGTGGCCTCGGCCAGCTTCAATGCCTCTCTAAGCCATTGTGCCTCCCCGGTGGCCTCAAAAAGATCCAACAGGCCGGCCGTTACAAACGCCTGATCCTCCAAGAATCCCACGTTTTCACCGCGGCCAGCGTTGTGGCTGCGAATCATGCGGTCACCCGGTTTTAGATTGTTCAACACAAAGCGCGCCGCGCGCGCCGCCCCCGCAATGTACTTGCTTTCATTCAACACGTGGCCGCCCACAGCCATGGCCGAAATCATCAGGCCGTTCCACGCCGCCAGAATTTTGTCGTCGCGGCCAGGAGGAACCCTTTTTGATCGCGCTTCGTAGAGCTTGGCCCGCGCCGATGCGAAGCGTGTGCAGAGCTCTTCGCTCGGCTGCTTCACGGAAGGAATGTTTTTCCCCTCGAAGTTCCCTTGGGGTGTGATGCCATAATGCGCGCAGAACGCAGAGGCCTCATCGCCAAGAATCGTTGCAATTTCCTGGTGACTCCATACAAAGAAGGTTCCCTCCTCGCCTTCTGAGTCCGCATCCGTGGCGGAATAAAAGCCACCATTGGGCGAGGTCATCTCGCGTTGAACATAATCCAGCACTTCTGCCATCACGCGCGCCAACGCTGGCCGTCCTGTGGCCTGAAACGCTTCGGCGTAAGCCACAACCAAAAGCGCATTGTCGTATAGCATCTTCTCGAAGTGCGGCACAAGCCACTGCGCGTCTGTGGAATAGCGATGGAAGCCACCACCTATCTGATCATACATGCCGCCTGCAGCCATTTTTTCCAAGGTATGCACGGCCATGTGCAGCGTTTGGGGATCCGCCGTTCGCTGGTGATGCCGCAACAACAAACGGACGGGCATATGCGAAGGAAACTTGGGGGCGCGGCGAAGCCCCCCATGAACAGGATCGAACGCGCGCTTGTAAAACGCCACAGTGTCGTCGATGGCCTTGCGGGAAGGAACATCACCTGACGAAGGAACATCACCTGACGGATTTCCCCCTTCCATATCCAGCTTCACGGCGGCCACCAAAGCTTGCGCAGCTTTGGCAACTTCGTTGGGCTGATTCGCGAACGTGTCGGCCAGTTCGCTTAGCACCGACAAAAAGCCCCGCCGGGCGCCCCGCACGCCGTCACGGGGTGGAAAGTATGTGCCCCCAAAAAATGGCTCACGTTGCGGCGTCAGCCACACACTCATCGGCCAGCCCCCGCCCCCGGTTAGGTTTTGCACCGCGCTCATATAAACGGCGTCAACGTCAGGCCGCTCTTCTCGATCCACTTTGATGCACACATAGTTTTGGTTCAGGTGGGCCGCTATCTCCTCATCTTCAAACGACTCTTCCTCCATCACGTGGCACCAATGGCAGGTGGAATACCCAATCGACAAGAACACAGGCTTGGCATCTGCCGCCGCCACTTGAAACGCTTCGGGGCTCCAAGGAAACCAGTTCACCGGGTTGTGGGCGTGCTGAAGCAGATACGGGCTGGTCTCAAGGATCAAGCGATTGGTGTAAAGCGGAACGCCGGCTTGTTGATGACGGGTGCGGGGCTTGTACGCGCTGCCTTTGTCGGCCAAGGCCTTCTGCAGGCGCTGCGCCACTTCAGGGGGCATCTTCGGCCCTAAAGCCTTGTTTGTTTCAATGCCATTGGTCATGTCGCTCATGTCGCGCTCCATGCCCAAGCATAGCGCGGCGATGGGTTGCCGGATGTGCTATCGCTGCAGCTAGCATGGACGACGTGCCCGCCGACAAACCGCCCTTTCCTGCTCAGGTGTTGGACTTGGGCCAGCGCAGCTACGCTGAGGTCTGGGAGCTTCAGAAAAGCTTGGTGGCCCAGCGGCAAGCCAATGCCAGTGCAGCCAAGCTGGTGTTGGTGGAGCACCACGAGGTAATCCCGCTTGGCCGTGGCACACATAAAGAGAACGTTTTGACACCGGGCAACGTGCCGGTGTTTGAAATTGAACGGGGCGGTGACGTCACCTATCACGGGCCCGGCCAATTGGTGGGCTACCCCATTTTTCTTTTGCGGCCCGCGGAACGAGATCTTCACCGTTACCTGCGCAATCTTGAAGAGGCGCTGATTTTGGCATGCGGGCGCATGGGGGTTGCCGCCGATCGCGAGCCAGGATGGACGGGCGTTTGGTCGCAGGCCGAACCCCGGCGCAAACTGGCTTCCTTAGGCGTGGCCTGCAAAAGATGGGTGACCTATCACGGCTTTGCTTTGAACGTGAACACGGACCTGAATCGATTCGGCTTGATCAATCCCTGCGGCTTGCAGGCCAACGTCATGGGTTCAGTGTCATCATGTTTGCGAACGCCGTTTGCCCTGCCCGCCGCCAAGGCACCCGTCGTCGCGGCGTTTGCGCACGTATTCGGCCGGCGCTTTGCCAACACCTTGTGAAGTTTCAGCCCACGGCCTGCCTGTGACGTCCACGAAACACGCTGGGAGGCACGCCCACTTCACGCGTAAACTGCGCTGATAGATATTCAACGTGAACGTAACCCACGCACTCAGCGATCTGCGCCACCGAAAGCTCGGTTTCGATGAGGAGCGTTTTGATGCGCGCCATGCGCACCCGCAGCAGCTCTTCATGCGGAGAGCGCCCCACGACGCGACGAAACCGCGCCTCAAACACCCGTCGGGACAATTTTGTTCGTGCCAACACATCTGCCACGCCGATGCCACCACTGGCCTGCTCGCGGATAAAGCGCAAAGCATCGGCCACCATCGCGTCCTCAACAGCCAAAACATCTGTAGATTGCCGCGTGTGAACACCCAGCGGGCTCACGCGGTGCACCCGAGTCTCCACATGCCGGCCTTGCATGCGCGCCTCCAACAATTGAGCGGCCAGATGTCCGGTGCGACGCGTGTCGGGAATGACGCTGGAAAGCGGTGGATCTGAAAGCCGGCACAGCAGCTCGTCGTTGTCAGTCCCCAGCACGGCCACCTCTTCGGGCACCGCAACGTCAACGCGGCGGCACGCATCCAGAAGTTGTTGCGCCAAAATGTCGTAGCTGGCCCAGATTCCGGTTGGACGAGGCAACTCATTGATCCAAGCGGCCAGATGGTTTTGTTGCGCGTCCCAAGATCCCGTTTGCGACACCGCACGCACGTCGATGTGTCGAAACGAATGCCCTGCCGCGTGCACCCGCTGTGCGAACGCATGCCCCCGCCATCGCGACCAATTGAAGGTGTCATCGCCCACAAACGCGAAGCTTCGGAACCCGCGCTCTTCAAGATGGGCGAACGCCAAGTCTGCGAACGCCTCGTCGTTCGTCTCTACCCAAGGCGCGTCAGGAATCAAACGGGCGGCGGACACATCAATGGCGGGAAGGTCACAGGCTGCCACACAAGCGGCCACCTCCGCGTTTTCAATGCGCGCAATCACGCCATCTCCCCGCCAGGTGCGTAGCCATTCGGGAGGCTGAGCGCCCCGTCCTTGTTCGGGCAAATAGATTGACCACGCCTCGTGCTCTTGCACAAAATCCACAATGCCCTCAAGTAGGCCGCGGCCATACGCGTTCGAGGTTTCAATCAGACAGGCGACCCGCCACCGGCGACGCAAAGGCATGGCACCGGCGAGGGTAATTCAAACGCGGCGTAAAGCAAACCAGGCATGTGCCAGGCAAGGGCAATTGCCTGCGCCCAAGTGATAAAAGCGCGCGCTAGCGAAGAAAGTGGCAGGTGTAGCCGCCGGGGTTTTTCTCCAAGTAGTCCTGATGGTAGTCCTCTGCGCCAGTGAAGGCGCCGGCGGCCACAACCTGCGTAACAACCGGGCGCTTCCATTTGCCGCTGCCGTTCACGCGCGCAATCACCTCTTGTGCGGTCTGCTTTTGCTCAGGCGAGGTGTAAAAAATGGCGGATCTATATTGCGTGCCCACGTCGTTGCCTTGCCGGTTTTCGGTGGTGGGGTCGTGCATACGGAAGAACCACGACTCAAGCAGCTCGGCAAACGAAAGCTGTTTGGGGTCGAACACCACGCGAACCGCCTCGGCGTGCCCGGTGCGACCGGCCTTCACGACGTTGTAGCTGGGCGAAGGCGTGTCGCCACCGCTGTAGCCCACTTCCGTTTCAACAACACCGGGGACCTTACGCAGCAGATCCTCCATGCCCCAAAAACATCCACCCGCCAAAACCGCCACTTCCAAAGTGGCTTCGCAGCCCGGCGCTTCCGATCCCACGGCGCACGCGACCGCAGGCGTGGACGCCACCTTAGACGCGGCTTTCGCGAACAAGCCAAGGTATTCGCCGTACCCCTCGGCCTCCAGCGCCGAGACAGGCACAAAGCGAAGCGACGCCGAATTGATGCAGTATCGCAGCCCCGTAGCTGCAGGCCCATCATCGAACACATGCCCCAAATGTGAGCTGGCCGCTTGCGAACGCACCTCCACCCGGCGCATGCCGTAGGCACTGTCTTCGTGTTCGTTTACGCGCGCTGGCTCAATGGGGCGCGCAAAGCTAGGCCAGCCGGTGCCCGAATCGAATTTGTCGGTTGAGCTAAACAGCGGCTCTCCTGAAACCACATCTACATAAATGCCGGCTTCGTGATTGTCCCAAAACGCGTTTCGGAACGCGGGCTCGGTGGCATCTTCTTGCGTCACCTTGTACTGCAGAGGGGTTAGCTTCTGCTTCAATTCCTCAGGCGAAGGCTTGGCGTAGCTGCGGGTCGACATGGTCGTGTATTCCCTTTGTAGATTTGGCGGTGATGACGTGGGCGGCTTGCGACGAGCCGCACAAGCAGGCAGGGCAAGCAACGCAGCGAACATAGGTAGGATGAACAGGAACAGCAAAACGTGCCAGGGGCGGCGAGCGGCGGGCGTTGCAAAGGGCATATCAGATAGACACGCCGGCCGAGCAAACGTTACGCGGCTTCGAGCGCGCGCGCCGGCAGCTAGCCCGCTCGGAACTGGAAGTCCCGCTGGCTCACGATGGCACCATCGCCGGGATCCACCACAAACGCGGTGCCTTCACCCACCATCCCGTTGAAGTTACGCAAAAACCACACTTCGACCGCCCAGCGGCCATGTCCGGTCTCCGCAGGCGATACCCATTGCGCAGCTTCAGGCCCCCCAAGGCCCACGGGACGCTCCTTCACGGCGTCGCGCAACACCTTGTAGGCGCTGGATTCGCGCACCAGCTCCTCCGCTCTGCGCCCAACCGCCGGGGCCACGGTGTGCCGCCAAGCGCTCATGAGGCGGTATTTGGTGGGCGGCGCGCCTCCCACTTCAAACTCGGCCTCGTACGCTTCATCGGCGTCCAGTCCGGAAAAATCAGGCACGTCGAACTCAGGAAACAAATCCTGTTTGGCAATGGCCTCCGCGCGGGCCCTAAAGCTCTGCTCGCCAGCCACGAGTCGACTCGCGTCATAGTAGGCGTATAGCCGCACCACCACCTGCTTGGACGGCAAACGATGATCCCAATCCAAAACCCACAGGGCGCCTGCGTATTTGCGGTTCTCGAATGGCGCAAACGCCGGCAGCGCCGCGGTGAGCGCGTCCAGCACTGGGCCGTCAGGCAAAAGGTTTTGGAAGACGGTGCGAGGGTGCCGTTTCGCTCCCGCGGCGAGCCGCTCTTTTAAATCAACGCCGCCCATCGTTCACCCGCATTTTCACCATGCGCCCGTAAAGGTAAAGGGAACAAAGCATTGGCGAGGCCGAAACTTTTATAAAACCCGAGCTAAGGACTCTGTCAGGGCGTCGATGCGGCCCGCCCACAAGCGGCTTGACGCCCGGCCCACGCACAAACGGGCGCTGACCTGCATGATGGTCTCGACCTCGCGAAGGTTGTGTTGGCGCAGCGTTTCACCGCTGGACACCAAGTCAACGATCCGGTCGGCCAGGCCCACCAACGGCGCAATTTCAATCGAACCATATAGTTTGATGATCTCGGCCACTTGGCCTTGGGCCTGGAGGTGGCGCCGGGTGATTTCCACAAACTTCGTGGCGTACTTGACGTGTAGGTGGCCACCCGCCTGCAATGGACGGTCCGCGGGCTCTGCAACGACCATGCGGCAACGTCCAATGCCAAGATCTAGCGGTTCATAGAGGTCGCGGCCCTGCTCATCGAGGACGTCGCGCCCGGCAATGCCCAAATCGGCCGCCCCATTCTCCACGTAGGCGGGCACGTCGGTGTCGCGCACAATCAGAACGGTCATTTGCGCGGCTGGCACCGGCACAATCAACAACCGGCTCTCCTTGGCCGCTTGTACCGCCGACAGATCCACCCCGGCCCGCCCAAACAGCGCGATGGCTTCGTCCATGATGCGCCCGCGCGGCATGGCCAGCACCAACGGCCGCCCCTGCCCCAACGCCAGCGCCGACGCGACGCCATTGGCGGGCTTTCCTTTGCCCTTGCCCTTGCCAGATTTTGTGGACTTGCCCGGAGCGTTTTTGCCGGTGGGCCCGGGTGATGAAGAAACGGTGGTTTTTGCCATTATGGTCCTTTGGCCTTGGCTCGGCGTATATCAGCCCCAAGCGCCCGAAGCTTTCGTTCGATGCGCTCATAGCCGCGGTCAAGGTGATAGATGCGGTTGATCTCCGTGGTGCCTTCAGCCACCAGGCCCGCCAACACCAAACAAGCTGAAGCGCGCAGATCGGTGGCCATGACCTTTGCGCCCTTGAGCTTGCGGGGCCCCCTCACCACGGCGGTGCGACCGTCAATGACGATGTCGGCGCCCATACGCTGCAATTCCGGCACGTGCATATAGCGGTTCTCGAAAATGTTCTCGGCCAGCACCGATTGCCCCTGGGCGCGCGTCATCAAAGCCATAAACTGCGCTTGCATGTCGGTTGGGAAGCCGGGATGGGGTCGGGTAACGATGTCCGTGGGATGAATCTCGGCGCAACCGCGCACACGCACACCTTCAGGTTCGATGGAAACGTCGGCGCCCGCGGCCCTTAGCTTCGCTATCACGGCCTCCAAATGTTCGGGCACGCAGTCCTGCACCAACACATTGCCCCGGGTCATGGCAGCCGCCACCATAAAGGTGCCCGCTTCGATTCGATCGGGGATGATGGCGTGATCCAGGGGATGCAATTCGTCCACCCCTTCGATGTTGATGACGTTGGTGCCGGCGCCCTGAATGCGCGCTCCCATCTTGTTGAGCACGCAGGCCAATTCTTCCACTTCGGGCTCAGCGGCGGCGTTTTCCAGCGTGGTGTGGCCTTTGGCCAAAGCGGCGGCCATCATCACGTTTTCCGTGCCCGTCACGGTCACCACATCAAATACGATCATGGCCCCGAGCAGCCGGCGCGCGCGCGCGGTGACGTTGCCATGTTCCAACTCGATCTTGGCGCCCAAGGCCTCAAGCCCCTTGAGGTGCTGATCAATGGGGCGGGCGCCAATGGCGCACCCACCCGGCAGTGACACCTTCGCCATGCCGTAACGGCCCACCAAAGGCCCCAGAACCAAGGCCGAGGCGCGCATGGTTTTCACCAATTCGTAAGGCGCTTCCAGGTTGGTAATGTCGCTCGTATCTAAGCTCGAGCGGTGGCCGGAGGAGGCAACGCGGGCGCCCAAGCGTTCCAGCAGCTTGAACATCGTGTGCACGTCGTTTAGCTGCGGTACGTTGCGGTATACGGATTTTCCAGCCGCCAAAAGCGACGACGCCAAGATGGGCAGTGCGGCGTTCTTCGCTCCTGAGATGCGGACTTCGCCCTTGAGCTTTTGCCCGCCGTTAATGACGATCTTCTGCATATGCGCTGGTCTTCCGCCGCCCCCAAGGCCAGTGAGAAAAATGGCGCGGGGAATGGGGAGCGGCGAGAATGGTAGACCTACGCAGCCGAGTCAAGAGGGCAAACCGGACACCTCTTGTGCCCTTCGCGGCAGGCAAGGGCTGGGGCGGGTGGCCCCCGTCGAGCCTCCCCCGTTTAACCTGGTTTGCGCTCAAGCTTGGTGATGTCGCGTACCGCGCCCTGGGACGCGCTGGTCGCCATCAAGGCGTAAGCCTGCAGCGCTTGCGACACGTAGCGATCGCGGTTGGGACGGAAGGCGTCTTTGCCTTTGGCCAGCATCTTTTCCCGCCGCGCTTGCAGAACGCTCTCGCCCACCGCGACATCGATTTTGCGGGCAGGAATGTCGATCTTAATCATGTCGCCTTCTTCAATCAGGCCAATGTTGCCGCCTTCGGCCGCCTCGGGGGACACGTGGCCAATGGAGAGGCCGCTGGTGCCGCCACTGAACCGGCCGTCCGTGACCAACGCGCAGGCTTTGCCCAAGCCTTTGCCCTTTAAGAACGATGTGGGGTAAAGCATTTCCTGCATGCCCGGCCCGCCGCGGGGGCCTTCGTAAACGATCACCACCACGTCGCCGGCCTTGATCTGATCGGCCATGATGGCGTCACACGCCGCGTCTTGTGAGTTAAACACGCGCGCCGGTCCTTCAAATTTCCATATGGATTCGTCAACGCCCGCGGTTTTCACGATGCAACCTTCTTGTGCGAAGTTGCCAAACAACACCGCCAGGCCACCTTCTTTGCTAAAAGCGTGCTCTGCGTCGCGAATGCACCCGCGGGCCAGATCCACATCGGGCTTGTCGAAATACTTGTCCTGCGAAAACGCCACCTTGGTGGCCACACCGCCCGGGGCCGCCAAAGCGCGGGCCTTGGCTGCGTCGGTTGCGGTTGCGCGGTGTACATCGTTTTCGTCCACCGCAGCACCAATGGATGGGCTGTGAACGGTGCCCACTTGGCGATGCAAGAGCCCGGCTTTGTCCAGCTGGCCCAAAATCGTGAAGATCCCCCCAGCGCGATGAACGTCTTCCACGTGGTACGAACTTGAAGGCGCCACCTTGCAGAGGTTGGGTACCTTGCGGCTCATGCGATCAATGTCGGCCATGGTGAAGTTCACACCGCCTTCTTTGGCGATCGCCAAGATGTGCAACACCGTGTTCGTAGAGCCACCCATCGCAATGTCCAACGCCATGGCGTTCTCAAACGCCTCAAACGTGGCGATGTTCCTGGGCAGCACGCTGTCGTCGCCGCTGACGTAGTGTTGATTCGCCATGTCCACGATGCGCCGGCCCGCCGCCTCAAACAGTTCCCAACGCCGCGCGTGGGTGGCCAGCAAAGTGCCATTGCCCGGCAAGGCCAGACCCAAGGCCTCGTTCAAACAGTTCATGCTGTTTGCGGTGAACATGCCCGAACACGATCCGCACGTAGGGCATGCCGACCTTTCCAACTGCAAAAGCTCTTCGTCGCTCACGCTGGCGTCGCTAGCCGCAATCATCGAATCGATCAGATCCAGTTTGCGAATGGTGGCTTTGCCATTGCGGTCATGGGTTCCCACAATCTTGCCTGCCTCCATGGGTCCGCCGGAAACGAAGATGGTGGGAATGTTCAGCCGCATGGCGGCCATCAACATGCCTGGGGTGATCTTGTCGCAGTTTGAGATGCAAACCAGCGCGTCGGCGCAATGGGCATTCACCATGTATTCCACCGAGTCGGCGATGAGGTCGCGGCTGGGCAGCGAATACAACATACCGCCGTGGCCCATGGCGATGCCGTCATCAACGGCGATGGTGTTGAATTCCACGCCCCAACCACCTGCGTCGTCGATCACCTTCTTTACGCGTTGGCCGACGTCCCACAGATGCACGTGTCCCGGCACGAACTGCGTAAAGCTGTTGGCGATCGCCACGATCGGCTTTTCGAAGTCGGCGTCTTTCATGCCGGTGGCCCGCCACAACGAACGGGCGCCCGCCATATTGCGGCCAGCGGTGGAGGTACGACTTCGGAAACCCTTGGGATGCAGCATGCCCCAAGATTAGCCCCTGGTTTTTATTGCGCAAGGCGCATCATGAGCAACGTCGCGTTGCAAAAATCACAACGACGGGGTGCCCCACGCCACCTTGACCGAGGGGTTTACAAAACCATCGAGCCCCGCCCCCAGCCATGGCCCTCGTTCGATGGTACCGTGAAGGGGTGCCGCGTTTACTCTCCCGTCTCCTTGTTCTAGCCACCCGCTCCTTACCGTTTGTCCTGATGGCCACTGTGATGGCCGGGCCTTGCTTTTCTGTCCACGCCGCTGCCGCGGAGGATCCACGGTTGGTGCTCATGGGGGCCCTCAAAGACGAATTGTCCAGGTCGCAAAAGCGCCTGGCGCTGCCAGGCGAGCCTGGCCCCTATTTCATTCGTTACCTTTTGCGGGACTACAACGAGCGCGACATGGCGGCTCGGTTTGGGGCCTTAATCGAAAACGATTACCAAAGGGCACGCCACGCGGGCGTAGAAGTGCGCGTGGGCGACTACCAATTCGACAACACAGCTGATGACGGGGCCGACAACAGCTTCGACCTGGACGATTTTGAACGCTACGACCCGCCCATCGTCGCTCCAATTGAGAACAACATTGAGGCGCTGCGAGGCGCGCTGTGGCTTCAAACCGACGCGCGTTACAAGCAGGCCCTTTCGGCGCTACACAAAAAACGAGGCAAACGCGTCACCGAAGTGGTGGAAGACGAAACCCTGCCTAGCTTTTCGAAGGAAAAATCTCAGAAGCATGTGGATCCCGCCTTGGCCCCCACGCTGGACGAAGCCGTATGGGCCAAGCGTTTGCGAGACGCCTCGGGGCGGTTCAAACAAGATCCGAAGATCTTCGACGCGCTCATCAAACTCAGCGTCAGCCACCAAATTCGCACCATCGTCACCACCGAAGGGTCCGAACTTATCAACGAGCGCTTGATTTACGGTCTGCATTTGATGGCCACCAGCCGTTCGGATGACGGATTGCTGATCTCGCACGGAAAAAGCTTTTACGGTGGCGCCGAAGCCGAATTGCCTGATGACGCTGCCTTAATGGCTTCGGTCACATCATTGATGAGTGAGGTGGCCGCGCTACGGACCGCGCCCATGCTGGACCCCTACAATGGCCCCGCGATATTGCTGCCTGAAGCCGCCGGCGTGTTTTTTCACGAAGCCCTCGGCCACC